>NZ_JAATJN010000001.1:2703505-3007010 GCF_011927955.1 Brevibacterium marinum | reverse complement strand
TCATGCTGGTGCTGCAGAAGCTGCCGCGGTCATTCTGGCGATACCCGAAGCGCGTGCAGGGCACGCGCTTGCTCTTCGCCGTCCTCATCGGGGGCGCAGCGACCGTGCTGACCCTGGCGCTCAACGGTCGGCGCGAACGCTCAGACCTGGGCCTGTACTATATCGAGAACGCCCCCGACATCAGCGGCGGTGACAATATCGTCAACACCATCCTCGTCGAATTCCGTGCCCTGGACACCCTCGGTGAGCTCACGGTCCTGGGCATGGCCGGAATCGCCATCGTAGCGGTGATGTCGACGGTCAAGGACAAGTTCATCGACCCGCCGGCAGAGAACATCCCCGAACCGCCGAAGAAGGCCTGGGTCTCGATCCGACCCCGGGGCACCACAGCTTATCGTGGTGTCCACGAAGCATGGCCGAACGTGATTCCGCTGCAGCTGACGATCAGGGTCCTCGGTCCGCTGCTGGCGATCACCTCGCTCGTGATCTTCTGGCGCGGGCACAACGAGCCCGGCGGTGGATTCATCGCCGCCCTGGTCGGTTCGGCGATCATCGGCCTCATCTACATGTCCACGGCCAAGGATCGGGCAATCGGACCGCCGCGAGCTCCCCTGTACCTCATCGGTTCGGGTGTGGCCACGGCAGTTGTGACCGGTCTCATCGGTCTCATCTTCGCCGGGTCGTTCCTCGAGCCGCTGCACGGATATTTCCTCGGGCAGCATTTCACCACGTCGATGATCTTCGACCTGGGCGTGTACCTAGCGGTGCTGGGTCTCATCCTCGCCTCATTCAACCTCCTCGGCGTCTCGGATTCCGCAGCCACCCCCGCCGGGGACGACGTGCTGACCAACGGCATCATCCGCCGCGACGTCGAACGCACGCGTGAGCGTGCCGATGAGCTGCTCTACGGCGAGCTGAGCGGACCGATGGAAGCGATCAGGGGAGAGCGCCCGTCACTCGACGGTCGCGCACGGATTGCCGATCGGGATGCGAAGGTGCGGGCATCGTCGACCCACATCCTCCACGGCGATGCGCCCATCGAACGCTCGACCGGTGAGGGGCGGCAGCACTCGGCCGCAGTCGATGAGGAGGGAATGCGATGATCCTGGCTCTCACGATCGGCGTGCTGACCGCCGGCGGGGTGTATCTGATGATGCAGCGGTCGATGGTCAGAGGCGTCTTCGGTCTGACGCTGATCTCCCACGCCGCGAATTTCATCCTCCTCTCCGCAGGAGTCGGCGCGTGGCGCGTGGAGCCGCTGAGCAATCGCGGCGATCAGAGCATGGCCGCCGATCCGCTGCCGCAGGCCTTCGTCCTCACCGCCATCGTCATCACCTTGGCCGTGACGATCTTCATGCTGGCCCTGGCCGTGCTCGGCCACGACGACGATCAGAAACGTGCCCCCGAGACCGGTGAGGGGCGAGACTCATGAATCCTGCATTCCTGCTTCTGCTCATCGGCGTGCCGCTCCTGTCGTCGGCGCTGAGCGTGCTCATCACCTCCCGCACTTTCGACCGCATCCTGCTGCTGGCAGGCCCGAGCTTCGTCGGCATCTCCGGCATCATCCTGCTCGTCGTCCATCAGCGGCAGCCTGTCATCGCCCATTCCGTCGGCGGCTATGTCCCCGGTCTGGCGATCCCCTTCGTCTCCGATGCATTCACCGCACTGATGTTGGTCCTGACCTCCCTCACGGCCCTCATCAGCTGCATCTTCCTGATCACGACAGGGGAGGACCAGTACCGATTCGTCCCCGCACTGATCCTGATGATGCTCACCGGCGTCTACGGTGCGCTGCTGACCGGGGACCTCTTCAACTTCTTCGTCTTCGTCGAGGTCATGGTCCTGCCGGCCTATGCACTCATCGCGGTGACCGGAACGTGGCGCCGCCTCGGCGTGGGGCGTATGTACGTCATGGTCAATCTGCTCACCTCGACGATCCTGCTCATCGGGGTCGGCTTCGTCTACGGGGCCCGCGGAACCGTCAACATCGCCCTCCTCGCTCAGATGGGAGCCCCGAACGGACAGGGGGCTCTGGCGATCGGCGTCGTTCTCCTCGCCCTGATCATCAAGGCCGGCGGCGCCCCGTTCCACGGTTGGCTGGCTCGCAGCTATCCGAACACCTCGGCGGGAATGATGTCACTGTTCTCCGGGCTGCACTCCAAGGTCGCGATGTATGCGATCTACCGGATCTACACCTCGGTGTACGGGGAACCCGCGGCCTGGGTCGATGTCATCGCCGTCATCGCCATCATCAGCATCCTCATCGGTGCTCTGTCCGGTTTCGGCCAGAACCGGGTCCGCAATGTCCTCGCCTTCCAGATGACCTCGGGCATCGGGCACATCCTACTCGGTGTCGTGCTGCTGACGTCGACGGCACTGGGCGCCGGCACCTTCTACATGGTCCATCACATGATCACGATGTCGGGACTTCTGCTCATCATGGCCGCCATCGAACAGACCTACGGCACCGGCTCATTCAAGAAGCTGACGGGCCTGGCCAAGCGGGAGAGATGGACGACGATACTGATGATCCTCGGCCTGTTTTCGCTCATCGGCCTGCCCCCGACCTCCGGGCTGTGGGGGAAGGTCGGGCTCATCACGGCCGCGACCGCCAGCGGTGATCCCCTCGGCGGGTGGCTGGTCATCGCCATCGTGGTCGGCGCACTCATCAGTCTGCTGGCACTCCAGCGCACGTGGCGCAACACGTTCTGGGGCCCGCCCATGCAGACCTACCGCCCCGATTCCGCGGACACGGGCAGGGCTCCGGCCGAGCCCATCCTCAGAAGTGTGCGGATTCCCGCCCGGCTGCTTGTGCCGGGAACGATCCTCATCGGCGTGTCCGTGGCCATCTTCGCCTATCCGGAGCCCCTGCTGGCGGTTACAACTCAGGCCGCGGACGGTCTCCTCGACCCCAGCGCCTACATCGAGGCGGTGACAAGACGATGATGCACCTCATCCACGGAATCTCCTACCTCTTCTACATCGGCTGGGCGATCCTGACGGGTTCGGCCACGATCGTGGGGCGACTGTTCCTGCCCGGGCAGGAGTATGCGCGTCCGATGATCGTGGAGGTTCCGCTCCGGTGCGTCACCGATATGGAGGTGGCCATGTTCGCCTCGTCGATCACGATCACGCCCGGCACACTGGTCACGGCCATCGCCTCCGGCACCTCGACACAGCCGCCTGTCCTCTTCGTCCACGCCCTGTTCGAGGAGTCGGAGGAGTCCGCGCTGGAGGGCCTGTACGACATGGAATCCCGGTTGCTGGCGATGACGCGGGGCCGGGCCCCGTCGACCGCCGCGAAATCAGTCACCGAACTCGAGCAGGAGGAAGGACGAGAATGACCATCGTCGTCAGCATCTGCATCGTGATCCTCGCCGGAGCCGTCATCGTCGGCCTGATCAGGGTCCTCACCGCCAAAGACCTGGGCTCCCGGGCGATCGTCAGTGACCTCATGTACTTCTCCGCCATCGGCATCCTGACGATGTTCGGCATCCTCGTCTCGTCGTCGATCGTCCTCGATGCCGTCTTCCTCTCCTCCATGGTCGGCATCCTCGCCACCATCGCCCTGTCCCGGATCCTCACCAGGGGGCTGCGCTGATGAACGACGCCGTGGCGACCACCCTGGTCGGTGTCTTCGGGATCTCCGGGTCCCTGCTCATGCTCTTCTCCGCGATGGCGATGTTCCGGGTCCGCGACGCGTTCTCCCGGATCAACGTCTTCTCCCCGTCGACCGGGGTGGGGATGCCGCTGATCGTGGTCGCCGCCTACGTCTATGACCTGCACAGCGCCGGTTTCAGCTGGGGGTCCCTGCTCATGGCCGTCGTCGCCGTGCTGTGCCTCATCATCGTGTCCTCGGTGGCCAGCAATACGCTCTCGCGAGCGAGCGTGCTCTCCGGACAGCCGGTCTACCGCAAGACTTCGCCGAACCGATTGGCTCGGCCGCCGGCGGGAACCATCGATGTCGATCCGGGCTCCGCGCAGGATCCCACGCGCGAGGACTGAGAACCCGGACCTGGGATTTTCGCCGGCTATTGTCTGCCGGTGGTGCGCATCGTGATGTTGATCCGGCCCCCGCCGAGGTGGTCGAGACGACCGTGCTCCGGTGCGGTGTCCTGGCTGATCTTCGTCACTCCGTGATAGGCGAAGCGAGCCGGTCCGCCGAAGACGAAGGCATCACCCGAGGCGAGGCGGATGTCTTCGAAGGGTCTGTTGCGGTTGTCGGTGTTTCCGAACCGGAAGACACAGGTGTCGCCGAGTGAGAGGGAGACCACGGGCGCGGGGTCGAACTCGTCCTTGTCCTGATGCATGCCCATCTTCGCATGGGCATCGTAGTAGTTCACGAGCGCGACGTCGGGGGAGTAGAGGTGGGGGACCAGCCCCCACTGCTGTGCGGCATGGTCCGGGAACATCGAATCCTCGGCCACCACCTCGGCGGCCTCGGTGAGTACTTGGCGACCCAGGCGAGTCATCCAGTCGGGAAACGACAGCACGTGCGCGCCGTTGACATCGCGGGCCCGGCGATCGTAGCGACCCGGCTGCCAATGCCAGCCCAGGCCGATTGTCTTCACACTCATCGGATGTCCGGCGATCGATGTGGCATGGGCGGGAACGGGACCTGCCCGCCACTTCGCGTACTGCCTGATGATCCAGGACTGAGCTGCCTCATCGAGAAAGCCGGGGAGCCAGACCGCCCCCTGTGCGATGACGCGGGGGCGGCGGTCGAAGGCCTCGTCGGCGAACAGTGACTCCATGGCGGGGCGGTACCGAGCTCAGAGTTCCGTGAGCTCTATGGACTCGTCCTGCAGGCGTGCGGCCGAGACGTCCTTGCCGATGAGGGCGCGAAGCTCGTCACCGACATCCCAGATGTTGACGTTCATCGCGGCGATGACGGTTCCGCCGCGAGTCCAGAACACGATGAACTCGCCGCTCGACTTGTCGCCGCGGATGACGACATCATCGTCACTCGTCCCGTGGCCGACGTATTCCATGCCGAGATCGAACTGGTCCGTGTAGAAGTACGGCTGCCAGTCGTATGTCTTGTCGCCGGTGGTCATCTCGCCGCCGGTGATGGTCGCGGCTGCGACTTCGGCCTGGCGCACGGCGTTGTCCCAGTGTTCGACGCGCAGTCGCCGGTTCAACAGTGTGTTCCGGGCCTCGGCGATGTCGCCGATGGCGAGGATGCTCGGATCGCTCGAGCGCATGTGCTCATCGACGATGATCCCACCGTCCGTGTCCAGCTCCGCGGCCTCGGCCAGGGCGATGCTCGGATTGGCCCCGATTCCCACGACGACGAGGTCGGCGGACAAGTCGCCGACGGTGGTCTGGACGGATTCGACGGCCTTCGACCCGGAGAAGCCTGTCGCTTCCGCATCGGAGACGAACGAGATGCCGTTGGCCCGGTGCAGGTCTTCGAAGTAGGCTCCGATCTCTTCGCCGAGGACCGATCTGAGCGGGGGAGCCGAGCGCACGACGACGGTGACCTCGCACCCGGCGTTCTTGGCCGCTGCCGCCACCTCGAGGCCGACCCAGCCGCCGCCGATGATGACGACCTTGCTGCCCTGTCCGAACTGCGAGCGGATGGCCACGGCGTCACCGGCGTCTCGAAGCGTGTGGATGTTTCCCAGGTCGGCGCCCGGGACATCCAGGGTCCGTGGCGTCGAGCCGGTGGCCAAAATGGCCTGCCCGTAATTGAGGCTGTTTCCGTCGTCCAGAGTGATGCTCCGATTCTTCGCATCGAGTTCTGTCACGGTGGTGCCGAAGAACGTCGTCACATCGTGGGCCGGATACCATTCCTCGCCCCGCAGCGCCGACTCGGCAGGGTCCGATCCTTCGAGCATGACCTTCTTGGACAGATCCGGACGATAGTACGGAGCGGCCGGGTCGGCACCGACGAGCGCGATCGTTGCGGAGTATCCCTCGTCGCGAAGTGTCTCGACCACGGTTCCACCGCCGATGCCGGCGCCGATGATGACAGTTCCGAACTCCTGAGCCATTGCCAGTCCTTCCACGAGGGGATTTCTTCCACCCTGTACCGCCAGTCACGGAGAGTCAACTGGAATGAGGTGCTGTACGTGCTCGTTTTGTGCAGTTCGGGGACTTCGGCGTAAAGTGAGGGCGGAAGGGGCTTTAGCTCAGTTGGTAGAGCGTTTCGTTCGCAATGAAAAGGTCAGGGGTTCGATTCCCCTAAGCTCCACAAGGGATGTAGAGGGTTTGAGTCAGTCGGCGCGGGCCCCATATGGACCCCCATTCGAAAACCCTCATGAGTTGAGCTTCTTCAGAGCCGCCTGATCTGCTGTGGTCCCCAGGTGGTGGAGGTAGTGGGGGTAGAGATTCGTCGTCGCTACCGACGCATGACCCAGCCACGCTTTCAATGTGGACAGGTCGACTTCTTCTGTCAGCCAGATGCACGCGGCAGAGTGTCGCAGGTCGTGCAGCGTTCGGCCCATGCCCACCTCTTCATAGTGTGTTGAGATGAGGCAGGACTGTCGCCACAGCTTCCCGCCCTTCGGGCCGGTGAAGACGAGATCGTCCAGACCTGTGTCTTCCAGCAGCTCCCTGACGAACGGCAGGACCTCATCAACGATCGGAACCGTCCGGGAGGTCCTGCCCTTGGTCGACTTGAGCTTGCGCGTCTCTGTCTGAGAGCGCGTCACCCGCTTGTAGGGCATCCCGTCGAGGATGACATCGCGTACAGGCAGTGCCCACGCCTCGCCCCAACGCAGTCCTGTCCAGCCGAGTATGTAGATGATCTTCGCATTGTGCTCACTAAAGCGTGAGCACCGATCGAAGATAGTCTTGAGCTCGCCTCGGGAGAACGGGTGCATCTCGTTGGGAGGATCGACCACCGCCGGCAGTTTCGACCGGCGGACGGGATTGTCTCCGCGTCTGTTGTCATCGACCGTCCACTTGAAGAACGAGGACAGCGACTCGCGGTAGCGTTTGAGGGATCCGTCGCCGAGGTCATGCTTCTTGCGCAGGTGGATGTACCACTTCTCGAGGTCACTCGGGGTGATCGACGCGATCGCGCGAGCCTTGAGGGTCGGGGTCAGCTTCGCCTGGACTATGAGGTCGACAGCGAAGGTACCCTCGACAACCCAATCTCGGCGTACCTCGATCCACTCCTTCATGAGGGCCTTGACTTTTGCCTGACCACCATGGACATCGAGTCCGCCGCCAGCGGCTGTCTCTAGCCTCGTCGCCCAGGCGATCGCAGCGTTCTTCTTGTCAAAGGTCTTTCGACCCAGGATCACTCGACCCCGCTTGGCAACTCCACGCGATCGGCCACTGGGGAGCTTGGTTGCATACGCCATGATGTGTCACAGTCCTTTAAAGTAATCAACAACGCCCCCTTCGGGTATCGAGGGGAGCCTTCGGAGAGGTAGACGCACTCGGGCCCGACTCCGTCTCGGGACCAGCGGCAGAGTGTCGATACGCTCACGCGTAGAAGCTCGGTGACTTCAGAGCGGAGCATCAATACCAGGTAGGCAGACAGAAGCGAGTCCATCGTCATCTTCCCCATCCTCGTCATCAGGAGCGAACGGATCGGCGGCATCGGGAATGCCGCTCATGCCCTTGACAAACTCGGCGGGGATCGACTCCTCGGCATCCGACAAGATCTGCGGGGCGATGTCCCCGCCGGCAGCGAAGTCACCCCTCGCTGACGCTGAACTCGACGTACTCCTCCAGCCCCTCGGTGGTGTTGAGGAGGTTGCTTAGCGTCTGATGCGGCGCATCGAGTGGATGGATGAGCGTGATCCCGCCTTCGGCGAAACTGAAGTTGGTCAGCGTGATCGTGTCACGCTCTCTGGTACGCACCAGTGGCATATGTCTCCTCTTTCATGTGAATAGCTTGGGATCGACGACGCGATCGCGTGCGATCGCCTCGAAGCCCCCGATAAAGCCGTCGCCGATCTTGACGAACGTGGTGTTGCCGATGTCGGTGAACATCAGATCCATGTACGGCGTCTTGTCTCTGACCTTGGTGAATCTCTTGATCGCCTCCAAGCACATCGCGAAGTATGTTCGCGCTGTCGCTTCGGCCTGACCGAGGGTGTCGAGCTCCTCGTTTATGGCATCGATGTCGTCCTCCCCTGCCTCAACAGACGTCATAGCCGCCAGCGACTCATTGCCGTAGGCGACCATCAGGTGGCAGTCGCTGATCTCGACCCAGACCGTGGAATCTTTCGCCTTCGTTGGTTGCTGTGTCGTTCATTTCTCTCCTTGAATACAATTCGACCCCCTGTACATTGGGCACAGAGGGTCGTTGTGGGGTTTGTTCAAACGATGGAGCTCACGGTTTGTTGAGCACTTGGTCAGGGTCAATACCGAGTCGTTCAGCATCAAACTTGAACTCGGATTCCCTGATTCGTGCGGATTCTAATGGGTCGCGTGGACCAAACATGTCATCGAAGACGCTTTCGAATTCGCCTCCATTATCGCGTTTGGTCGCTCTGAAGTCGGCTGGGCTCGCTTCCCAATGCTCTTGTCTTTGCGTAATGTGAGCTGGAATTAAATGGGAAGTTGAATGCCGAAAATGAGCAACTGCTGCACCACGCTTCCGCGATCGAGATGTTTCTAACAATCTGCAACCAAGTTTCGGCTGCATCCTCGGGGAAGTTGGTGCCGTCGACACCTTCCGCGAATCTGATGATCTCCCGAACCTCTTCGATGTTCATTTCAACCCTCCGTAGCGCACTGTGATTGGCGAATCGACTGTCGTGCTCGGCTCAGCTTAAAGACCTTCGAGCTTTCCGGTTCGGCTCTGGAACTCATCCAGGAGCTTTCGGCTGGACGGGACGGAGACAATGAGTCGTCTCATCTCGTCAGAGCTCAAACTCTTCGATGTACCGTGTGAACACAAGTTTGTTTGAGGGTCGATGATTTCATCGAAGGCGTTGAGTAGTTCTGCCAGGTCTTCCGAGGTAGCCCAAGATTTTCCACGGATCTGGAAAAGCCAGTCGAGCATTTTCGCCGAAGTTCGGCATGTGTCGAGCTCGACTTCATAACCCTTTGTGTGCTCCAGGTATCCATCTTTGATGTGCAAGGACCAATTTCCCCATGTCAAATGGCTCATCCTATTCCTGTTCGGTGAGATGTTGAACCCGGACTCGCGACACTTTCAGCACTGATTTCCTTAGCGGCAACAATATGTATCGGCGTTCTGACTATGCGGTAGCTCGGGATGCGATGAGATTGCCGAGAAGGTTCATTCGACGCTGAAGATAGCGCTGGTGCGACCCGAACCAGATTGGCGCCCAGAACCAGGCAATGCCGGGAGAAACCTTGTCCGCCGAGCCGTGGCTTTGGATCGCATCGCCGAGGCGGATTGCGGTGTGGTGTAAGCCGACGAGCCCATAGAACGGGATGATCTGGCTCCACCACTGGCCCCAGCCGTCATGAGGCTTGCCGGTGACTGTCGCCAGCTCACGATTGATCTTGCCGTACCAGACAAAGTAGTAGATCCCGAGGGTGATGAGGATCAGCCACCACCCTCCCCAGGGGCTGCGCTTCTGGATTAGCGGCGCGCGCGTGGCTACTGTGGTCATGATTTCCTCCGAGGTTCGTTAACGTTAGCTGTCGCTGAGTTGAGTACATCACCGGGTGTAGTTAAAACCCAAATTAAAAGTAGGAATTTGGGTCATTCGTTATCGAACCGCAAGCGAAGTGTCAGACACCTCCTCAGTTTCAGTCGCTTTTAACCTCGATTTTTCATGGTTGGCCGATCGGTCGTGATTCGGGCTCTATGGCCGCGTACTGAAACTGATTCTCGCAGTCGGATATGACACGGCACCGTGTCTGGCCACAGTTGAAGCGGGGACTCCGATCCCAGGGTTCTTCTCTCGCGTTCGGACATGGACAACAGCAACGTCAACCTGGGGCCGGTCCCGGCAGTGCCCGTAATCTGTCCAACCCGGCCACGATGGCGCTAGCCCAGGTAGCGGTGGCTTTCTCATATGCACGACTACTCGGCGCGCTGTCCTCGCGATCGTCGCTGGCACCGCGTAGACGTGCATTCGCAGCTTCTTTGGCTCCCACCTGCGGATCTCGTGGTCGGGAAACGCCAGCAACGACTTCCATGCTTCGATCTCACCTGCCAAAGCAACAACAGCTAACCAGTTCTGGTTCTGATCGAATCCTTTCAACGGAAGATTGCGCAACCCGGATTCCTTCGCGATGCGGATCCGATCCTCACAACGGGCTCTGGATCGGTGACGGACTTCCAGATCCGCCAACTGGTGGCCCTTCGTGTTCGTGACGAACGCGGTGAGCCGGTACCCGTCGACATCATCGAAGCGTAACTGTGCGCCCGGATGAGGATGCTCACGGCGGACAATCACTCGCATTCCTTCGGGCCAGTCGGCCAGGTCGAGTGCCCCGGTCAGTTCGGCCACATCAGCGCCATCGCGGGGCTCACCGTTGGTGTCATAGGCCGTTTCCCACGCACCGAGGTCCGTAAGCTGTCGATACAGTTCGGGAGTGTTCTCGGGCAACATCCATCCCACCGAGTAGGACAGACGCCGCTTCGTGAGGAACTCAACGAAATCGTGTGTTCCACCGGCAGTGTCGGTGCGGATGAGGACGCTCTTGCCCGGACGAGGACTGCGACTGGGCAATTGGTCGAGGATGAGTTTGACCAACTTGATGTGATCAGCTGCGGTGTTCGACCCCGCGTTTCCTGGCCGCAGGATCTCGGCAACGGGGTCGCCGCTACCGGCGTGGCCGTGGTCGATGAAGGCGAGCAGGGGGTGGAACCCGAACCCTTTCTTGTAGGTGGGTTTCGCGTTCTCCTTCTCACTGTGGGAGGTCACGAGGCTAGCATCGATGTCGATGATCAACGGATCCTGGGCATTCGCGTCGTGGTTCGGGGCGTGTTGACCGGCCAGTTCCCACACGCGGGTCCGGGTCGCTGCCCGCGCTTGGTTGATCGCTGCCAGGCTCCGGTCGACGTCGGCGGCCAGGGTTTGAATGATCTTGGTGATCGTCGCCTTCGATGCCACCGGTCCGTAGAGGTCGGGTTCGTCCCGGAGTGCGGTGGAGTCTGACAGGGCGTCACCGCCGAGAGCGAGAGTGATCGCGAGGTCGAGAAGAATCTTTGCCGGATCGTGAACGGCGAAGGGCTTCTTCCATGGTGCCAGCGCCGTTTTCAGGTGGTGTCCCAGGCCGCTGGCATGCACGGTTTCGGTGAGCAAGAGCCCACCGGGATGGCCCACAGCATTGCTGGGTGCGGTATCGATGTGCAGGCGGGGATAGGTGCGGGTAAGCTTCACTCTGAGAGTGCTCCTTTTCAGTGGACTGATGTTGTCTTCGCAAACACCATTATCCCTGGTCAGGAGCACTTTTTCTGGTCAGTCCAGCATCTGACCGCGCCTAATCATGAAACGCTGAGGTTAACTTCCGCCTATTCTAGTGGTGTGTCTCGTAAATGATTATACCGTTGGGCGATAGAATGAGGGCATGTCAGCTCCAGCAGCCCCGTTGACCATGACCGACACCGATCGAGAAGTCCTCGAGATCATCGCTCGGTCATCGACAGCCGCGCACCGGGAAGTCGTCCGCGCCAGAGTCCTCCTCGCCTCCGCCGATGGTGTGGGCATCCGCACCGTCTCCGGCGACCATGGTGTGTCGGCGATGACGGTGCGCGCCTGGCGCGAGGCGTTCACAGCCGAGGGACTCACGCAGTGGGGCACGGTGAAGAAAGGACGCGGACGCAAACCCTCGATCCCTGAGGACACAATCGCTGAGATCGTACGTCTGACGACGACCGAGACTCCTGAAGCCGAAACCCACTGGTCGGTGCGGTCGATGGCCAAGAAGGTCGGCGTCTCCCGCTCGACCGTCCACAGGGTCTGGTCCGAACTCGGGCTCAAACCCCACCGGCACGATACGTTCAAAGTCTCGAACGATCCGAACTTCGATGCCAAGGTCATCGATGTCGTCGGTCTCTACCTCAACCCACCGGAGAAGGCGGTGGTGTTGTGCATGGACGAGAAGTCTTCCATCCAGGCACTCGATCGCACTCAGGCATCGTTGCCGATGGTTCCCGGTCGGGCCGGGACGATGACGCATGACTACAAACGAAACGGCACGACGACGCTCTTCGCCGCACTGGATGTCCTCACGGGTAAAGTCATCGGGCAGTGTCTTCCCAAGCATCGGCATGAGGAGTTCCTGACTTTCCTCAAAACCGTTGATTCGCAGGTGCCCAAGGGTCTGCAGGTCCACCTCGTGCTTGATAACTATGCCACGCACAAACATGCCGTGATCAAGCACTGGCTGGCCAACCACAAACGCTTTCACCTGCACTTCACGCCGACATCATCGTCGTGGCTGAATCAGGTCGAGAGGTGGTTTCGCGATCTGACGGAGAAGAATCTGCGTCGGGGGATCTTCGACTCGGTGCCCGATCTCATCGACAGCATCGAGGCTTATATCGATGCCAATAATGATGACCCGAAACCGTATGTGTGGACGGCGACAGCCGAGTCGATCCTGGAGAAAGTCGCCCGAGCGCGCACCACCCTGACCGAACGAGCAAGCTAATACAGAGACACACCACTAGGTCTGCAGAAGCCATGAACCCCATGATGCCGTCGGCTGAGGGTCGTCTTCCGGGTTGAGATCCGGTGCAGCCGGGACTGAGGTATGCCTGTCGCACCCACGTCGGACGGAGACTTCGGCAGCAAGCGAGCATGCGCCCACCGGCCCTCACATGACTCATGTGAGTGGACGAGTGCACCCGTAGGTTGCACATATTGTTTCCTCACAGTTACTATCGTCTCGTGACAGTGGAAATACTGATCACCACATGCCATTTGCGGAGGATGAGATGAATGCTGCGGACGTTTCTGCCGGCGACACCGCCTGGGTGCTGATCAGCGCCGCGCTCGTGCTGCTGATGACGGTGGGATTGGCCTTCTTCTACGGAGGCATGGTGCGAGCCAAGAGCGTGCTCAATATGGTCATGATGTCGGTGGTGACCATGGGCCTCATCGGGGTCTTGTGGGTGCTCGTCGGGTTCTCGCTGGTCTTTGGAGAATCGATCGGCGGGTTTATCGGCAACCCGATGGACTTCGCCGGGCTGACCGCCCTCCTGAACGAGGACGCAGTCGTGGACGGGACCCCGACACTGATCTTCGCGGGCTTTCAAGCGGCTTTCGCGATCATCGCTGTGGCACTGGTCAGCGGTGCGGTCGCCGATCGGATGCGGTTCTCCGCATGGGTCGTGTTCGCCGTGGTGTGGGCGCTGCTCGTGTACTTCCCCGCTGCGCACTGGGTGTTCGCATTCAACGGATCCGTGTCGGAGAACGGGGGGTTCATCGCGAACAACCTGGGAGCCGTCGACTTCGCCGGCGGGACCGCGATCCACATCAACGCCGGTGCCGCGGCGCTTGCGCTGGCCCTCGTGCTCCGACCGCGCATCGGATTCAGAAGGGCCCCGATGCGACCTCACAATCTGCCCCTCGTGATGCTCGGCGCAGGGCTGCTCTGGTTCGGGTGGTTCGGGTTTAACGCCGGGTCGGCACTCGGGGCGAACCACACCGCGGCATTCGCCTGGATCAACACCCTCGCAGCGCCGGCGGCCGCCATGCTCGCGTGGCTGATCGTCGAGCGGATCCGCGACGGGCGTCCGACCTCGCTCGGTGCCGCCTCCGGCGTCGTCGCAGGCCTAGTGGGCATCACCCCTGCTGCAGCCGCGGTCAGTCCCCTCGGCGCGATCGCGATCGGCACCCTGGCCGGGATCGGCTCAGCCCTGGCCATCGGGCTCAAGACGAAGCTCGGCTACGACGACTCCCTCGATGTCGTCGGTGTGCACCTCGTCGCCGGTCTGATCGGGACCCTGGCGATCGGCGTCCTGGCGAATCCTGCATCGCCCGCCGGCGAAGCCGGTCTGCTCCACGGCGGCGGTCTTCATCTGCTCGGGGTGGAGGCACTCAGCGCAGCGATCGTGCTGGTCTACAGCTTCGTCGTGACCACAGTGATCGCCCTTGTCCTCAGATCCATGATGGGCGGCATACGAGTCACCAGCCACGAGGAGTCCTTCGGCATCGATGTCTCTGCTCACGCAGAGTCGGGCTACGAGTTCTCACAGGTGCCCTACACGTCGCAGAACATCACGCGCAGCATCGTCATCCCCGCTCCAGAACAGCAGGAGGCCCGCCCATGAGACTCGTCACCGCAATCCTTCAACCCATCGTCCTCGACCGGGTCCAGGTCGCTCTCGCTCGACATGGCATCAGCGGAATGACCGTGAGCGAGTGCTCGGGCTATGGACGCCAGAACGGTCACCGTGAGGTCTACCGAGGCGCGGAGCTCACCATCGATTACATCGGCAAGGCCCGATTGGAGATCCTCGTCGCCGACTCCGACGCGGACACAGTGATCGAGGTCATTGCACAGTCGGCCCGCACCGACGAGGTCGGCGACGGCAAGATCTGGTCGACGCCAGTCGACGAGGTCGTCCGGATCCGCACCGGAGAACGAGGGCCAGCTGCCCTGTAGCCCCCTTCGACCGGATAGCGGCTTCAGAAGGGCAATCCCCGGCCGACAACAGGCTTCAACCCCAGTGACCGTCACTTCTCAGTGAAAACCCCACTGGAGTCGGATCCCGCTCGCAGGGTCGGTCCCGGTCAGTGTGACAAGGTGTCCGGGCGGTCACCGAGGGAATCCGCCGGGCGCTCCTGTGTCACGAACACTGACAGGAAGCGGACCGGTGCCGCTATGATGCGGGCAGGGCCGTGGACGCCCTCGCTGTCGAAGAGCAAGCTGTCGCCGGTCTCCATGCGGAACGTCGACTGCTGGTGCTGATAGTCCATGACCCCTTCGAAGACGTACACGAACTCCGAACCCATGTGCTGGAACAGCGGGAACGGCTGACTGTCCTCCGTCAGCGTCACAAGGAGAGGTTCGAAGAGGCCATGGTGACGGGCGAGCTGTCCGAGTAACTGATAGTGATGGCCCAGGTTGCTTCCCCGGCGCACCGTCTCAGGCGCCCTACCCGCCTTCGCGAACACCGCCTGCGTCTCGTAATCAGCGGCGCGGAAGAGGCTGGTGACAGGAAGCTCCAGTCCCTTCGCCAGCGCATCCACCGTCTCAAGGCTCGCCGACGTCTGAGCGTTCTCGATCTTCGACAGCATCTGTCGACTGATCCCGACGCGAGACGCCAGCTCTGAAAGCGTCAGCCCGCGCGCACTCCGCATCTGCCGGGTGCTCTCAGCGATCGACTGCTCAAGCGACTTCGGTGGAGGAGACAGCGGCCGCCCGCCCTCGACCTGTGGGCTCAGCTCAAGCCCCGGCGGTTCGTCGTTGATTTCCACGGCCTCACACTTTCAGATGACGTCGAATGCCGCTGACACGGAGCCGGCGGGCTGCATACGGTCCCCGCGCAGGGCGCAGGACGGGCTGGAGTCGCTTCGATACATCGTAGCGCAGTGTGCCAAGAGAAATACATTCAGCGTGCTTGTCTCACACCAGTGGCGCTGCGTACGCTACAGTGGACACCGCTCACATTCTCCTCGCCTCCGGAAAGGACGCCGATGATCGAATCAACGCTCCAGGACACCTACGACACGGTGATGCAGCGCAACCCCGGCGAACCCGAATTCCACCAAGCGGTGAAGGAGGTCTTCGAATCCCTCGAAGCCCTCCAGGGTCGACACCCCGAGTACGCGGCCAACGGCATTCTGATGCGGCTGTGCGAACCAGAACGTCAGCTCATCTTCCGGGTGCCCTGGGTGGATGACGCGGGCACCGTGCAGATCAACCGCGGATTCCGCGTCGAGTACAACTCTGCGCTGGGCCCCTACAAAGGGGGGCTGCGCTTTCACCCCTCGGTCAATCTGGGCATCGTGAAATTCCTCGGTTTCGAGCAGATCTTCAAGAACTCCCTGACCGGACTGCCCATCGGCGGCGGCAAGGGTGGCGCGGACTTCGATCCCCACGGTCGTTCCGACGCCGAGATCATGCGCTTCTGCCAGTCGTTCATGACCGAGCTGCATCGCCACATGGGCGAGTACACCGATGTCCCCGCCGGTGACATCGGCGTAGGTGCCCGCGAGATCGGATACCTGTTCGGCCAGTACAAGCGCCTGACCAACAGATACGAAGCCGGAGTGCTGACTGGCAAGGGCCTGGACTGGGGCGGATCCCTCGTCCGCACGGAGGCCACGGGGTATGGCGCCGCGATCTTCGCTGACGAGATGCTCAAGGCACGCGGCTCGTCCTTCGAGGGCCGCCGGGTGGGTGTATCCGGTTCCGGCAATGTGGCGATCTACTCGATCGAGAAGGCGAAGCAGCTCGGCGGAATCCCGGTGACGGCCTCGGATTCCGGGGGCTATGTCGTGGACGAGAACGGCATCGACCTCGAACTGCTCCAGCAGATCAAGGAGGTCGAGCGCGGACGTATCCATGAGTACGCCGAACGTCGCGGGGGAGATGCCCGCTATGTCACGGGCGGCAGCGTGTGGGACGTTCCGGTGGCGATCGCTCTGCCCAGCGCCACCCAGAACGAACTCGACACCGATGCCGCCCGCGCCCTGGTCTCGAACGGGGTGGAGGCGGTCTCGGAAGGCGCGAACATGCCCTGCAACCCCGAGGCGGTCGAGATCTTCCGTGAAGCCGGGGTCGCCTTCGGTCCCGGCAAGGCGGCGAATGCCGGCGGTGTCGCCACCAGTGCGCTGGAAATGCAACAGAACGCCAGCCGCGACACCTGGAGCTTCGAGTACACCGAGGGACGGCTCACCGAGATCATGAAGAACATCCACACCACCTGCCTGGAGACGGCTGAGGACGTCGGTCGTCCGGGAGACTACGTTGTGGGCGCGAACGTGGCCGGCTTCCGCAGGGTCGCCGACGCCATGATCGCCCTCGGCGTGGTCTGAACAGGTCCCGCTGCCGAGTGACCCCGCCCCAGGCCCCCTGCCTGTGCCCGTGCCAACGGGGGCTTGGGAGTCGGGCGTTGTGCTCAAGGGTGACGCTAACGACACCGCCGACCTGTGGCAATTCCATATCGATGCCGACGCCCAACCCAAAGTTGCCTCCCGGCCATCGACCACCTCGGGTGGCCCCATGATCTGGCCGGTTTGGCTCAGGGGTTGCGGGCCGGGGCCCACCTCACAAAAAATCGTGGGTTACCGGACACGAAGCCCCGTGCCCGGCCTATCCAACATTTGTGGCAGGCCCCGGTGTTCACCGAGCGTACAACCATCGGACTCGACGTGCACGCTCGAAGCGTCATCGCAGCAGCACTCGACACGCACACAGGCGAACTCGTCCAACGCAGACTCACCCCCGACTTCACCGACATCACCACATTCATCACCCACCAACCCCAACCAGCCGCCGTCGTCTACGAAGCCGGCCCCGCCGGATTCGGCCTGGTCAGACACCTGACTGACGCCGGTATCCGATGCGTAGTGGCGGCGCTATCGAAACTCCAACGCCCTGCGGGCGATCGAGTCAAGACCGATAAAAACGAAGCCCTGCACCTGGCGAAACTCTTACGCCTTGATGAAGTCACACCCGTGGACGTGCCCTCCCTGGTCCAGGAATCAGCTCGGGACCTCGTTCGTACCCGTGAAGACGCGTGTGGGGATCTCATGTCGGCACGCCACCGACTCTCGAAGCTGCTGCTGCGCCACGGCATCGTCTACTACGGCGGCAGCGCCTGGACAGGCAAACACGACCAATGGCTCCACACCGATGCCCTGCCTCGCCTACCGGACACAGCGACCCGCCTGGGCTTCGACGCCGCCTACGATGCGGTATTGACGGTCACCGCGCGCAGAGATCGACTGGATGCCGAGATTGAGAAGATCGCCCGAGATTCCGAGTTCACTGCCGTCGTCGATCGGCTCGGGTGCCTGCGCGGGATAGGCACCTTGACCGGGTTCGGGCTGGCTGTCGAGATCGGCGACTGGACCCGGTTCACCGGCCGAACGATCGGGTCCTACGTGGGGCTGGCCCCCACGGAATACTCGTCTGGATCGTCACGGTCCCAGGGAGGAGTGATGAAGACCGGCAACGGGCATGTGCGTCGCCTGTTGATCGAGGTAGCGTGGCACCACCGTCGCCAATACCGGAAGTCCAAGGCTCTGCAAGCCCGATTCGACCGGGCACCGGCGGCAGCGCGAGCCCGGGGAGATGAGGGCAACAGGAGACTCCACAACCACGAACCTTTCAGTAACTAACGACACGCGACGCTAGTGGTGTGTCTCTGTATTAGCTTGCTCGTTCGGTCAGGGTGGTGCGCGCTCGGGCGACTTTCTCCAGGATCGACTCGGCTGTCGCCGTCCACACATACGGTTTCGGGTCATCATTATTGGCATCGATATAAGCCTCGATGCTGTCGATGAGATCGGGCACCGAGTCGAAGATCCCCCGACGCAGATTCTTCTCCGTCAGATCGCGAAACCACCTCTCGACCTGATTCAGCCACGACGATGATGTCGGCGTGAAGTGCAGGTGAAAGCGTTTGTGGTTGGCCAGCCAGTGCTTGATCACGGCATGTTTGTGCGTGGCATAGTTATCAAGCACGAGGTGGACCTGCAGACCCTTGGGCACCTGCGAATCAACGGTTTTGAGGAAAGTCAGGAACTCCTCATGCCGATGCTTGGGAAGACACTGCCCGATGACTTTACCCGTGAGGACATCCAGTGCGGCGAAGAGCGTCGTCGTGCCGTTTCGTTTGTAGTCATGCGTCATCGTCCCGGCCCGACCGGGAACCATCGGCAACGATGCCTGAGTGCGATCGAGTGCCTGGATGGAAGACTTCTCGTCCATGCACAACACCACCGCCTTCTCCGGTGGGTTGAGGTAGAGACCGACGACATCGATGACCTTGGCATCGAAGTTCGGATCGTTCGAGACTTTGAACGTATCGTGCCGGTGGGGTTTGAGCCCGAGTTCGGACCAGACCCTGTGGACGGTCGAGCGGGAGACGCCGACCTTCTTGGCCATCGACCGCACCGACCAGTGGGTTTCGGCTTCAGGAGTCTCGGTCGTCGTCAGACGTACGATCTCAGCGATTGTGTCCTCAGGGATCGAGGGTTTGCGTCCGCGTCCTTTCTTCACCGTGCCCCACTGCGTGAGTCCCTCGGCTGTGAACGCCTCGCGCCAGGCGCGCACCGTCATCGCCGACACACCATGGTCGCCGGCGACGGTGCGGATGCCCACACCATCGGCGGAGGCGAGGAGGACTCTGGCGCGGACGACTTCCCGGTGCGCGGCTGTCGATGACCGAGCGATGATCTCGAGGACTTCTCGATCGGTGTCGGTCATGGTCAACGGGGCTGCTGGAGCTGACATGCCCTCATTCTATCGCCCAACGGTATAATCATTTACGAGACACACCACTAGCGTGTATACGCCCGCCGCCTGCGACAGTATTTCCGCCTGTGCGTACGGCGTTGCCAGGCCAGTGAGGCTCGTACGCGCGGTTGTCGTGACTGTGTGATCGTAATCGAGCACAACCCACAGGTCGTCTCGGTCAGTGCCGTTTCGCCTGCTTTCCCAAACCCGGGCGGGGGAGGACACCCTGAGTACAGGGAAGAAGAATGGTGCACCCGGAATGTCGCTCGCCTGGCTAGCGAAAATGAGGAGCGGATAGAATACTTCTATCGTGTCCTGCCTCAACTCGTGTGAGGTTGGCCTAGAGAGTCGGAAGGTGACCGAAACGTGTGGAGATCATCGCCTGGATATGAGGGCGAGTACCTGATTCGATCGCGCGGCCAAAGAATGGCAACGAAGACACGATCTCGATCAGGGCATGAAGGTCAGTACAATCCTCGGCCTCCCGGATCAAGGAAATCTCCACATGGACATCGATGGCAACGCCAGGAATTTCCGCGTCGATATTCACTGTCGATGCGTCATCACTCTCGGACACGGGCTCGGAGCTTATGTTCTGGACAACTTTGGCATCGGCACCTAGGAAACTCTGTGCCGTGGCAGGCAGCTGGTCGCGTGCTAAAGGCATCGTGGCCGTCAATTGAAGCCCGTCGGCTCGGCCCGACAGGATCTCCACGCTCGCTCCATCTGCACGCCAAGTGTCCTCATCGGCGAGCACATCGAGAATCTGCGCTGGCCCCAATGCTACTTTGCGTTTCAGCTCCGCTCGTTGCATAGGCGCAAGTATGTCATGCCGAGTATGACCGATCGATGCCGCTGTTGTGCTTCCACACGGCAGGGACCAACCAGCATCGGGGGCCGTTCACTGAGGCGCAACTATGGTTGGCATGTGCCCTATGCTTTCAGTATGTCTCAGGCGAGGTGGCAGGCCCGATGATTGCTGGTGATGCACAGCAACTCTCTGCCCATGATCGGATGATTCTCGATGTCGAGTGTGGTTCACCCACTCCTGCCGCTCGACGCCTCTTGTGTGATCGCATTGATTTGGCCCCTGAACGCTACGACACTGTGCTGAACGGTTTAGCTGATACTGACGCGGCATATTCGTATGCTCCTGAGGTCGTTCGCACAGTCAGGCACTCACGAGCTGAACGATTTCGCTTCTACCGGCGGGCGCGCCGCTGGACGACCTGGGACCACATTGTCGAAAAAGGAGACCCCACGTGAGAGACAAATCGCTGCCAGACGAGTTCATTCCTCACACACAGCACCCCAGTCAGGTTTTGGTCTTGGGGGCGACCGGGTACGTCGGTGGACGTTTAGTTCCGCGGCTTCTCCAGGCCGGTCATACAGTCAGTGTTGCCGTACGCTCTCCCGACAAGCTCGAGACAGTACCCTGGGCCAGCGATGTCACGATCTTCCGGGTGGATCTTGATGACGGGCACGGTTTGGTCGAAGCCATGGCCGATATCGACGTCGTCTTTTACCTGGTTCATTCAATGAATTCCGGGAGTGATTTCGAGTCTCGTGAGGCACGGGCTGCCACTCGTGTCGCTGCCGCTGCAGAGTCCGCCGACGTCGGGCGAATCGTGTATCTGGGTGGACTTCACCCGGACTCGGATTCGTTGTCTGCTCATATGCGCTCACGGGCCAAGGTGGGCCGGATTTTCCTCAATTCTTCTGTTGCCACGATCGTGTTCCAAGCTGGGATCATCATTGGATCAGGATCGGCATCGTTCGAGATGGTTCGTCACTTGGCCGACGAACTACGGTGGATGCCGGCACCGAATTGGGTCTCGAATCGAGTCGAACCTCTCTCGATTCGAGATGTCCTCTATTACTTGGTGTCAGCCGTTGGTGTCACAGCGCAGGTGAATAGGTCTTTTGACATTGGTTCACGTGACGTTTTGACCTACGCCGACATTATGAAGACTTTTAGTCGGATCGCTGGTCTGAAACCACGGCACGTGTTGGAACTACCGCTTCCTGCCCCCACGTTGTCAGGAATCTGGGTAGGGTTGGTCACGCCTTTGCCGTTAAATTTAACGTTGCCGCTGGTGCAATCGCTGCAAGAAGATGCGGTGACACAAAATCGGGCGATTGACTCGGTCATTCCTGTCCCAGCAGACGGGCTTCTCACCTACGAACAAGCTGTGAGATTGGCTCTTTACAGAGAACAGGAAGGGGCAGTCGATACGAACTGGGATGCCGATACCGGTGACCTGAGCCGCGCGGCCAGTGCCCTTCCCAACGATCCGCAGTGGGCGGGACGACGCATGTATGAAGATGATCGCACATTCTACTTTTCCGATCTTCGTGCCGATCAATTGTGGAAAATTGTTGTCGCCATCGGTGGCGACCATGGGTGGTACTCCTGGCCCCTGGCGTGGAAGATCCGAGGCCAGTTAGACAAAATCGTCGGAGGCGCTGGTCTCAACCGTGGTCGCCGCCTTCCCGACAGTCTCAGGGTGGGAGACCCGGTCGATTGGTGGAGAGTCGTGGAAATGGAACCGTCTTCGCGGTTGCTGTTGCGTGCGGAGATGAAGGTCTCCGGTGAAGCCTGGCTCGAGTTCACGATGGCAGACGATGAAGATGGTTGCTCGTTCCGACAGCGAGCCATGTTCATCCCTTCAGGGATACGTGGGCGCCTCTATTGGGCGTCTGTGTCGCCGTTCCATAGGGGCATTTTCCCCAATATGGCCAACAACATTGCGCAGGCAGCGAGACGATTCGCATGACAGGCAACGAATCTTTCCGCGACAATAGGGTGAGCAAGGTTGGCGCAGATGCTCAGTGGTGGACATACAGTGTCGGTGGTGGCCGCTGTGTCCTCACCGATTCCGTGGAAAGCATTCTTCGCCGGCATATTCAGGCCGGCACAAGATGCCGATCGTGGTCGATCTCGGCCAGCGGCCTGCCCGCCATATTCCGGGCCAGGATCAGGGTCGGAATGCCGGCCGCGACGACGATGACGGTCGCATAGATCGCCGGTGCCAGTGTGAGACCGGTGGAACTCATCAACGCGGTCGCAATCAGCGGTGAGAGTCCGCCGAAGAGGACCGTGGCCACGTTGTAGCCGATCGCCATTCCGGAAAAGCGGCTGGTTCCGGTGAACTGCTCGGGGACCATGGCCGCCGCCACGGCGCTCCAGCCGGCAGCGGGCACAGCCAGGAACGCAGCGCCGGAGACGGCGATCCCGGGGTTCGCGTTCGCCAGCAGGGCGTAGGCGGGAATGGTGGTGAGGATGAAGACGGTCATGAGGACGGCCAAGGTCCTCTTTCTCCCGAACCGGTCAGAGGCGATGCCGAAGAACGGGGTGATGACGATTGCGACGACGGCCGCGATGGTGCCCAGTGCGAGGGACCCGGAGTTCTTCACGTCTGAGACCTCTTCGATGTAGGTCGGCACGTAGGTGATGTTGAGGAAGTAGCTGACCGAGCCGATCGATGAGATGAGGAAGGCGACGAGGATGGCGCGGGGCTGCTGGAGGAAGGCGATGAGCAACGGGGAACGACTGTGCTTGACGACCGGTTTCTTCTTCTCCGTCTCCTGCAGGCGCTTGAAAGTGTCGGTCTCCTCCATCATCCGTCGCAGCGGGATCATCAGCGCGGCCAGCAGAGCGCCCAGGACGAACAGCATCCGCCAGCCCCAGGAGCTCATCGCTTCGGCAGACAGCGTGGCGGCCAGGAACGCTCCCGACCCGACCGCGAGCAGGGCACCGACCTCACTGTTGGCGGCGGCCCAGCTGGCCGCGAGTCCGCGCCGTTTGCTGCCGGCCGACTCCATGAGAAAGACCATGATCCCGGTGTACTCGGCACCAACGGAGAAGCCCGACAGACAGCGGAAGAAGACCATGCCGACGCCGGCCCAGATGCCGATGGTGTCATAGGTCGGCATGACGGCGATGCCGAGCATCGCAATGGCCATGAGCACGGCGGACACGACCAGCGCGGACTTCCGGCCGACCCTGTCGCCGAGATGGCCGAAGACCATGGCCCCGAGCGGCCGGAACAGGAACCCGGCAGCTCCGACGCCGAGGGTCAGCAGCAGGGAATCGGTGCGATCGCCGAAGAACTCGGTGGTCAGGATGGTCGCAACGTAGAAGAAGATCGAGAAGTCATACCACTCGACGACGGTGCCAAACGCAGCGACGAGCATGGATCGACGGCGCCCCTTCTCACGCTGAGGGTTGCTGGTTGCTGCCGGGTCCGACTGGGCCTGCGGTTCGACTTCTGACATCGACAATTCCATTTCGTAGGGAATACTGCGATTGTATTGTCTGAGGTGACTCCGACTTTTGGATTCACAAGGAAAAACCTACAGTACTCCCGCATGAAAGTCGGGTTGCATCTGGAGTCGTGAAGAAGTGACTGATCAATCCTCCGATGCCTGTCTTATCAAGGATCGTCTGTGCATTAAGTGAGGCACGAAAACCTTCAGCTCAAGAAGCAGCAACCGAGGTGGAAGGGTAAACCGGCTCATCCCAATCGGGGGTGTAGGAGTTGGGGTCTGAAGCCGCCGGTCTCGAGCAGGCTTCGGGCGATGTAGTTGGTCAGGTTGCGGAACCCGAGTGCGGAGCCGCGCAGGTGTTCGAGCCGTCCGTTGAGTGCCTCGGTCGGCCCGTTGCTGGTGCCGGGTCGTTCGAAGTAGGCGAGCACGTCGGCGGCTCGCTTCTTCAGGGTCCGGCCCAGGGTGGTGAGCTCGGTGAGCACCTTGGGGACGCCGGCGCTGAGGTCGGTGATCAGCTTCTCCATGAGCTCGCGGCCACGTTGCCGGTCCTCGTGGCGATAGGCGGCGATCATCCGCTGGTAGACACCCCAGGTCGCCTCGACCTCGACGTGAGCGTCATCAACGAACAGCGCGCGTAGCCTGTCGCTTTGCTTGTCGGTGAGCAGGTCCGAGCCGGTGTGCAGCGTGCGCCGCGACTTGTAGAGCGGATCGTCCCTGAACCCACGGTGCCCGTGGATCGCGAGTTGGACCCGGCGCCGGCACCTGTCGAGGGCTTCACCGGCCAGGCGCACGACGTGGAAGGGATCCATCACCGTGACCGCGTCCGGGATCTCCTCCGCAGCGGCGGTCTTGAACCCGGTGAAGCCGTCCATCGCGACCACCTCGACCGCGTCACGGAAGGCGTCGTCGCGGTCGGCGAGCCAGGTCTTGAACGCCGCCTTCGACCGGCCCTCGACCATGTCCAGCAGCCTTGCTGGGCCGGCGCCATCGCGGACCGGGGTGAGGTCGATGATCACGGTGACGTACTTGTCGCCACGCCTGGTGTGGCGCCAGACGTGCTCATCGACGCCAATCACCTTCACGCCCTCGAACCGCGTGGGGTCGTTGATCAGCAGCCGCTTGCCTTCGGCCAGGACCGCGTTGTTGGCGGTGTCCGACGCGACCCCGAGTCCCTCGGCGACACGGGCGACGGTGAGGTGTGCGACCACGATCCCTTCCAGCGCCCACCGCAGCCCGGTGCGCGAGAGCTTCGCGCGTGGCTCCGCCGCGGCGCTGGTGTCTTGGCGCCACACGTGTCCGCAGTCTGCACAGCGGTAGCGGCGCACTACAACTTCCAGCACGGTCGGTCGCCAGCCCAGCGGCTCGTGGGCCAACCGCCGGATCACGGTGTCACGAGCGGCGCCTTCGCTGCCGCACCGTCGGCACCACTGATCTGGTTCCACCACGCGGCACGCGAGGACCGCACGATCCGGTTCAAGTCGTTGCCCGATCACGCTCAGACCGAGGCCGTCGAGTCGAGCGAAGGCGGTCAGGTCAGGGCGGCCGAAGCCGGGCGGCGGGGTAGCGTCGGGCACGTCGAGGTCTTTCCGATGGATGGCGTAGGAACCTCCATCGTCGGGAGACCTCGACGTCTATCTGCGGACCGACTCGGCGGGCCCGATCGTCTCGTGCGTTGGCGGACTACGGGAGCTTGGACGCGAGGACGTCGGCCGCCAGGATCTCGGGTGCTGCGCTGAGGAGGTGCTGATTGTCCGTCAGGGCTGCGACAATGGCGCCGTTGGCGTGGGCGTCGCGAGCGGCCTCGTCGTGGAATGCATCGAAGATCCAGAAGGTGTCGGCGTGGGTCCTGACCGCGAACCAGACAATCGTTCCTACTTCTTCGTTGGCGAGTGCGACAGCGCCGGCGAGCAGATCGGCGACCGCGTCGTGCTGTCCATCGGCCGCGACGATCTTGGCGACGAAGGCATACGGAAGTGATGCGGGTGTTGACATGAGGGACTCTCCTTGAAGTCGTGATTCTTCGTGTGACGAGTTCAGCGTATGACGAGCGAGGGCCGGTGAGTAGTGGCGTATACGGCAGTATTGCTATTGTTTACGTCATGCGTATCGGACTGATCGCGATCGACGGCTGCTTCGGTTCGGCTATCGCGTCGATCATCGACATCGTGCGGGTGGCCGACGGAGCCCGCGGCGATGTCGACCCGCGGATCGACCCGATCGAACTCGCCATCCTCGGACCGAAACGGCGAGTGACCACGACGGCATCGATGACCCTGTCGGTGGACCACCCGCTGTCGGAGTCCGCAGAGTTCGACGTGGTCGTCGTCCCTGCGCTTGGAACCCTTACGGCCGCCGCTACCAACGACGCCCTCCAGAGCCGAGATGCTCGTTCGGTCATCGCCTCGCTCGGGCGCCTCGACGAGGCGACCACCCGGATCGCCGCGGCGTGCACCGGCGTGTTCGCTGTCGCCGAGACCGGACGGATGCATCATCGGCGGGCGACGACCAGCTGGTTCCTGGGGCCGGAGTTCCTGAAGCGCTATCCGACCGTCGCCCTCGATCTCGACACCATGGTCGTGGTCGACGGGAACCTCGTCACCGCCGGCGCCGCGTTCGCCCACATCGACCTCGCGCTCTCACTCGTGCGATCGATCAGCCCCGACCTGGCCCAACATGTCGCCAAGCTCCTCATCATCGACGAGCGCCCGTCGCAGGCGGCTTTCGTCGCCTACGAACATCTCCGGCACGAGGACCCGATCGTCGTCGAGTTCGAACGCTTCGTGCGCGCCCGCCTGGACGAACCGTTCAACGTCGCCTTCGTCGCGCAGTCGCTCGGCACCAGCCGGCGCACCCTCGAACGACGAGTTCGTGCGGCGCTCAACCTCACTCCGCTCGGCTTCGTCCAACGGCTTCGCATCGAACGAGCTCGGCACCTCTCAGCAACCACGGACCTCACCTCCGCCGAGATCGCGCTACGGGTCGGCTACGCGAACGCCGAGACTCTGCGCTCCCTCCTGCGTAGGGAGCGACGCCGTTCCTGACCTATCGCCATGCCTGTAGCTTGTGTCCTAGCGCTCGGTTGGAACCACCTCTCAGCACGTCGCGTCGACGCTCCTGCGTCGCCCCTGGACTACCCACTCGACACGCCCGCAGCACAGCCCATGTGACGTGCCCCGGCTTCCCGGACGGTCGGGGTTGGGTGGCTGTGATGTCGCTGCGTTCTCGTCGAGAGGGTCAGCAGACCCGATCAGAGCCGATTGGGATGAGCCGCGAAGGCGGTTAGGTCAGGGCGGCCGAAGCCGGCCGGCGGGGTAGCGTCGGGCACGTCGAGGTCTTTCGGATGGATGGCGTAGGAACCTCCATCGTCGGGAGACCTCGACGTCTATCTGCGGACCGACGCGCCCGGCCGACCTACACCTTCATCTGGGAAGAGCCGGTAAACCAGAGAGCCCCGAGTCCTTCAGCGAAGCCCTGCTTGTTGTATTGGGTGATCGCGACGGTGTCGCTCGAACGTCGCAACGCACGGTCAGTCATCTCCAAAGCCACAGCCTGAGACGGAAGGCGCTTCCGGACACCGCGACCTGTTAAGTTTTGGCCTCCGTCGCTTGCCTGAGTGTCGACGGGCTTCAATCAGTGAGGGGCGTAATGCCTCATGTCAATATGCCCGCGAAAAGTTTCCGATGCCTCACATAGATTTGCCCGCGAAACTTACCCCGTCTTGACTCGCACACCCTTGCGCACATCCGGCAACGCTGACGGGAACGACGCTAGTGGTGTGTCTCTGTATTAGCTTGCTCGTTCGGTCAGGGTGGTGCGCGCTCGGGCGACTTTCTCCAGGATCGACTCGGCTGTCGCCGTCCACACATACGGTTTCGGGTCATCATTATTGGCATCGATATAAGCCTCGATGCTGTCGATGAGATCGGGCACCGAGTCGAAGATCCCCCGACGCAGATTCTTCTCCGTCAGATCGCGAAACCACCTCTCGACCTGATTCAGCCACGACGATGATGTCGGCGTGAAGTGCAGGTGAAAGCGTTTGTGGTTGGCCAGCCAGTGCTTGATCACGGCATGTTTGTGCGTGGCATAGTTATCAAGCACGAGGTGGACCTGCAGACCCTTGGGCACCTGCGAATCAACGGTTTTGAGGAAAGTCAGGAACTCCTCATGCCGATGCTTGGGAAGACACTGCCCGATGACTTTACCCGTGAGGACATCCAGTGCGGCGAAGAGCGTCGTCGTGCCGTTTCGTTTGTAGTCATGCGTCATCGTCCCGGCCCGACCGGGAACCATCGGCAACGATGCCTGAGTGCGATCGAGTGCCTGGATGGAAGACTTCTCGTCCATGCACAACACCACCGCCTTCTCCGGTGGGTTGAGGTAGAGACCGACGACATCGATGACCTTGGCATCGAAGTTCGGATCGTTCGAGACTTTGAACGTATCGTGCCGGTGGGGTTTGAGCCCGAGTTCGGACCAGACCCTGTGGACGGTCGAGCGGGAGACGCCGACCTTCTTGGCCATCGACCGCACCGACCAGTGGGTTTCGGCTTCAGGAGTCTCGGTCGTCGTCAGACGTACGATCTCAGCGATTGTGTCCTCAGGGATCGAGGGTTTGCGTCCGCGTCCTTTCTTCACCGTGCCCCACTGCGTGAGTCCCTCGGCTGTGAACGCCTCGCGCCAGGCGCGCACCGTCATCGCCGACACACCATGGTCGCCGGCGACGGTGCGGATGCCCACACCATCGGCGGAGGCGAGGAGGACTCTGGCGCGGACGACTTCCCGGTGCGCGGCTGTCGATGACCGAGCGATGGTCTCGAGGACTTCTCGATCGGTGTCGGTCATGGTCAACGGGGCTGCTGGAGCTGACATGCCCTCATTCTATCGCCCAACGGTATAATCATTTACGAGACACACCACTAGATAGAGCTGCTCGGTCTTCTTGCTCGATAGCACCAGCAACCGGTCCTGGACCCGAGCGATCTCAGCAGCGATCTTCGCCGGATTGAGACCATCGCGATACGCCGTCATCTCCTCGACCTGTTTTGGCGAGAGCACGCCGGCCTCGAGGAGCCTGTCGAACGGTGTTCGCGGAGCATCATAGATCCGTTTACGCCGCCCATTCTTCGTCGACCCATACCCAGTCGGTTTGACCGTGGGCATCAGATAATTCACCCGATCATTGACCAGATGCCATAACCGGTTCAATGCTCGTCGCTCCAGATCAGTGTCGTAGCGATAGTAAAATCCGTACCGGCGCACGACGTGATTGTTCTTCGACTCGATGGTGGCCTGATCGTTCTTCTTATACGGCCTGGACCTGGTGAAGTAGATACCCTTCGATCCGGCCCACTCGATGACGTATTGGTTGAGGAACTCCGACCCGTTATCGAAGTCCAGACCAGTAATCTCAAACGGAATCTCACGAGCCGCAGTCTTCAATCCGGCCAGAATGTTCGTATGCGCGTTGTTACGCACCGTGCGCGAGAACGTCCACCCGGTATGGAAATCGGTGAGGTTGAGCGTGCGTGCGAATTCCCCAGACTCGACAGGACCACAGTGGGCGACGGTATCGCCTTCGAAGAAGCCGGGTTCGTCTTCGACCTCGTCACCGGCCCGCCGAATCGTGATCGCCGAGCGTAGCAAAGAACCCGGCTTCGTTGTTGAGATCCCATTGATCGCGTCCCTGGCTCGCATAGGTTTGAGGTACCGGTCGATCGTGGCCGGACTCATCGCCAATAGCTCCTTGCGCACGTGCTTGTCGTAGCGGTCCTGGCCGGTGGTGAGCTCGTTGTGGGCTTCGAGGAGGTCAAGGAGGATGCGCATCGTGGCGTGAAGGTATTTGCCGCACTGGCCGCCCGAGATCGCCCACACGCGCTGGAGAACCTTGACCGCGTCGTAGGAGTATTTCCTCGCACGCGGCTTCCGAGGCTGTTTGGCGACCTGCCGGCCGGGCCCTGGCGGATGTTTAGCTGCCTGAGTCAGACGCCGTCGAGCGTTGTCGCGGGTCCACCCCGTGACTGCCACGACTTCGTCGAGCACGGCGCCCTTGTTCTTCTTCGAAGCCTTCTTGTATTGCCTGGCGTATTTCGTGGTGATCTCTGTACGAGTCGCCATCGACAGTTCACTCCCCATAGCTTCCGAGGATCCACCATTTCGCGGGCAAAAGTATATGAGGCACCGAGGGTGGCATCCGGGCTGTTTATCTGAGTCTTGTCGTGTCCTTGACGACGGCAGTCGACCTCCGGCATGCTTGTCGCGACACATTCCCGGCGAAAGACAGTCGCTTCGTGAAGTAACTCCTCATTTCCGACTTGCGGGTGAAACGGACCGGCAGCGCACATCTGTGCACGAAATGAGGTCATCACATGACTGCCGCCATATCCATCTCCGATCTCGGATACCGCCTCGGCGATGACACCGAGATCTTCACTCACCTCAGCGCCTCGATTCCTGCCGCTGTCGTCGGGCTCGTCGGCGAGAACGGGGTGGGCAAGTCCACCCTCGCCAGAATCATCGCCGGCACCCTCAGCCCGACCGCGGGCAGCGTCACCGGCGCTGAAGCAGCCGTCTACATCGATCAGCTCCTGCCGTACAGCGAGGACAGCGTCGCCTCGGCGATGGGAATCACCACTGTCCGAACCGCTCTGGCCAAGGCTCTGTCCGGTGACGCCGAGCCCGCCGACTTCGAGGCCATCGGTGACGACTGGGATATCGAGGAGCGGGCACTCGGCACTCTGGCCGAGCTCGATCTGAAACTCGACGCCAACTCCCTGGACCGTCCGTTGAGCACCTTCTCGGGCGGGCAGGCCGTGCGGATCGGTCTTGCCCGTGCCGCGATGGCAGGCGAGCGCTGGCTGATCCTCGACGAACCCAGCAACAACCTCGACGAGGCGGGGCGGGGCCGGCTGGTCTCCCTGCTCGAGCAGAGAAGGGGGCCGACGCTCGTGATCTCCCACGACCGAGCGCTGTTGGCGACGGTGACGACGATCGTCGAGATGACGGACGGGCTGCAGGTCTACGGGGGCGACTTCGAGGACTACGAGACCATGGTCGCCGCTGAGGAAGAGGCGAAGCTGGCCCGAGTGGTCGACGCGAAGAAGTCTCTGGCAATCGAGAAGCGGCAGCGCATCGAACTCGAGACGAAGCTGGCTCGGGCCGAGCGGAAGGCGGCCAAGGACAAGGAGAACAAGAGGCGTCCGAAGATCGTGATGAACGGGCTGACCGGCTTCGCCCAGAAGAGCGCTGCGAAGAGGCGTGGCGACAAGGCCGCGGACGAAGCGGCAGCCCGGTCGTCGGTGCAGTCGGCCAAGGACGCTCTGCGCAGGGACTCGAGCATCCGCCTGGATCTGCCGGAGACCGTGGTCCACTCCGGCAAGAGGGTCCTCGACATCGAAGGGCCGCCTCTGCTGCTGCCGCGTTCCCTCGTCGGTCCCGAGCGGATCCGGCTGACCGGTGCCAACGGCTCCGGGAAATCGACGCTGCTGGCCGCTCTCACAGGCCGTGCCGATACAGGGGCCCCGGTCGAAGGGCTGTTCCCCGGTCTGCGGATCAACACCCCGGTCCCGATCGGCTACCTCGACCAGCAGTACCGGCTGCCGTCGGCGCTGACCGTCATGGCCGCTGTCAGGGAGGGCAATCCTGATCTCGGCCCGCACCGTGTCCACGAGGTGCTGGCCGCGATGGGGCTGCGGGCAGGACGGACCGATCAGCTCTGTTCGACCCTGTCGGGAGGGGAGAGGTTCCGCGTGGCGCTGGCCGCGACCCTGCTCCAGGATCCCGCACCGCAGCTTCTGGTCCTCGACGAACCGGGCAACAACCTCGACCTGCCCTCGCTGAGGGCCCTGGTGACCGCCCTCGACGGATTCGGCGGCGCGATGATCGTGGTCACCCACGATGATCGTCTCGCACGAGAGCTGCGACTCGACGTCGAATGGGGCATCCGGGAATTTCTGGTCCCGGAACGGGTTGATATGGATAGAGAAGGCAGCGAGATGGAGGGATCACATGCGCAACCGTGACAGGGCAGCGTCTGCTCGTGCAGATGCTCCATCATTTGACGGGTCGGGGACAATGGCATGGTGAGTGTCATGAGTCCTGCCCCAGAATCCGTCTCCTCGGCCACCGTCGAGCCCCTGCGCATCGGCCCGATCGAGCTGTCGTCGCCGGTGGTGCTCGCGCCGATGGCCGGAATCACCAACACCGCGTTCCGGCGGCTGTGCCGCGAATACGGGGCCGGTCTCTATGTGACGGAGATGGTGACTTCGCGGGCATTGGTCGAGCGCAGCCCCAAGAGCATGCGCATCATCCAACACGAGCCGTTCGAGACTCCGCGTTCGGTCCAGCTCTACGGTGTCGACCCGGTGACGGTCGGGCAGGCCGTGCGGATGATCGTCGAAGAAGACCGTGCCGATCACATCGACCTCAACTTCGGCTGCCCCGTGCCCAAGGTCACTCGGAAGGGCGGCGGCTCCGCCCTGCCATGGAAGCAGGACCTGTTCGAGGCCATCGTCACCACGGCGGTGAACGAGGCGGACCGCGGTGGCATTCCCCTGACGGTGAAGATGCGCAAGGGCATCGACAAGGACCATCAGACCTTCCTCGATGCCGGTGAGATGGCCCGCAATGCTGGAGTCGCCGCTGTCGCCCTCCACGGTCGCTCCGCTGCGGACCTGTACTCCGGGCAGGCGGACTGGGACGCCATCGCCCGACTCAAGGACCACCTCGGCGACAGTGTCCCGGTTCTGGGCAACGGCGACATCTTCGCGGCAGAGGACGCGCTCGAGATGATGCGCACGACCGGATGCGACGGTGTCGTCATCGGCCGCGGATGCCAGGGGCGGCCCTGGCTCTTCGGCGACCTCGCGAATGCGCTGAACGGCAGTGACGAACGTTTCCGTCCCGGCCTCGCCGAGGTGGCCCGTGCCGTGTACAAGCACGCCGAATACCTCGCCGAATACTATGAGGACGAATTCTACGGCGTTCGTGACCTGCGCAAGCACATCGCCTGGTACTTCAAGGGGTACCCAGTGGGGGGAGACCTGCGGAGTCAGCTGGCGATGGTCTCCTCGCTGGAGGAGCTCGAGGGCCTGCTCGGCCGACTCGACCACGACGCCCCGTATCCTGGTAGTCCCGCGGAAGGCTCCCGTGGACGGACCACCCGCCCGAAGAAGCCGCATCTGCCCGAAGGGTGGCTCGACTCGCGCATCTTCGATGCCAGCGGGAAGTCCCTGCTCTCCGAGGCGGAACTCGACATCTCGGGAGGATGACGATGCCAATCGACTCTCACCCACCCGCCATGGTGCGCTCGGGATCCGTGGCGGTCTACTCGCCGAGAGACGAAGAACGGTGGGTGAGCGAACCGGCGAAGAATCCGCGTCGATCGGCCTTCCAACGCGACCGTGCCCGGGTTCTGCACTCCGCCGGCCTGCGCCGGCTCGGCGCCAAGACCCAAGTCGTTTCACCGGGCACCGACGATTTCGTCCGCACCCGACTCACCCACTCCCTCGAAGTGGCCCAGGTCGGACGCGAGCTCGCCCGCTACCTCGGCTGCGACCCCGACATCGTCGACACCGCGTGCCTGAGCCACGACCTCGGCCACCCACCCTTCGGCCACCACGGGGAGACGATCCTCGATGCCCTGTGCGCGGACATCGGCGGCTTCGAGGGCAATGCGCAGACGCTGCGTCTGGTCACGAGGATCGAACCGAAGGTGATCGCCGCCGACGGCCGGCCTGCCGGGCTCAACCTGACTCGGGCCAGTCTCGATGCCCTGACCAAATACCCGTGGACGCGGAACGAGGCAGCACTCGGTCGGCATGGTTCCGTCGTCCGGAAGTTCGGCGTCTACGATGACGACACGGGAGTCTTCGACTTCTACCGCGAGGGCGTCGAGAACGGGACTCGTTGCATCGAGGCCCAGGTGATGGACCTCGCCGATGACATCTCCTACTCGGTCCATGACGTCGAAGACGCCATCGCCGGCGGTCACCTGCATCTGTCGGAATTCGCTGATGAGCGCTCACGCGGCGACCTCTTCGACATCACCCGCAAGTGGTATCTGCCCAATACGAGTGATGACGAGATGGACAGCGCCCTGACACGGCTGCAGGGCGCGGCGTACTGGCCCGCGGAGACCTATGACGGATCCAGGCGGGCCCAAGCGACGCTGAAGCATATGACGAGTCAGCTCATCGGGCGATTCGTCGGCGCCGCCGAGGCCCAGACCCGCGAGGAATACGGCTGGGAGCCCCTGATCCGGTATGCGGCATCCCTGGTGGTTCCGGAGCAGACCGCCGTCGAGGTCGCCGTCCTCAAAGGAATGGCGACTCTGACCGTGATGGTCGCCGAGGACCGCCTGCGTCTGCATGACATCCAATCCGCCGTCATCACCGAACTGGCCCATTGGTTCTCCGAATCACCGGCCGATCTCGATCCGATGTTCAGGGCGGACTACTTCGACGCCGCCGACGATGCGGCCAGGCTGCGCGTCATCGTCGACCAGATCGCCTCTCTGACCGACCATTCGGCCTGGGCCCTCTATCACCAGCTCAAAGCAGGAGCGGAGGATCGTCTCTAGACCATGGCCGGACTGATCAAACGCGAGGACATCGACGAGCTTCGCAGCCGCACCCGCATCGACGAGGTGGTCGGCGAGTTCGTCACACTCAGAACCGCCGGCATCGGTTCACTCAAGGGGCTGTGTCCCTTCCACGATGAGAAGACCCCCTCGTTCACCGTCCGACCTCAGGTGGGGATGTACCACTGCTTCGGTTGCGGGGAATCCGGCGACGTCTTCTCCTTCCTCCAGAACATCGAGCAGCTCAGCTTCGTCGAAGCCGTCGAGTCTCTGGCGGGTCGGAGCGGCATGCATCTGCGCTATGAGGACGGCAAGGGACCTGATCGCGAACAGGCCAGCCGACGGCAGCGACTGTTGGAGATGCATGAAGTCGCACAGAACTTCTTCACCCAATCCCTCGAAGGGGAACAGGGCCAGATCGCTCGCGAGTTCCTCGAGGGCCGCGGCTTCCCGGCAGACTCCAGCCGTGGATTCGGCCTCGGCTTCGCACCGAAGTCCTGGGACGCGCTGACCAGTCGGTTGAAGCGGGCGGGGTTCAGCGAAGAGGAGATCCTGGCCGGAGGCTTGGCCAGCGAAGGCGGTCGCGGCATCTACGACAGATTCCGTGGTCGGGTCGTCTGGCCCATCAAGGACATGACCTCGCGGACCATCGGCTTCGGTGCCCGACGTCTGTTCGACGACGACCAGGGGCCGAAATACCTCAACACTCCGGAAACCGCCCTCTACCACAAGAACCAGGTCCTCTACGGCCTGGACCTCGCGAAGAGGGACATTGCGAAGACCAAGCGCGTGGTCATCGTCGAAGGCTACACGGACGTCATGGCCGCACATCTGGCCGGAGTCACTCAGGCGGTGGCGACCTGCGGGACGGCCTTCGGCCCCGAACACGTCAAGATCGTACGCCGACTCCTCGGCGACGACCCGACGGGACAGGTGATCTTCACCTTCGACGGTGATGCCGCCGGGCAGAACGCAGCATTGCGGGCATTCGAATTCGAGAGCGAGTTCACCGCGCAGACGTTTGTGGCGGTCGAACCCGAGGGGCTCGACCCGTGCGATCTGCGCATGCAGAAGGGGGATGGTGCGCTGCGCGAGCTCATCGAGAGGCGCAAGCCGCTCTTCGAGTTCGTCATCACCACCGCGGTCTCACGCTATGACCTCGATTCCGTAGAAGGCCGGATCTCCGCCGTCAAGGCCAGCGCCGAGGTGCTCGCCGACATCCGCGACAGGAACAGTCTCAGCCACTATTACCGGTTCGTGGCCGGACGTATCGGCGTCGACATCGATGAAGTCGAGTCGGCGGTCAGGTCGGCCAGGAAACGGCCGAGGAAGTCGCAGCCCAACCAGGGACGTCAGCCTCAGGCGGGACCTCGACACGGCCCGCCCGGCACCCCGCCGGGTCAACAGGGCCCACCCGGTGTTCCGCAGGGTCCGACGGCGTTCGACCAGGGATCGCGTGGTCAGCAGCCGATGGCCGGGCCTGTCGCCGAGCCGGCCGGGCACACAGGGGGAGGACCCACTGGCGAGGACGGAGCTCTCGAATACGTCTACGACGAGCGTCCCGACGTGTCGAACCTGTCGGCACCGATCAGTCCCGCGCGCCTCAAGACGGAGAAGGGCGCCCTGATGGTCGCACTGCAACATCCTGAGCTCGTCAATGCCAAACTCTTCGATTCGCTGTCGGCGCGGGCATTCGAACATCCCGGGTACCGACGGATCCAGTCGGCGGTCAAGGCCGCCGGCGGGCTGAAGGCCGCTGGAGCAGATGCCACGCGCTGGGCAGAGGCCGTCTTGGCCTCCGGCTCCGAGGACCTCAGGCCCTATATCACGCAGCTGCTTGTGACTCCGCTGCCGGTGGCGGACGGGGACGGTGCGGAGGGATTCGCCCGGGGCATCGTGGCCCGGCTCTTCGACTACGACCTCGAACGTATCGCCAAGGAACTCCATTCGCGGCTGCAGCGTCAGGACACCGCAGACACCGACGCACAGACGACGCTGCTGGGCCAGCTGCAGGTTCTCGAACAGCATCGGGCACGCCTGAAAACGCTCATGTGACGGCCCGGTCTTCGGCCCCGAACGTGAAATAGTGCACAATTGCAATTTTGCAGTTGGTGAAAAGTTGCGTGGGATGCAAAACTGACATCATGGCCGAAAGCGAATCCCTCCGCTCCAAAAAAGCGCGTCTGACACGACATGCGCTGCATGAGGCAGCGATCACGAGGGTCCTCGACGACGGCCTCGAATGCGCCACCGTAGCGAACATCGCCGCGGACGTGGGCGTCTCTACGCGAACCTTCTTCAACTACTACGCGACGAAGGAGGACGCCATCGTCGGACTCGACGAGTCCAATATCGATGAGCACGTCATCGAGGCCTATGTCCACGCGGACTCGGGAATCGAGGAGTTGGCTGCGGACACGTCCCGGTTCGTCCGCGAAGCGCTGCTGATGGGATCGGTCGATCCCGATATGCCGGCGAGGCGGAGGAAGCTCTTCGCCCTCTACCCGGAGCTGGTCAGCAAGCGCTTCGACCGGGCCGAGGCCCTGGAGGAGCTCGTGGCCGAGCATGTGCTCGCCCGCCTGCGTTTTCTGGGTCAGGAGTTCTCCACCGAGGAATCCGCCTGGCGCAGCGCCCGGATGCTCACGCAACTGTGCAGAGTGCCTCTCAACCACGCGGGTCAGACGGTCAAGAGATCGCCCGAGCTCGTAGACGAAAAGGGCGGCACGAAGGAAATCTACGAAGAATCGCTGGGGCTCTTCCTCAAGGTTCTGAACCGACTATGACAAAGGCTGTGATGAGAAGCGACCAAGGGCTGAGGACCGGAGAAATGACCCGAACCGCAGATGACGACACCGACGCCGAGGCGATGAAGACATCGGCGATCATCCTGCTCTTCGTGGGCCTGATGATCGCCATGTTCATGTTCTCCCTCAACCAGACCGTGCTGGCGACCGCCCTGCCGACGATCGTCGGTGAACTCGACGGCGTCGACCAGATGCTGTGGGTGTCCACAGCGTTCATGCTCGCCTCGACGATCATGATGCCCATCTACGGCAAGGTGGGCGACCTGTTCGGCCGCAAACCGCTCTTCATGTTCGCGATCTGCTGCTTCCTGGCGGGGTCGGTCTTCGCGCTCATCGCGAACGATATGTCCATGCTCATCTTCGGCCGTGTGCTCCAGGGCATCGGCGGTGGCGGCATGATGATCCTGTCCCAGTCCATCATCGCCTCCGTGGTCCCGGCCCGCGAACGTGGGAAGTACATGGGCATCATGGGCTCCGCCTTCGCGGTGTCCTCGGTAGCCGGGCCGCTGATCGGCGGCTGGCTGACAGAGGGACCCGGTTGGCGCTGGGCCTTCGCCATCAACTTTCCCCTCGGCATCATCGCCCTCATCGCCGCAGCCATATTCCTCAAAGTGCCCAAGCACTCCAGCGCAAGACGGCCGAAGATCGACGTCGGAGGAATGGCGCTGGTCTCGGTCGTCACTTCCTGCATCGTCCTCGTCTCCGCGTGGGGAGGGCACGACTACGATTGGGGCTCATGGCAGATCAACGGCCTCATCGTCATCGGCGCCCTGGCGATCGCCGGCTTCATCCTCGTTGAGCTCAATGTCAGCGAACCGGTCATTCCGATGTACCTGTTCAAGAACCGCGACTTCCTGCTGTGCACCGTTGCCGGCCTATTCATCGGCGTCGGAATGTTCGGCGTCCTCTCCTACATGCCCACATATCTGCAGATGGTCCACGGCATCGACGCCACAGTGGCGGGACTGATGATGGTTCCGATGATGGGCACCATGCTCATCTCCTCGACGCTCATCGGCTTCGTCGTCTCGCGCACCGGCAAGTACAAGAAATACCCACTCATCGGCGTGCTGATCATCGCCGCCTCACTGGTTCTGCTCTCGCAGCTCAGGGCCGAGAGCTCCGCGTGGGAGACCATGGGGTGCTTGGCCATGCTGGGGCTCGGACTGGGACTGAGCATGCAGACCCTCGTCCTCGTCGTCCAGAACGCCTTCCCCGTGGCCATGGTCGGAACAGCCACGGCATCGAACAACTACTTCCGTCAGGTCGGTGCGACCCTGGGTATGGCCTTCATCGGGTCCGTCTTCACACAGCGGCTCCTCGACAACATCAAGGACGGGATGGGCGAGCTGGCCAAGGCCGCTCCTTCACATCAGCTGCCCGAGGTGTCCGCGACCGGACTGACACCGCAGGTCGTCTCCGAGATGCCCGAGCCTCTGCACACCCTCATCATCACCTCCTACAACGACGCTTTGGTTCCCTTGTACCTCTGGGTCGCACCTCTTGTCGTCCTCGGGTTCATCTTCCTGTGCTTCCTGCCCAACACGGCCTTGGCACAGACGCTGAAGAACGAGCCCGCGAAACGCGAAGTCGTGCCCGTCGCTGGCGGGTCATCGGTTAGTCTGACAGGACAGACCACGAGTCTGACAGGACGAACCACGAGTCTGACAGGACAGACCACGCTGAAGGAGTCGACTGATGACGGTACTGACATTGCTCAACGCCCCCGGGACGGAGATTCCCGACCAGCTGGCTGACCTCGGTCGCAGAGAAGGTGTCGAACTTCGGGTCGTCGAGGCCGATGAGCTCGGTTCAGCGCTGCCCGGCACCGATGTTCTCCTCCTCTGGGATTTCTTCTCCAGGGCGCTGCGCAGCGAATTCTCACGCGCGGACAGTCTGAAGTGGATCCATGCGGCAGCGGCCGGCGTCGATTCCCTTCTGTTCGATGAGCTCGCGGCCTCGGACGTCGTCGTCACCAATGCCCGTGGGATCTTCAACCGCCCGATCGCGGAATTCGTGCTCAACTACATCCTCATCCATGCGAAGAATTCGCTGCGTTCGCTCGAGGATCAGCGTACGTCCACCTGGAACCGTCGGCCGACGAAGAATCTTGCCGGATCGAACGCCATGATCGTGGGCACCGGTTCGATCGGTCGGGAGATCGCCGGGGTGCTCAGCGCCCTCGACGTCAACGTCGCCGGTGCGGGCAGCCATGGGAGGACCGGGGATGCGGACTTCGGCAACGTCATCGACTCGGCACAGCTGAGCTCGCATCTGACCGGGGTGGACTGGGTGATCAACATCGCACCGCTGACCGAGGAGACGACGAATCTCATCGACGCCGAGGTGTTCGCCGCCATGGAGTCGAGCGCCTTCTTCGTGAACGTCGGTCGCGGCGAGAGCGTGGTCACGTCCGACCTCGTCAGCGCCCTGGAAACGGGTCAGATCTCGGGCGCCGGCCTCGACGTCTTCGATGAGGAGCCCCTTCCGTCCGACCACCCGCTGTGGCAAGCCGACAATGTCATCGTCACTCCGCACATGAGCGGAGACACGGACGGATGGCGCACGCGCCTGGCCGATCAGTTCGTCGAGCTGTTCGATAAGCACACCGCTGGTGAGGCATTCCCGCACACGGTCGACAAGGCCGTCGGATACGTACGATGAGCGAGCAGTCAGAGCATGCTGCTCAGCGGGCGCTGCTGGCCCAAGTCCTCAGCGAACTCATCGCGGTGCGCAGAGCGCGACTTCTGAGCATGCTGGTGCTTGCCCTCGCCATGCTCGTCGCCGGTCTCGGAGCGGCGATGCAGGCGCAGGGGACTCGAGTCGACACGGTGCTGCTGTTCTCCGCATTCAGCCTGATCATGATCGGAATCGTGTGTGCGCTGGGGGCGATCATCGCCTGGACGCGGATCAACCGCGACGTCCTCGACTCCATTGCGTCCGCCCGGCCGGCACGCGCCCGTGCCCCCAGAACCCGCAATGCGGGCATGGCCGTGGCGATCGGCTTCGCAGTGCTCGGACTCCTGTTCGGATGGATGCTGTACTCGACGACTCCCATCCTGGCAGTCGCGGTCGTCCTCGCCTGTGCCCTCTTGGCCTGCCTGGGACCGATTTGGGCGAATGAACTCTCGAGCGGTGATGACAGATTCGCCGTGATCCTCGACAGCGATGACGAATTGGCTCGACGATTCCACCGCTTCACCCCGATCTGGCTCCATGACGCGATGGAGCGGGAACGCAGCGACGAGGACAGGACCTAGCCCAGATCGGGATCGGGCCGGAGAGCGGCCGTGCTCGTGCAGTCGGCCACGCGCGACGAACCCGAAAGTGAAGCGCCCGCCGGACAGCGAAGCGCCCGCGGCCGTTGGGCCGCGGGCGCTTCTGCAGACGATCAGGAGATAAGGTCTCCGAGCTCAGGGGAAGGCGGGGACGTCGACCTCGGCCATCTTCGCCACGCAGCGGATGACCTGGCAGCTGTAGCCGAACTCGTTGTCATACCAGACGTAGACGACGACACGGTCGTCGTCGACGATGGTGGCCAGTCCGTCGACGACGCCGGCGCGCTTCGATCCGACGAGGTCGGTGGAGACGAGCTCGGGGGAGGAGATGTAGTCGATCTGGTTGCGCAGCGACGAATTCATCGAGGTCTCGCGGAGGAATGCGTTGAGCTCTTCGACGGTCGTGGTCGCGTCCAGGTTGAGATTGAGGATCGCCATCGACACATTCGGTGTGGGAACGCGGATGGCATTGCCCGAGAGCTTGCCCTTGAGTTCGGGCAGGGCCTTCGCCACCGCTTTGGCGGCTCCGGTCTCCGTGAGCACCATGTTCAGGCCGGCGGCGCGGCCACGCCGCGAGCCCTTGTGGAAGTTGTCGATGAGGTTCTGGTCGTTGGTGAACGAGTGGACCGTCTCGACGTGACCGTTGCGGACTCCGTATTTGTCATGGAGAGCCTTGAGCACCGGTGTGATCGCGTTCGTGGTGCACGATGCGGCGGACATCACGGTGTCGGACTCGAGGATGGCCGCGTCGTTGACACCGTAGACGATGTTCTTGACCTCGCCCTTGCCCGGAGCGGTGAGGATCACCTTCGAAGCGCCGGGGCAGGCCAGGTGCTTCGACAGTCCCTCCTCGTCGCGCCACTTTCCGGTGTTGTCGACGATGATCGCATCGTCGATGCCGTACTCCGTGTAGTCGACCTGTGAGGGATCATCGGAATAGATGACCTGGATCAGAGTGCCATTGGCTTGGATCGTGTCAGCCTCCTCATCGACGACGATGCTGCCGTCGAACTTGCCGTGCACGGAATCACGTCGCAACAGGGAGGCACGCTTGACGATATCGTCCTCACTGCCCTTGCGGACGACGACCGCACGCAGCCGCATGCCGGTGCCACCGGCGCGATCGATGAGGATACGGGCGAGCAGCCGGCCGATGCGGCCGAAACCGTAGAGGACGATGTCGCGGACGGCGCCTTCTTCGGCATTGGCACCGGCGATCGAGGTCAGCTCCGTGGAGACGAAGTCCTCGACGGATGCGGACTGCTCGTCGAGCTTCTGGATGAGGCGGCCCAGGTCGATGCGGGCCGCGCCGAGATCGAGCTCGCTCAGAGCGCGGACGACCTTGAGTGTCACCTCGATGTCGAGGTCCTCACCGAGGAAATGGCGGGCGTAGCGGTGAGCCTTGATCATTCCGGTCACCGACTTATTCAGCAGCGAACGGCCGAACAGGGTCAGCAGCACGTCGTTTTCACGGTACAGTCGGCCGGTCAGTGGGATGAGTTCTTCGGCGGCAGTCTGCTTCTTCGCCCATTCGTTCAGGCGAGCCGTCGTTGCATCAGTCAAAGGTCGTGTCTCCTCGATCAGTTGGCGAATTCCCGCCCAGTCTAACGCGTCGCCTACCCGCGATCTGTCCGGCTCTCGTCGAAGCGCCGGAATCCGAGCAGCGTGAGAGTGATGATGCCGGCACCGGCCAACAATGCGCCGAGGCTCTGGGCCTGGACCTTCGGTTCGACGAAACGATATTCGGGGGAGGGCTCCTCCTGCGGACGCGGTGGGGTCGCGGTGCCGATCCAAGCCGCGACGAAGAGGATGATGCGCGCGAAGATGTTCATCGTCAGCATGATCGCGATGATCGATCCGAACACCCCGGCCGCCTTGTTGCCGGAGAAGATGTCGACGAGGACGGTGGCGAGATTGAGGAGGATGGTGAAGGCCACGGCGCCGATGAGCGCACCTCTGATCTTCGCTCTCTTCCCGACCGGGTGATCGGGCAGCATGGTGAACAGGAACATGAAGATCAGCCATGCGGCGCCGAGGGTGATGATGAAGGGCACGACTCTGATGACCAGCGAACCGAAACCGCCGAGGTTGAGCTCGTCGGTGATGATCGAGCCCAGTCCGGTGCCGACGATGGTCAGGGCCACTGTGAGCAGCAGCCCGATGATGAGTCCCAGGAGCGTGGCAACGTTGTTGAGGATCTTCTTGACGAACGACTTATCGGGGACGACATCGTCGAAGTCCGCGTGCAGCTGAGCGCGCACCGCGGCGCCGAGGTTGCCGATGAATCCCTGCCCCGTGTAGAGAGCCGCAAGAATGGCGATGATCCCGACCGACTGCCAGCTGGTGAGGAAGCTCTCCAGCTGTTCTGTCAGCGAGGAGTTTCCGCCGACCTGGGTCTCGATCTGATCGACGACGACAGGGAGGAGCTCCGGCTTGAGGACATCGAGGACGAATCCCAGACTTGCGAAGGTGAACATCGCAATGGGCATCACCGCCAGGACCAGGAAATAGGTGATGGCCGCGCCGAACTGGTTGCCCAGTCGCTCGCCGAAGCGCTTGACGGCGCGCATGAGATGGGCGGGTCCCGGCTGAGTGATGGCAGAATGGCCGACTTCTGCGACCGTGTTGCGTGAGGCCAGTACTTTGGCTGGTGCCACTTCGTGCTCCTTCGATCTTGACCCGCGGGTGACTGTTTCAACACTAACCGCTGGGAGGGTGCTGAAAGGGGTGGGCCGCGCCCCTGATCCAGACTTTTGAATCTAGACTTTTGACTATGCCGACTCCATTCTCGACAGCCCAGTCCGCCGATCTGATGCTCTCCGCGGGTTCCGGAGCCGGCGCGACGCTCGGCGGATTCTCCGGTTGGGCCGTGGCACTCATGGAGACACTGGGACCGCTGGGAGTCGGATTCCTCGTCTTCATGGACAACATCTTCCCGCCGATTCCCAGTGAGCTGGTGCTTCCCTTGGCAGGCTTCACCTCCAGCCAGGGGAGCATGAATATCTTCATTGCGATCCTCTTCGCCACCATCGGCTCCGTCGTCGGTGCCATCCTGCTGTGGGCGCTGGGAAAGTGGATCGGTCTCGAGCGCATCGCCCGCATCGCCGTGAAGATGCCCCTGGTCGATGTCGATGACGTGCACAAGACGGTCGCATGGTTCGACAGACACGGTGACAAAGCCGTGTTCTTCGGGCGGATGGTCCCGATCTTCCGTTCACTGATCTCCATACCCGCCGGCATGCGGGACATGTCGATCGTGAAGTTCGTGCTGCTCACGACCGCAGGAAGTGCGATCTGGAACAGCATCCTCATCGTTGCCGGCTTCTTCCTGGGGGAGAACTGGTCGATCGTCGAGACCTATGCCGGCTACTTCCAGCAGGTCGTCATCGCTGCGGTGATCGTCTTCGTCATCGCGTGGATCGTGCTCAAGGTGCGCAAGCGTCGTCGGCGGAAAGCCGCGGGCACCGCCGACAGCGCAGCGGATCGGACCGACGGTCGGACCGATTCCGGCGAGAGCTGAGGCTCAGCCCTCGCATCGGGCCGACTGATCCAGCCACGCCGCCGCGGTGTGCTCCTTCGGAACCTCTTCACCGGCTCGGACAGGCCCGGGAGCGGTGCCTTCGCCGAAGGGCGAACCGCCCAGCTTCTCTCGGCCGTGGGCCGTGAGCCAGCCAGAGAGGTCGGGGCCCTCGGGAACGATCTGCGTCGGATTCACATCGGTGTGCACGATGTAGTAGTGCTGTTTGATCTGAGTGAAGTCCACCGTGTCACCGAAGCCGGGCGTCTGGTACAGCTCCCGCGCATAGCCCCACAGGTTCTCGAAGTCCCTCAGCGTCTGTCGATTGCATTTGAAGTGCCCGAAATAGACAGGATCGAAGCGGACGAGAGTGGTGAACAGCCGGACGTCCGCCTCGGTGATGGAGTCTCCCATGAGGAAGCGGGAATGGCTCAGACGCTCCTCAATGGTGTCGAGCGCTGTGAACAGACGGTCGAAGGCGGCCTCGTAGGCCTCCTGCGAGCCGGCGAAGCCGCAGCGGTAGACGCCGTTGTTGATCTCGGTGTAGATCAGGCGCATCACCCTGTCCATCTCGTCCCGGGACTCCTCGGGCCAGAGATCAGGAGCGCCCTCGCGGTGATGCTGCTTCCATTGGGTGAAGAAGTCCTCGGTGATCTGCGGGAAGTCGTTCGTCACAACAGCACCGCTGGCGATGTCGACCATGGCGGGAACGGTGATTCCGCGCGGATAGTCCGGGAACCGGGCGAAGAAGGCCTGCTGCAGCCGCTCGATGCCCAGCACCGGATCGACGCCGCCGGGATCGAGGTCGAAGGTCCAGGACCGCGCATCGTGCGTCGGTCCCGGCATGCCGATCGAGATGACGTCCTCGAGGCCCAGCAGTCTGCGGACGATGATCGTGCGATTCGCCCATGGGCAGGCGCGGGCGGCGATGAGCCTGTAGCGGCCGGGCTCGACCGGCCAGCGTGAGTCGGAGTCGTCGAGGATCCGATCGTCGATGTAGTTCGTGTCCCGGTCGAAAGCCTCGCCCTTGGCCACGTAGCTGTTCATCTGACTGCTGTCATCGGACATTGTGATCTCCTTAGGAAAGTTCTATTTTCAACTATCTAAGTGCCAGTTTACGTCTTGACGGAAATCACAGGAAGCCGGTGGGGGCGCTGGGTTCAGATGCTGTTGACGAGATCGCGTTGATGCCTCGGCCGGATCACCGGCCGAGCGCCGATCGACTCGCGGGCCGATCAGCCCAGCAGCAGCGGTCAGTCGGCATAGAGGGCGTCGATTTCGTCGGCAAAGTCCTTGCCGACGATGTGGCGCTTGACCGACTGCTTCGCCGACAGGTACCCGTTGTCCTCGGTGAGCTCGACGGGCAGGATTGTGAACCTCTTGATGCCCTCCGCTCGCGACACCGTCTTGTTGACGTTTTCGACTGCTTTCTCGATGGCGGCTCTCACCGTCTCGTCGGCCGACGCCTGGCGCAGGTCCATCTCCGGCAGTCCGTTGTTCTTCAGCCAGGTCGGCAGCATCTCCGAGTCGAGGAAGACGAGCGCCGAGATGTACTTCCGGTTGTCGCCGACGACGACCGGCTGGCCGACGAGAGGGTGGCGGCGCAGAGCATCCTCCAGAGGTGCCGGAGCGATGTTCTTCCCGCTTGACGTGACGATGAGTTCTTTCTTGCGACCGCTGATCGTGAGATATCCGTCCTCATCGAGCGAACCGAGATCGCCGGTGGCGAACCAGCCGTCGTGGAACTCCTTCTCGGTGGCCTTCGGGTTGTTCCAGTACTCGGTGAAGACCGGGACGCCCTTGGCGAGGATCTCTCCGTCGGGTGCGATCGACACGCTCACACCGGGCAGGGGGATGCCGACGGTGCCGATCTTGGCCTTCTCCGGAACATTCACGGTGATCGGGGCCGTCGTCTCCGTCAGGCCGTAGCCCTCGAGCACGACGAGGCCGACCCCCCGGTAGAAATGGCCGAGGTGAGCACCCAAGGGCCCGCCTCCTGAGACGGCGGCGCTGACGTTGTTGCCCATGATCGACCGGAGCTTCGAATAGACCAGCTTGTCGAAGACCGCATGCTGCAGTTTGAGCGAAGCCGGGATCTTGTCCGCGTCCATGGCCTTGGAATAGGCGACCGCGACCTGTTCGGCTTTGCGGAATATCTTCTCTTTGCCGCCCGATTCGGCCAGAGCGAGTGCGGAGTTGAAGACCTTCTCGAAAACGCGGGGAACTCCGAGGATGAATGACGGGCGGAAGCTGCTGAGCGCATCTGTGAGCTTCGTGAGGTCGGACTGGTGGGCCAGAAGAGCCCCGGAGCTGACGGAGAGGACCTCGATGAAGCGGGCGAAGACGTGTGCCTGCGGCAGGAACAGCAGGGCGCGCATGCCTTCGGTGAAGATGTCTGGGATCTGCTCCTGTGCGGCCTGAACGGTCTGGACGAAATTTCCATGCGTGAGGACGCAGCCCTTGGGTTTGCCCGTCGTTCCGGAGGTGTAGATGATCGTGGCGACCGATTCGCCCGTGACCTGGCAACGCTGAGCTTCGAGGGTCTCGTCGCTGATCTCCCGACCGGTGGCCTCGAGATCGGCGAAGGCGCCCTGGTCCCAGATCCACAGCTGCGGGGCGGCCACACCTGCGGAGGCTGCGGCGGCTTCGACCCGGTCGGCATGCTCACGGGTGCTGACGAGACCGCGCCCGACGGCTGCGTCCTTGATCATCCACGCCAGCTGATCCTCCGAGGACGTGTCATAGAACGGCACGGAGATCCCACCGGCGAACCACACCGCGTAGTCGCTGAGAGTCCATTCGTAGGAGGTGGGGCCGAAGATGGCGATGCGGTCTCCGACCTCGACTCCGGAGGCGATGAGTCCTTTGGCAGCCGTCCTGGCCTGGGTGCGGAACTCGCCGGCGCTCACCTCTGTCCACGCGTCTTCGGCCGGATTGGCCAGCAGCGGCAGATTCGGATCTTCGGCGGCCTTCGCGAGGAAGACATCGGTCGTCGACGACGTCGTGTCGACCTCGAAGCCGACGACGGGAGTTGTTGACTGGGGCATGGTCGCTGGGCTCATGAGGTCTCCTTCGGGTCATAAGTTACTGCCCGGTTATCCTACTGGTCATGCGTTGAGAGGTGAAATCGCTCACGTTTGCAAGCTCAGACCCTCCTCGGGGCTCTGTCTGGCAGTCTAACCAAGTCGAAGCGGACAGTGTTCAGAGTACGATGGTCGAAACCCGCTCACGCCCAGTCAGTGAAGGAAGGTAATGACGACGAACCCTGAGGAGACCGGTTTCCGCTACGACGCGGTGCTGGCCGAGAAGATCGAGAAGTCATGGCAGGAGACATGGGAACGGGCGGGAACATTCCACGCCCCGAACCCCACCGGTGATCTGAGCCAGGCTGCTGGAGGTCTCGGCCGAGAAGACGCGGAATCCTCATACGGTCCGCCACCGGACCTCAGCGAGCGTGAGTCCCTCTACATCATGGACATGTTCCCCTACCCCTCGGGTGCGGGACTGCACGTCGGTCACCCGCTGGGATATCTGGGCACCGACGTCTACGGCCGGTACCAGCGGATGCGCGGACACAACGTCATGCATGCTCTGTCCTACGACGCCTTCGGCCTGCCCGCGGACCTGTACGCGGTTCAGACAGGACAGCACCCGCGGATCACCACGGATGCGAACATCGCGAACATGACACGACAGCTGCGTCGGCTGGGACTGGCCCACGACGCGCGCCGCAGCTTCGCGACCACCGACGACGACTTCGTCCGGTGGACCCAGTGGATCTTCCTGCAGATCTTCAACTCCTGGTACGACCCGACGGCCACCACGGCAGGGGAGTCCTCCGTCGGTGCCGCACGTCCGATCGCCACCCTCATCGACCAGTTCGCGCAGGGGTCCAAGCCGACTCCCGACGGTCGCCCCTGGGCCCAGCTGAGCCCGGCCGAGCAGGAGGACGTCCTGCAAGACTACCGGCTGGCCTATGTCTCGGAGTCCCCGGTCAACTGGTGCCCGGGGCTGGGTACCGTACTCGCGAACGAGGAAGTCACCGCCGAAGGGCTGTCGGAACGCGGCAACCTCCCGGTCTACACCCGGCGCCTGCGACAGTGGAACATGCGCATCACCGCCTATTCCGACCGGCTCATCGATGACTTGGACTCGCTCGACTGGCCCAGCGCCGTGCGCAGCATGCAGATCAATTGGATCGGCCGGTCCAAAGGCGCTCTGCTGCGCCTGCCGGTGGCCGACTCCGAGGCGCAGGTCGAGGTCTACACGACCCGACCGGACACCCTGTTCGGTGCCACATACCTCGTACTCAGTCCCGAGCATCCGCAGGTGACCGAGCTCACCGGTGCCCGGTGGAGCGCGGACACGCCCGACTCCTGGCGAGGCGGCGGATCCACCCCCGCCGAGGCGATCGCCGCCTACCAGCGTGAGGCGGCGGCGAAGACCGACGCGGATCGTCAGCAGAGCAAGGACAAGACGGGCATCTTCACCGGTTCCTTCGCGGTCAACCCCGCAACCGGTGAGCAGATCCCGGTGTTCATCGCCGACTACGTGCTGATGGGCTACGGCACCGGTGCGATCATGGCCGTTCCGGCCGAAGACGCCCGTGACTGGGACTTCGCGAAGTCCTTCGGGCTGCCTTATGTGCGCACGGTTCAGCCTCCGGCCGACCACGATGAGGACGCCCCCTTCACCGGCACCGGTGTGATGATCAACTCCGCCAACGACGAGATCGACATCAACGGACTCGACGTCGACGCGGCGAAGGCGACGATCACCTCGTGGCTGGCCGACAGGGGACTGGCAGTCGAATCGACGCAGTACCGCCTGCGGGACTGGCTGTTCTCACGACAGCGCTACTGGGGCGAACCGTTCCCGATCGTCTACAACGAAGCCGGTACGCCGATAGCGCTGCCGGACTCGATGCTGCCCGTGCAGCTGCCCGAGGTCGATGACTTCGCCCCTCGGACGTTCGCCGCCGACGACGCCGACAGTCAGCCGGAACCGGCCCTGGGCCGCAACCGGGACTGGGTCGAAGTCGAGCTCGACCTCGGTGACGGACCGCAGAAGTACTACCGTGAGACGAACACGATGCCCAATTGGGCCGGGTCGTCCTGGTACCAGCTGCGCTACGCCGATCCGCACAACCACGACCGCCTCGTGGACCCGGTCAACGAGAAGTACTGGATGGGGCCGCGAGAATCCAAACCTCGCGGCGGTGCCGACCTCTACGTCGGCGGTGCCGAGCATTCGGTCCTGCACCTGCTCTACGCCAGGTTCTGGCACAAGATCCTCTTCGACCTGGGCCACGTGTCCTCGTCCGAGCCGTTCCACCGGCTGGTCAACCAGGGCTACATCCAGGCCTATGCCTACACCGATTCGCGTGGTGTCTATGTGCCCGCCGCCGAGGTGGAGGAACGCACCGATGGAGACGGCCGCACCAGCTACTGGTACGACGGCGCCGAGGTCGACCGCGAGTACGGAAAGATCGGCAAGTCGCTGAAGAACTCGGTCATGCCCGATGAGATCTACGACGCCTACGGTGCGGACACGTTCCGCGTCTATGAGATGTCCATGGGCCCGATCGAGCAGGCCCGCCCCTGGGAGACGCGCGCCGTCGTCGGTGCGCAGAGATTCCTGCAGCGGGTGTGGCGCCTCTTCGTCGACGAGACCACGGGCGAGTCCGTGATCCGGGACGGCACCGCCGACTCCGAGACACTCAGAGTTCTCCACCAGGTCATCGACGGTGTGCGTGAGGACATGGATCATCTGCGGTTCAACACCGCGATCTCCAAGCTGATCGTGCTCACCAACCACGCCACCAAACAGGGCGGAGCGACGGCAGACGTCCTCGAACCGTTGGTCATCATGCTCTCGCCCTTCGCTCCGCATCTGGCGGAAGAACTGTGGGCGAAGCTCGGCCACACGACCACGCTGACCTACGGCACCTTCCCCACAGCCGACCCACAGCACCTCATCGCCGACCGGGTCACCTGTGTCGTTCAGGTCAAGGGCAAGGTGCGTGCTCGGCTCGAAGTCGACCCCGACATCTCGGACGAGGACCTGGAGAAGCTGGCGCTGGAATCGCCGAACGCCGTCAGAGCGCTCGACGGAGCCGGTGTGCGCAAGGTCATCGTCCGTGCGCCCAAACTGGTCAACATCGTTCCCGTCGCCTGAGACACGGCGCCCTGCCCGGAAGGGTCGAATGCACATGACAACGGAAGCCAGCCAGGACGAGATCCGCCATACCCTGGGGGTGAGACCGACGATCGATGCGGCGACCGAGGTCGCCCGACGGGTCGAATTCCTCGCCGACTACATTCTGACCACCGGAGTCAGAGGACTGACGCTTGGCATCAGCGGAGGGCAGGACTCGACCCTGGCCGGGCGACTGTGCCAAATGGCGGTCGCAGAGCTGCGTCGGCGCGGAGCCGCGGCCGAGTTCTGGGCGATCCGCCTGCCGCATCATGTCCAGACCGATGAGACCGATGCCCAGGACGCCATGAGATTCATCGGTGCCGATCACGAGGTCGTCATCAACATCGGCGCGGCCACGGACGCCGCCGCCGCGGAGTACTCCTCGGCCATGGGGCAGGACATCTCCGACTTCGGCAAGGGCAACGTCAAAGCACGGATGCGGATGATCGCGCAGTTCGAGCTGGCGGGTGAGAAGAGACTCCTCGTGGCGGGCACCGACCACGCCGCCGAGGCGGTGACCGGCTTCTTCACGAAATTCGGCGACGGTGCTGCCGACGTCGTGCCTCTGGCGGGGCTGAACAAGCGACAGGGACGAGCGTTGCTGGGCCACCTCGGCGCCCCCGAGCACCTTGTGCGCAAGGTCCCGACAGCGGATCTGCTCGATGACGAACCGGGTCAGACCGATGAGTCGTCCTTGGGGCTCAGCTATGATCAGATCGATGACTTCCTCGAGGGCAGACCAGTCGACGAGACCGCCGCTGCGCTGCTGGTCGAGAAGTACCGTGCCTCCGAGCACAAACGCCGGACTCCGGTGACCCCGACCGACAGCTGGTGGATCCGCCACTGACCCCGTCGCCCTCTGTCCTGCTCGAGGGCTCCGGGCACTGTCGGCCCCGCGAATTTGCGGTATCAGGCCGGACGTGCGGTATCAGGGCTCCGGTCTCCGGAGCTGTCCGGGCTCCAGAGTTGGCGTCTCAGGCGACGAGTCCGAGCTCGAGGGCCGCCTGTTTGAAGTCCCAGCGTGCCGAGACGAACCGGTCGCCGAGGTTCTCACCGCGCCCTCGCGCCTCGGTGTACTCTCGCCACCCGCCCTTGCGGGAGTCGCCGGGACTGATCTCTCGCTTCGTCGTGTCGGCGGCGAGCGGACGTGTCTCCTCGTTGACCCAGATGGACAGGGCCTCGGCCGATCGATAGAGATTCATGAAGGCGGTATGCGAGCGCGGATTGTCGAAGCTGGACTTCGCGAACTCATCCCGGAAGGTGTGCAGGGGGTCGAGCTCGTCGACGTCGAGGGTCCCGAACGTCGCATCCAGGCGGAGGGACTGAACGAGACCGCTGGAGTCGGGCAGCAGACTCAGGATCCGCTGCGCCCGCTCCTCGTCGGGCAGCTGTGTGACCTCCTCCTCTTCGTCGACGGGCGTGAGCCCCATGGTGTCGAGTCTCCCGCGCTCGGTGCTCAGAAGCTGGCGCAGAGAGTCGATCTGGATCTGCGCCCGCCGCCATTCGCCATGGAACATGAGCAGAGCCGCGATGACTCCCAAGCTCAGGATCAGTCCGATGATCCAGGCGAACGCGTGCAGCCCGGGCACGAGGAAAAGTACGATGCCCAGCACGCTGAGCACCGCGAATGTCACCGCTGCCGGTGAGTTGGTCAAGAAATCCAAGAAACGCTTCACATTTCCAAGGGTACTGTTTCAACCTGCAGATATCGTGCATCTGGGTGGCATATAGTGTGCCTGAAATGCATGGACGAAGCAGGGAGAACACGGATTGAAGATTTCAGTCATCGGGTGCGGCTATCTGGGCGCAGTGCATGCGGCGGCCATGGCATCGCTGGGCCACGAGGTCGTCGGCGTCGATGTCGATGCGGACAAGGTTGCGGCCCTGATGTCGGGGCGCCCGCCCTTCTTCGAACCCGGCCTGAGTGAATTGCTGGTGAAGGGTCAGGACCTCGGGAGCCTCGAATTCACCACCGATGTCTCGCGTGTCGCGGACTCACGCGTCCATTTCGTGTGTGTCGGGACTCCGCAGAAGCCGGGCGAGTTCGCCGCCGATGTCACTTATGTCGATGCCGCCGTGGATTCGCTCGTGCCTCATCTGACTTCGACGTCGGTGATTGTGGGCAAATCCACCGTTCCCGTCGGGACCGCCGAGCGTTTGGCCGATCTGGTGCGGCCCTCGGGAGCCTCGCTGATGTGGAATCCGGAGTTCCTGCGCGAGGGCCATGCCGTCGAGGACACACTGCATCCGAATCGCCTGGTCTACGGCGTCGCCGAGGGTGGGGCCGGAGAGAGCGCCACAGCCGCGCTCGACGAGGTGTATGCGACGATGCTGGATGAGGCGACCCCGCGGATGATCACGGACTTCGCGACGGCCGAATTGGTCAAGACGGCGGCGAACTCCTTCCTGGCCACGAAGATCTCGTTCATCAACGCGATGGCTGAGCTGTGTGAGGCATCCGGAGCGGACGTGACCCAGCTGGCCGATGCGATCGGGATCGATGACCGCATCGGCCGGAAGTTCCTCAACGCCGGTCTGGGATTCGGCGGCGGATGTCTGCCCAAGGACATTCGTGCGTTCATGGCCCGCGCCGGTGAGCTGGGTGCCGATCAGGCGGTGGCATTCCTCAAGGAGATCGATTCGATCAACATGCGTCGGCGTGTGCGAATGGTCGACATCGCCCGTGACACTCTGGACGGGTCGTTCATCGGGAAGAAGATCACTGTGCTCGGTGCCGCGTTCAAACCCGACAGCGATGATGTCCGGGACTCGCCGGCGCTGGCGGTGGCGCGTCTGATCGCGACCCAAGGCGGTGTGGTGACGGTGACGGACCCGCAGGCGATCGACAATGCGGCGAAGGCGTTTCCCGAGTTGAACTACGTCGCCGATGCGTCGCAGGCTCTGGCCGGTGCCGATGCTGTGCTGCTGCTGACCGAATGGCAGGAGTATCGGGATTTGGATCCGGTGGCTACGGCGTCGCTGGTGACGGGCAAGGTGCTCATCGATGGCAGGAATGTGCTGACCCCCGAGGTGTGGCGCTCGGCCGGATGGACATATCGGGCTCTGGGTCGCCCATGAGGGTCGGCCTGGTCACCGACTCGACGGCACAGCTGTCCGCAGACGAGGAATCGGCGCTGCGTGAGGTGACCGGGGATCTCTTCGCGGTGGTGCCGCTGGCGGTCCTCGTCTCAGGAGTCGCCTTCGCCGATGGGGAGCTCGAACCCGCCCACCTGCGTCAGAAGATGAACGACGGTGCCGAGGTCTCGACCTCGATGGCGACACCTGCCCAGTTCAGCAACGCCTACTCGACGCTCTTCGACCACGGCGCCGAGGCCATCATCACCGTGACCATGTCGGGAGAGCTGTCCGGGACACGGGACTCGGCCGTGGCCGCCGCCCGCAACGAGGAATCGCTGGTCAACGTCGTCGACTCCCGGACTACCTCGGCGGGATTGGCCGGTGCACTGGCGATCGCAGGCGCAGGCATCGGGCAGGGCCATGACGTGGGGTCGGTCGCGGGCACGGTCGCCGACTGGTGCGCAGCGGAGACCCGCACCGCATTCGCTCCCGAAACGCTCGAACACCTCCGCCGAGGCGGTCGCATCGGCGCCGCGTCCTCAATCATGGGGCGTGCGCTGCAGATCGTGCCCGTGCTGGGTCTCAGCGCTGGTGCCGTGGCTCCTCTCGCCCGAGTCCGCACCCGGGCGAAGGCGCTCGACCGCATGGTCGCCCTGGCCGGTGAGGCCGCGGCCGACATCGCCTCCGACGAGCAGCAGGCATATGTGGAGATCCAACACGCGGACGGTCAGCCGAACCACCCGGACGTGATCACGCTGCGGGACAAGCTCGAAGGGATCGGCCTCGAGACGACATTCCGCACCCTCTCGGCCATCATCACCGCCCACGTCGGCTCGGGCACCATCGGAATCACGGTCCAGACCAGACCCTGACGTTGCTCCCCGCCCACTCATGCTCCTGAGACCGGGGACGGCGATTCGACTCATGTGCGTCAGAGCTGTGGACGCCGACACGGTATCCACAGGGGGCGATTCCGGCCTGGCGCGAGCGCGGTGCCGGGCCCTAGCTTGTCGACATGGCTGTCTCTCCCGATGATCGCTTCGCGGGTCTCATCAACTCCAGTGCCGAACGCGGCGGATGGGTGCCGGGAGACGTCTTCGGAAGCGACACGGATGGGAAGGACGAACCGGTCGAGCCGCGCCGGATCCGTGTGCCGATCCTCGTGGCTGTGGCAGTGGCGACCGCGGCGGTGCTCGTCGTCGCCTTCCTCATCTTCCGGCCCGCCCAGCAGCATGCTGCCTCCGAGGAACCGGTGGGCTCCGCCGACGACCGCGGGCCAAACGGCGCCGAAGACAGCGCCGCAGGCTCCGGTCATGGCTCCGAGACCGGTGATGAAGCCGCCATGAATGGCGGGGACGGCTCGGACGAGGGCACAGCCGACAGCTCGGTCGAGGGCACAGCAGGGTCCACAGACGTCGTCGTGCACGTGACCGGGCAGGTCAACACCCCGTCGGTCGTGACACTGGCGGCGGGGGCACGGGTCCAGGACGCGGTGAAGGCCGCGGGCGGGCTGCAGGAAGAGGCGGATGCGGAGGCGATCAACCTCGCCCGGGTCCTCCAGGACGGTGAGCAGATCCACATCCCCGCTCGTGGAGAGGAACCCGAAGCCGGCCGGCCCGGCCCAGGCGGTGCCGGTCCCGGCTCGGACTCGGCCGACGGCACCGGTGGCTCCGATGGCGCTGGTGGATCCGGGAATGCGGGCGCGGATCCGAACGCGGCCGGCACGGTCGATCTCAATACGGCCGACCTGGCCACCCTGGAGACCCTTCCGGGCGTCGGACCGGTGACTGCGAAGGCGATCATCGACCAGCGTGAACAGCAGCCGTTCGGCAGCGTCGACGATCTGCTGCTGGTTACGGGGATCGGCCCCAAGACCTTCGAGAGTCTCAAAGACCGTGTCTCGGTCGGATAGATCCCGCAGGGCGACCATACGGAACCGACTGGGAGCCGCCGTGACCCTCTGGCCCGGGTCCGTCCGCCTACTCGCGTGCGCAGTGGGACTGTGGGCCACCGCGCTGTTGGCTCCCGGACCGGTGGCACTCTGCGCCATCCCGATCATCATCGGCCTCGGGTTCCTCTGCCTGCGCAGGCATCACCACCTCGGCGTGCTCCTCATCCTCTTCTCCTGCCTGCTCACCGTTCAGATCACCATGCACAACGCAGCACAGGGACCCGTGGGAAACAGCGATGTGGACGGCATCGTCGTCGGACACAGCCAACCGAGCGCCTCAGGATGGACACGACTGACCGTGCTGTCGCCAACCGGGTTCTCCGAGGTGCTCAGCCCCTCCGCCCCACCCGACGGCTCGCACGTGAGAATGCACACCGAATCCCTCGACGGCATCCGCCTCAGCCAGGACGACCCCGAGATCCACCGCCGACCCAACACGGTGTGGCAGTGGCGCGCCGAGCTGCGCATGCAGCTGCGACACGACTCCCTCGCTGCGGGCCACAGCGGGGGACAGCTGCTGCCGGGACTCGTCGTCGGCGACACCGAACCCCAGGATGCGCGGATGGAGGACGACATGCGCGTCGTTTCCCTGACCCACATATCCGCCGTCTCAGGCAGCAACGTCACGATCGTCAGCCTCGGCGCCGGTCTGCTCGCCGGAGCATGCCGGGCCGGTCCGCGTGTCCGTGTCGGCGTCGGGGTGCTCACCTGTGTCGGGTATGTGTTCATCGTCGGATTCGAACCCAGTGCCATCCGCGCAGCGGGCATGTCGATCGCCGTGGCTCTCGTCTTCCTGCGCGGAGGCGGGATCTCACCGGTGGCGGTGATGTCGTCGACCGTGTGCGTCCTGCTCAGCCTGGTCCCGGTGCTGGCTGCCTCGGTGGGCTTCGTGCTGTCCGTGGTGTCGACGGCCGCGATCATGTTCCTCGTTCCCCTCATCCACCGGCGACTGAGTCTTCACCTGTCCATGGTCCCGTCGGTCCTCATCAGCGCGGTCCTCGTGCCACTGGTCGCCCAATTGGCGTGCACACCCGTGCTCGTGGCGATCGACCCGCGTATCGGTCTGTGGTCGGTGGCGGCGAACGCCCTGGCAGCACCCGCGGTCCTGCCGGCCACGGTCCTCGGATTCCTTTCGCTGGTCTGCGGGGGACTGGGACTCATCGGTGTGCCCGGCCTGCTGTGGTGCGCACAGCTTCCGGCGTGGCTCGGCTCGCTGTGCGCATGGTGGATCGTCGGCGTGGCCAGGGTCTGTGCCGGTCTGCCCGGTGCCGCACTCGACTGGCCCGACCCGCCCTGGGGGACGCTGGCGGCGCTCGCCCTGCTCATGCTGCTGGGCGTCGGCCTGTGGCTGCTGGCATACAGGCGTGAGTGGGGCATTCCCGCTGTCGTCCTCTGCATCTGTCTGACTGCGATGATCATCGTGCTGGGACGGTCGAAGCCACCGGCTGAGGACTGGGTGGTGATGATCTGCGACGTGGGACAGGGCTCTGCTGCCCTGATCAACCTCGGCGCAGGCAGGGGGCTCGTCATCGACACCGGCGAGGACCCCAAACCCATCGACGTCTGCCTCGACGAGGGCGGGATCGAAGACTTCGATCTGTTCATCTCCCACTTCGACGCCGACCACAGCGCCGGATATGCCGGCACCACCTGGTCACGGACCCTGCACCGGCTGTGGGTGTCGGCCAATGCCGCCGACCGACCGGAGACCCGTGCGATCGCAGCCGACACCGGCGCCGAGGTGCTCACCACCCGACGCGGTGGCACGCTCACCATCGGTCGGGCCAGAATCCAGGTGCTGTGGCCACCGGCGCAGCCGGGCCGATCGTCCCGTTCGGTAACGGCACCGGAGGGGATGCCATCGGAAGGGACGGCACCGAAGGGGACGTCGCCGGAGGACGCCGATGACGGGACCGAGGTCCGCAACGAGGACTCATTGGTCCTCCGGGTGGAGCAGAACGGGCTGAGCTACCTGATCCCCGGCGACATCGGCGAGGACGAACAGTACATCGTCGCACAGAGCCTCGAACCCGTCGACGTGCTCATCGCACCGCATCACGGATCGTCCGACCTGTCCGAGGACTTCTTCACCGCGGCCGGCGCTCGCCTCGGAGTGGTCTCCGTAGGTGAGAACAGCTACGGCCACCCCACAACGCGGGCGCTGCAGGCCTTCGGCCCCGTCCCCGTGCTGCGCACCGATCTCTGCGGCTCCATCGCCGTCTACGCAGACGCCCGATACAGCACGGCACACGGCTGCGAGAATGCCGAGGAAACGGCATTGTCACAGGACGGAGGGGACGCGGCTGCGAAGGCGGCAGGAGTCAGCGGTGGGGTGTGCGCGAACCGGTCGAGAGCGGCCGCGCATCGCGTCAGCACCAGACGATAGGCTGGGTCCATGGCAGTGAAGAAGACCCTGATCCCGTGGAGCTCCGCGAAGCCCGCGCCCGTCGTGATGATCTCCGGGAACGAGCCGGTGCTCATCCGCATGGCCAAGGATCGGATCATCAGCGCCGCACGGAAGGACGATCCCGAGGAGATCGAATTCGACGCCGCCGGATACCAGGGCGGAGAACTGCCCATGGCCGCGTCACCGTCCCTGTTCTCGACCTCGAAGCTCATCGTCGTCGACAGTGTGGAGAAATGCTCGGAGGCCTTCCTCTCCGATGCGCTCGCCTACCTCGACGAGCCCAATGACGATGCCGTCGTCCTGCTCCTGCACGGCGGGGGCAACCGCGGGGCGAAACTGGTCAAGAAGATTGAAACCGCCGGATTCCCCCGCGTCGATGCGGCGGCGCTGAAGAATGAGAGCGACCGGGCGAAATTCGCCCAGGGACGGTTCAAAGCAGCGAAGAGGCAGATCGACGAATCCGGGATGGCGGCACTCATGTCCGCTCTGGGTTCGGACCTGTCCGAACTCAACGCCGGTGTCGAACAGCTCATCGAAGACACGCAGGGAACCATCACCGCTCAGATCGTCGACCAGTACTACGGCGGCCGGGTCGAGGCCACGGGCTTCAAGGTCGCAGACGCCGCAGTCGGGGGAGACGTGAAGAACGCCCTGAGCCTGCTTCGTCATGCGCTCTCGACCGGTTCCGATCCGGTGCCGCTGGTTGCGGCGGTCGCGATGAAGCTGCGGTCGATGGCTAAGGTCCAGGGCTTCTCGGGGGGCAGCGGTGAGCTCGCGGCGGAGCTGAAGATGGCTCCGTGGCAGGTCGATCGTGCCAGGCGCGAGGTCCGACGTTGGAACGAAGTCGCGCTGGGTCAGTCGCTGATCGCTGCGGCCGAAGCCGATGAGGCGGTCAAAGGCGGGGGACGCGACCCGGTCTATGCCGTCGAATGGTTCGTCTCGGAAGTCTGCCGTCTGGCTCGTCAGCGGTGAGCGGTGAATGCACGAGGGGCCCGATCCAAACGGATCGGGCCCCTCGAAGCTACAGCCTCAGTGATCGTCTCAGAGAGCGTTGATCTGCGTGGACATCCTCGACTTGCGGTTCGCAGCGTTGTTCTTGTGCAGAACACCCTTCGACACAGCCTTGTCGAGCTTACGGGCGGCAACAGCATAGGCCTGCTGTGCCTCGTCCTTGTTGCCGGCAGCAATGTTCTCGCGGACGACGCGGATGTGTGACCGAACTTCGGACCGCACAGCCTTGTTGCGCCGGCGAGCCTTCTCGTTGGTTTCGATCCGCTTGATCTGTGACTTGATATTAGCCAATTTCAACACTCTTCCGTGTTAGTGGAACATGGTCGTGAGGGCACATCTGATCGACATAATCATCTCCGCGGGGAAACACATCGATGACATCGAATCCGATGGCATCTTCACCCGACCTCGGCGAGACACACGCCTCGATGAAGATACAGGAGTCAACGATACAGGTTCCGGGGCCCAGGCAGAAATCCTCGGACCGGGCAGGACCGGTGCTCAGCTCTCAGCTCGCGTCGACGTTCCTCGCGACCTGGTCGAAGATCTCCCGGGGCAGGACCGCCCCCTCGCGACGGATGGACTGCGGATCGAGTCGGATCACACGATCGAGGCGGATCTCGGAGGGTCTGCCTTGGGAGTCCCAGTCCCCGCTGCCGATATTCATCCACCGGGCATGACGATCCTCACGCACCTCGCCGACCCCGCCCGGAATATGATCCTGGCTGGTGAGCATGAGTGCGAGCACCCAACGGCCGTCCTTGCCGACGACGAGTGAGGGCCGATCCTTGCCCCGCGAATGGTCTTCCTCGTAGGGGATCCAGCCCCAGACGACCTCGCCCGGGTCGGCGTCGCCGTCGAGGTCGGGCGCATAGGAGACTTTGACCTGACCGCGGTAGTCACCCGGATAGTTCCCTCTCTGCGCCGAGGTGGTCCCCGACTCCCGCGCGTCGCCTTGCGGAGGGGCGCTCGGACGAGGCACCTGACCCCGGGACCCCGATCTGTTCTTCGCCTGCGATTCCCGGAAGTATTTGACCCCTTGGGTGAGGCCGACCTTGACGACACGGGTGACCAATGATTTCCAACTCATGTCCGCCAATCCTAATCGACGCGGCGCAGAACAGCCTCCACCGGGAAGTGATCGGAGGGATACTCGCCTCGGACGCAGAACGTGTTGATCCGTGTGGATACGGTGCGCAGCCTCGGCGTCGTCAGGATCCAGTCGATCCGCGGGTCTCCTGCCTGCGGACCCCTGTACCGGTGGAACGTGCCGATGTCCTCGCCCGGGACGGCAGCGGCGGTGTCGGTGAGGCCGAGCTCGGTGCAGAAATAGTCGTAGACGGGTGAACCCGTGGCGACATTGAAGTCGCCGGTGACCACCGCCGGGCCGTGCGCCTCGGCGAGGTGGTCGGCCATGATCTTGGCCGACTGGAGGCGAGCACGTTCGGATCTGTGATCGAGGTGGGTGTTGAGCAGCCGCAGCCCGGACCCGGTGTCCAGGTCGCGGAAATCGACGACCGTCAGCGTTCGGGCATGGGAGACTCCCCACGACTCCGAGGCCACCGTCTCCGGCCGCTCCGAGAGCCAACTGATGTCGACCGCGTCGACGTCGAAGCGGGACGAGTCATAGAACACCGCGGTGAATTCCCCCGCATTGCCGCCGGCATGTCCCTCGCCCAGCCAGACGTATTCCTCGGGAAGCAGCCCGATGAGTGCCTCCAGCTGGTCGAGCTCTCCCTCCTGGGTGCCGATGATATGGGGATGAGCTTCGGTGATGAGCTCGCCGGCGATGGGCAGACGTGTGGCCACGGGATGCCCGTCCATCGCCGGATACCTGAGATTGAAGCTCATGATCGAGAATTCCCTCATAGCCCCATCGTGACCGATCACAGAGGAGATGGGCCACCGGTGACCGGATTCTCAGGCACAGGGGACAGTGACACGGCGGTGGACAAAGATGTACCGGGAGAGCGGCGGACGCGTCCACGTGCTCATCGAGGATTCCAATAAGGTGCGCAACCCATGGAACAATGGAGATTCTGGTCTGTCGAAGGAAGGGCGTTCATGTCACCTCAGGTGAAGCCGCAAGCACTCGAACGGATTTCTCCGTCCGCAACATCACCCGAGTTGATCCGAAATTTCTGCATCATCGCACATATCGATCACGGCAAGTCGACCCTGGCCGACAGGATGCTCCAGGTCACCGGGGCCGTCCAGCCACGCGATATGCGAGCTCAGTACCTCGACCGGATGGACATCGAACGCGAACGCGGAATCACGATCAAGTCCCAGGCCGTGCGCATGTCGTGGGAGAACGAAGCCGCCCCCTACGCGCTCAACATGATCGACACCCCCGGTCACGTCGACTTCAGCTACGAAGTCTCCCGATCGCTGGCAGCCTGCGAAGGTGCGCTGCTCCTCGTCGACGCCGCACAGGGCATCGAAGCCCAGACTCTGGCCAACCTCTATCTGGCCATGGAGAACGATCTGGCGATCATCCCCGTTCTCAACAAGATCGACCTGCCGGCCGCGCAGCCCGACAAGTATGCGGAGGAGCTCGCCAACCTCATCGGCTGCGAGCCCGAGGACTGCCTGCTCGTGTCGGGCAAGACCGGCGAAGGAGTCGAAGAGGTCCTCGACCGCATCGTCTCGGACATTCCCCCACCGCTCGGCGATGCCGAGGCCCCGCCTCGAGCCATGATCTTCGACTCCGTGTACGACACGTACAGGGGAGTCGTGACTTATGTTCGCCTCGTCGACGGTGCGCTGCATCCCCGTGAGAAGCTGACGATGATGTCGACGGGAAGCTCGCACGAGCTCCTCGAGATCGGAGTCTCCTCCCCGGAACCGCGCGCCACGAAGGGGCTCGGCGTCGGCGAGGTCGGATACCTCATCACCGGCGTCAAGGACGTCCGCCTGTCCAAGGTCGGCGATACCGTCACCTTGGCCTCCGCTCCGGCCGAAAAGCCGCTCGAAGGCTACCAAGAGCCCAAACCCATGGTGTACTCCGGCCTGTTCCCGATCGACGGATCCGACTACCCCGTACTGCGTGACGCGCTCGACAAGATCAAGCTCAACGACGCGTCCTTGGCCTATGAGCCGGAGACCTCGACCGCGTTGGGCTTCGGCTTCCGCTGCGGGTTCCTCGGGCTCCTCCACCTCGAGGTCCTGCGGGATCGTCTCGAGCGCGAATACGACCTCGATCTCATTTCCACCGCGCCCAGCGTGATCTACGACGTCACCATGGAGGACGGATCGGAGTTGGAGGTCACGAACCCCAGCGAGTATCCGACCGGGAAGATCAAAGAGGTCAGAGAGCCCATGGTCCGCGCCACGATCCTCACCCCGAGCGACTACATCGGTGCCGTGATGGAACTGTGCCAGGCTCGTCGCGGCAACCTCGAGGGCATGGACTATCTGTCCTCGGACCGGGTCGAGATCCGCTACCGTCTGCCCCTGGCCGAAATCGTCTTCGACTTCTTCGATCAGCTGAAGTCGAAGACCAAAGGGTACGCGACCCTCGACTACTCGGAGGACGGCGAGGACGCAGCGGACCTGGTCAAGGTCGACATCCTGCTCCACGGCGACCAGGTCGACGCCTTCTCCGCGATCGTCCACCGCGACAACGCCTACTCCTACGGTGTGCTCATGGCCGGCAAGCTGCGCAAGCTGATTCCGCGCCAGCAGTTCGAGGTGCCGATCCAGGCCGCCATCGGCTCGCGCATCATCGCTCGGGAGACCATCCGCGCCATCCGCAAGGACGTGCTGAGCAAGTGCTACGGCGGCGACATTAGCCGCAAGAGGAAACTGCTCGAGAAGCAGAAGGAAGGCAAGAAGCGGATGAAGACGGTCGGCAATGTCGAAATTCCGCAGGAGGCGTTCATCACCGCACTCTCGTCCGAGGAGCCTGACACCAAGAAGGAGCCCAAGAAGTAAGTGCCGGCACAACCGACTGGTGAGACTCCACCGCTCGACGGTTCGCTGCCGACCTCGGCCGGCAGCGGGGCGGCCTCTCGCGGGCTGAGCCTCTACATCCACGTCCCGTACTGCCGGGTTCGATGCGGCTACTGCGACTTCAACACCTACACGGCAGAGGACCTGGGTCCAGGTGCCTCCCGTGATGACTACCGCAGCAATCTGGCCAGAGAGCTCGACCTCTCGATTCGCGTCCTCGCCGAGGTAGGGGCGGGCAAACGTGAGGTCTCGACGATCTTCTTCGGCGGGGGCACACCCACCTTGCTGTCCGCCGAGGTGCTGGCCGGGGTGATGGACGACATCCGGGACCGCTACCGGCTCGCCCCCGACGTCGAAGTCACGACTGAGGCGAACCCGGACACCCTCGATCCCACCTACATCGCGACCTTGGCAGCCGCCGGGTTCACCCGAATCTCTCTGGGCATGCAGTCGGCCGTGCCCCACGTGCTCGCGACCCTGGACCGCACACACGATCCGGAGAAGATCCCCGATGTTGCCAAGTGGATCAAGGAGGCCGGTCTCGAACTCAGCCTCGACCTCATCTACGGCACTCCGGGGGAATCCATCGACGATTGGCGTCGGTCACTCGAGGTGGCGCTGAGCAACGACGTCGACCACATTTCGGCATACTCGCTCATCATCGAGCCCGGGACGAAGATGGGTGCCATGGTCCGCCGCGGTGAGCTGCCGATGCCCGACGAAGACGACCTCGCCGACAAATACGAGATCGCCGATACCGCCATGGAAGCGGCCGGTCTGCACTGGTACGAGGTGAGTAACTGGTCGACCTCGGTCGAAACCCGCTGCGATCACAACATGGCCTACTGGCTGGACGCCGACTGGTGGGGCTTCGGCCCCGGTGCCCACTCCCACATCGGGGGAGTGAGGTTCTGGAACGCCAAGCACCCCCGCGCCTGGTCGGAGCGCCTGCTCGCCGGTGATTCCCCGACCATCGGACGCGAGGTGCTGGACGAGACGACCCAGGAGATCGAGAGGATCATGCTTGCGGCGCGGATCGATTCGGAGCTGCCGCTCGATTCGCTGGCCCCGGGCAGCGAATCGGCGATCAGAGGGTTCGTCAAGCAGGGGCTCCTCGACGGGGACGCCGTCGACGAAGGTCGGTTCGAGCCCACTCTGCAGGGTCGCCTGCTGGCCGACTACATGGTCCGCATCCTCACCGACTACGTGGCCTGAGCCGAGACTCCGTGCACTGGGCCGAGATTGAGTGCGCTGAACCGAGATAGAGTGCACTGAGCCGAACGCAGAGAAGCCGCTGTCATCGAATGCGATGACAGCGGCTTCTCCGTGGTGGCGTTCGACCTGATTATCTGCGAAGTTCGATCACTTCACGAAGTCGAACACGAGGGGGAAGGTGTAGCCCTCACCCTTGTTCGCTGCGACAGCGGCGATGATGTAGAGCACCGTGTAGACCAGCGGTACGCAGAACGCGAGGAAGTAGACGAAGAAGCCGAGGCCGAAGGTGACAACGGCCAGGACGATGCCGATCACCATGAACACGATGACGGCCGCGAAGGTGGCGATGCAGTTCGTGATCATCGCATTGAGGCCCTGTCGGCTGTGCTCTCGGACGAAGGGCGACTCGTCCTTCTTCACGAGGAACATGATGATCGGCAGGAACCACACGAAGATGGTTCCGATGTGCGTCCACAGCGCCGTCGTCCTCTCGGACTCGCTGGCCTGCCAGAACTGTCCGGAACCCGGCCCGAAGGCACTGTCCGGCAGGGCCTGAGAATGGAACATCGCCGGATTCCACCCCTGCGGAGCTCCGTAGCCATAGGAATGGGGGCCCGCGTACTGCTGCTGGGATCCGTAGCCCGGCTGATAGACGTTGCCCGGAGGCTGCTGTGAACCATACCCCTGCTGCCCATACTGCTGCGAACCATAGCCCGGCTGCTGGCCGTACTGCTGCGATCCGTAGTTCTGCTGGCTGTACGGCTGCTGGCTGTACGGCTGCTGGGGCCCGGAGGCCTGGGAGTAGTTCGGCGGCATCGGCCGAGACTGGTTGGAGCCGTAGGCCGGCTGCTGGGGGTTGTCAGACATGCGGATCCTTTCAGAGCTTCTGGCCATTCACACTATCGGAAATGCCGGTGCGCCGAACTGGGGAAATCCCCCAAGGCTGTACCAGATCGATCACATCCTCTGACCCGCACTGTGGATCTCCGAGTCGGCGGCCCGATTCGGCCGGGTCCGATTCGGCCGGGTCCGGTTCAGCCGACGGTGACGAAGTCGATGAGCTCTTCGACTCGACCCGAGAGCGTGGGTTCGACGTCGGCGATGGTGCTGACCTTGCCCAGTATGCGCACCCAGCCTCGTGCGACGTCCCTGTGATCGGCGTGCGGCCAGCCGATGCGAGCCAAGATGCCGGTCTTCCAGTCCTCTCCGCGGGGGACGTTCGGCCACTGTCTGATGCCGACGACATGGGGTTTGACCGCCTGCCAGATGTCGACATAGGGGTGACCGATGATGTGGACGACGTCGCGGTAGCGAGGATCGGCGCGCACCGCCTCTGCGATCTTGGACTCCTTGGTCCCCGATACGAGGTGGTCGGCGAGCACCCCCACACGGTGGTCCTTGTCCGGACCGAACGCGGCGAGCTTGTCAGCGACGTCATCCAGACCTCCCAGGGGCTCGACGACGACGCCTTCGATCCGCAGATCGTCGCCCCAGATCTTCTCGACCAGCTCCGCATCATGTTTGCCCTCGACCCAGATGCGAGACCCGCGGGCCACCCGTGCCCGCGCCCCCGCGACCGCGCGTGAGCCAGAAGCGGTACGACCGGGAGCGGACTTCTTCTTCGCCGGCAGCCTGAGATCGACCGGCTTCCCCTCGAGGAGGAAGCCGGGGCCGAGGGGGAACGCACGGACCTTTCCCACACGGTCCTCGAGGTTGACGACGATCCCCGCAGTGGTCTTCTCGGCACCGACGACGGCTCCGACGTAACCGCTCATGGCGTCCTCGAGGACCATTCCCAGCCCCAGCTCGACGGGCGTGGACTTCTTGGGGCGGTGCGAGGACGGGGAGGACCCTGACAGCACATCGGCCCCGTAGCGATCAAAGGTATTCACGGACAACCACCCTAATCAAGGATGCGCGGTCTCGGGCGCAGACCCGCTGGAGAGGGGCCGAAAGTGAAATCAGACTGCAAGAGGCGTAGAATTGGCACTCAAAGGATACGAGTGCCAAATGCAGGTGCCGAACGTGAAGGAGGGGACGAATGAGCGACAGCAGGCGAGCGCAGGTTCTGCGTGCGATCGTCGAAGACTTCGTCGCCACCAACGAGCCTGTCGGATCGAAGGCCATCGTCCAGCGCCATACCCTCGGCGTCTCTCCGGCCACGATCCGCAATGACATGGCCCACCTGGAGCAGGAGGGCTACATCGCGCAGCCGCACACCTCGGCCGGTCGCATTCCCACCGATCTCGGGTACCGTATGTTCGTCGATCGCATCGACGACTTCAAGCCGCTCACGCACGCCGAACGCCGTGCGATCTTCCAGCTCGTCGACGGCAACGGCGACCTCGACGACATGCTCGACCGCACCGTGCGAGTGCTCTCGGGTCTGACTCATCAGGTCGCTCTGATCCAGTATCCGACCGTGTCTCAAGCCACGATCAAGCACGTCGAGATCGTCGGCCTGGGACCCAGCCGGATCCTTGTCGTCCTCATCACCGACGCCGGCCAGGTCGAACAGAAGATCGTGACCACGACCGGTCCCACCGACGACGAGCTGATGCGGGCGATCCGCGATGAGATCAACACGGAATTCGCCGGTTCGAAGCTGTCGCGAGTCATGGCCACGATCACCCCGACCAGCGCGGGGGATGTCGCGGACGGAGCTCAGCCCGAGGCCGCGGCAGGAGCCGGCCCCGTCGGAGCCGACGCGGCCGCGGTGCTGACGCAGATCCGTTCGGCCGTAACAGATCTCGTCATCGCCACCCGCGAGGAGCGCATCATCATGGCGGGCACGGCCAACCTGGCTCGCTCCGGCCGGGAGTTCGGTGAGAAGATGGCACCGATCCTCGAAGCGTTCGAAGAGCAGGTGGTTCTGCTCAAGCTCTTGACGTCGATGGCGGAGGATCAGGAGGAGATCAGCGTGCGGATCGGTCGTGAGAATACTCACGAGTCATTCAGCTCGACATCTCTCGTGGCCGCCGAATATGGTCATGAGGCGGGATCCTCCGCGCGATTGGCCGTGCTCGGGCCGACCCGGATGGACTATCCGACGACGATCTCAGCTGTGCGGGCCGTGGCGAAGTACGTCTCCTCCGTCCTCGACCAGGGGTAGAGGCCGAAATGACAGCAATGAGCAGACACGGCAGACTGCCCGACACGCACCAGCACGACAACGTGAACAATGCACACCACCAGGGAGAGAGAAGTTTCTGTGGCCGATCACTATGAAACACTCGGAGTGTCCAAGGACGCTTCGGCGGCTGAAATCAAATCGTCGTACCGAAAGCTGGCACGGAAGTATCACCCCGATGTGAACCCCGGGCACGAGGACGAATTCAAAGCCATTTCCCTGGCCTACGACGTCCTCGCCGACTCGGAGAAGCGCCGGAACTACGATATGGGCGGCGGCGAGAACGGACAGGGCTTCCCCGCCGGCGGTGGCGGCTTCGGCGGCTTCGGCGACATCTTCGAGACCTTCTTCGGTGGAGGAGGCGGTTCCGCCGGTGGCCCGATGCCGCGTACCCAGCGAGGCAAGGACGCCCTCGTCGGTGTCAACATCGATCTCGAGACCGCAGCCTTCGGCGGCAACATCGACCTCGATGTCACCACTGCCGTCGTCTGCGACACATGCTCGGGTGAGGGCACTCAGAAGGGCACCTCCATCGAGACCTGCTCCCTGTGCCACGGCGCCGGCAGCGTCCAGCGCATGACCCGGACGCTCCTGGGCCAGATGGTGACCAACCAGACGTGCAACTCCTGTCACGGCTTCGGCACCGTCATCCCCAACCCCTGTCTCAACTGCCAGGGAGACGGGCGCGTGCGCAAACAGCGGACCATGAAGATCCGCATCCCCGCCGGCGTCTCCGACGGGACCCGCATCCAGCTCTCCGCGCAGGGGGAGGTCGGCCCCGGCGGCGGACCTGCCGGCGATCTCTTCGTCGAGGTCATGGTCGCCCGTCACGAGGTCTTCCAGCGCGACGGCGACAACCTGCGAGCCTCCGTGTCCGTGCCGATGACCGCGGCCGCTCTGGGTGCGTCGATCCCGTTCGACACCTTCGACGGTTCCCAGGAGCTCTCGATCGAGCCCGGAACCCAGTCGGGCACCGTCGTCAAGCTCCCCGGGCTCGGCGCCACCAGACTGCGCTCCGAGACCCGCGGCGACCTGCTCATCACGGTCGACGTGATGACCCCCGACAAACTCGACGACGAGCAGATGGACCTGCTGTCACAGTTGGCGAAGCTGCGCGATGAGGAGACCCCTCGCGCTCAGATCACCACCCAGAACCGCGGAATGTTCTCCCGCATGCGTGAGAAGTTCGCCGGTCGGTGACCCTCCCCGTCTTCTTCTCGTCCCGGGCCGCCGATGCGGTCGTCTCTCAGGTGCTGACCTTCGGTGAGGACGTGGCCGGGCACGCGGTGAGAGTTCGCAGACTCGGCCCCGGGGACGTGCTCGAAGTCGTCGACGGATCCGGCACCCGTGTGTGCGGGACGGTGTCGAGAGCCTCGGCGGACGAACTGGACCTCGACGTCGCCTCGGTGACGCGGACGGATGAGGAGCTGCCTCATCTGGTGCTGGTGCAGGCCCTGGCGAAGGGCGACCGCGACCTGCAGGCGATCGAGGCCGCCACGGAGATCGGGGTCGACGAGGTGATTCCTTGGGCCGCCGAACGCTCGATCGCCGACTGGCCCGCGAAGAAGCGCGACAAGCTCGCCGCCAAATGGGACAACGTGCTGCGGTCAGCATCGCTGCAGGCCCGCCGGTCCCGCTTCCCCCTGCTCCACGATTTGGTCCGCGGCACCGGACTGACTTCGTCGCTGAGCGAGACCGACACCGTCTTCGTCCTGCACGAGACCGCCGATCTGAAGCTGTCTCAGGCACTGGATGCCTCTGCCGCTGCGAACGATTCGGCGCTCGAGGACTCTTCGACGCCGGCCGCCGGCCGCATCGTCCTGGTCGTCGGCCCCGAAGGCGGCGTCAGCGACGCAGAGCTTGACGCGCTGGAGTCCATCGGTGCCGAAGCCGTGCTCCTGGGCCCCACGGTCCTGCGCTCGTCCTCGGCCGGGGCGGCCGGACTCGTCATGACACAGAATTCATTGGGCCGTTGGTGAGGAAGCGGACTACGATGGAAGCACGCAATTGCAGCACTCGTCCGAACACGTACAGTCACTAAGGATCATTCTGGACACCTCCACACACCCCGCGAACTCTGTGAACCCCACCTCTTCCGACCAGACACCATCGGACACAGTGCGTCTCGTGATCCCCGACTCCATCGATCTGGTCGAATTCTTCGGCCCGGGGGAGTCGAACCTGCGGAAGCTCGAACGAGTCTTCTCCGATCTCGACCTGCATGTGCGCGCCAACCAGGTTCAGGCGAGCGGCGAACCCGAGCGCGTCGAAGCGTTCGTCTCCGTCATCGGCGAACTCAAGAAGCTGCACTCCTCCGGCCACCGCATCAACGATGAGACGATCGACCGGGTGGCGTCGTTCTCCTCCGAAGGCACGGCCGCCTCGGCGGTGATGGGCACGAACATCCTGTCCACCCGCGGAAAGTCCATCCGACCCAAGACCATGGGGCAGCACGACTACGTCAAGGCCATCCGCAATCACACGATCACCTTCGGGATCGGACCTGCGGGCACGGGCAAGACCTATCTGGCCATGGCCATGGCCATCAACGCCCTGCAGCAGAAAGAGGTCACACGCATCATCCTCACCCGTCCGGCCGTCGAAGCCGGCGAGAGCCTGGGGTTTCTGCCGGGATCGCTGAACGAGAAGATCGACCCGTACGTCCGGCCCCTCTACGACGCCCTGCACGACATGGTCGATCCCGAGTCGATCCCCCTGCTCATCGAGACGGGGACGATCGAGGTCGCGCCGCTGGCCTACATGCGCGGCCGCACCCTCAACGACGCGTTCATCATCCTCGACGAGGCACAGAACACGACCGGCGAGCAGATGAAGATGTTCCTCACCCGTTTGGGCTTCGGGGCGCGGATGGTCGTGACCGGCGACGTCTCCCAGATCGATCTGCCCGGCAAGACCCGCAGCGGTCTCAACGTCGTCCAGGACATCCTGACCGGAATCGAAGACCTGGAATTCTGCCACCTGGGCAGCAAGGACGTCGTCCGCCACTCGCTGGTGACGAAGATCGTCGACGCCTACGACCTGTGGGGAAGCAGCGAGTGAATACCGAGATCTCAGACGAGACCGACGCCGGAATCGACCTCGACGAGGTCGTGGCCCTGACCGAATACCTGGGCCAGGCCCTGCACATGCACCCCGGTGCGGAACTCGCGGTGACGATGGTCGACGCGCAGGCGATGGAGGAGCTCCACATCACCTGGATGGACCTCGCCGGGCCCACCGACGTGATGTCGTTTCCCATGGACCAGCTCACGCAGGGCAGCGCCGATTCTCCCAGCGAAGGAGAGATGGGCGACATCATCATCTGCCCCGAGGTGGCGGCCGCTCAGGCGGCGTCCTCGGGACATTCGACGATGGACGAAGTGCTCCTGCTGACCGTCCACGGGTTCCTGCACCTGCTCGGCTACGACCATCAGCAGCCGGAGGAGAAGGAGGAGATGTTCGCCCTGCAGCGACATCTGCTGCTGACGTTCTTCGCCGCCCGCTACGACGGTCGCACCGACATCCCCAACCCCACCGAGGTCTGAGCCGTGCTCTGGCTGTTCCTCGGAGCCGCACTGTGCCTCGTGATCTCGGCGACGCTGTCCGCCGTCGACGCCGCTCTGATGAGCGTGTCCCACCAGGCGATCCAGGATGCGAAGGACGACGGTTCGAAGGCGGCGTTCCGCGTCGAGAAGATCCTCACCTCCCTGCCCACCAACATCAACGTCATCATCTTCGTCCGCAACTTCCTCGAAGCTCTGGCCACGGTCTTCATCGCTCTGGCCTATGACTCGATCTACTCGGTCGGCCCGCTCATGGTCGTGCTCACCGTCCTGACCGCCTCGATCGCGGTCTTCGTCGTCGCCGGCGTCTCCCCGCGGACCATCGGTCGGCGCCGCTCCCTGGCGGTGTGCCTCAACCTCAGCTGGGTCGTCGGTGCGGCGCTCGTCGTGCTCAAACCGCTGACGAAGATCCTCGTCCTCCTCGGCAACCTGCTGACCCCCGACCGGGTGTACAAGGACGGGCCCTTCGTCACATCGGACCAGCTGCGCGACCTCGTCGAGCGGGCCAGTGAGTCCGATGTCATCGAGGACGGCGAACGCGAAATGATCCAATCCGTGTTCAACCTCTCGGACACCTCGGCAAACGAGGTCATGGTCCCGCGCACCGACCTCGTGACGGTCAACGCCGGAACGTCGCTGGCCAAGGTGATGAACCTCTTCCTCCGCTCCGGATACTCACGGATCCCCGTCAGCGGTGCCGACCTCGACGACATCCGCGGCGTCGCCTACCTCAAGGACGTCGCGAGACGACTCCACCTCCACCCCGAGGACAGCGAGCGCCCGGTCGACATCCTGGCCCGCAGCGTACTCTTCGTCCCCGAGACCAAGGCCGCCGACGACCTGATGGAGCAGATGCAGCTGGATTCGACGCATCTGGCGATCCTCATCGACGAATACGGAGGCACCGCCGGACTGGTCACGATCGAGGACATCGTCGAGGAGATCGTCGGCGAGATCGAAGACGAATACGACTCCAGCGACGACGAACTCGTCGAGGTCGAGGACGGCTCATTCGTCATCAGCACCCGAATGTCGATCTCCGATTTCGCCGAATACTTCGATATCAAGATCGACGAAGACGACGTCAACAGCGTCGGCGGCCTGCTCACGAAGCTCATCGGCCGCGTGCCCATCGACGAATCGAGCGCACAGATCGCGGGGCTGAACATCGAAGCGATGCAGGGCCAGGGGCGCAGACACCGCATCACCCATGTCAGCGTCACGAAGGAAGAGAACTGAAATGGAATTTCGCACGGACTACCCCGAGGACTACCGCGCGGGCTTCGCCTGCTTCGTGGGCCGACCGAACACAGGCAAGTCGACGCTGACGAACGCTCTGGTGGGGGAGAAGGTGGCGATCACCTCGGCGAAGCCCCAGACCACCCGCCATACGATTCGCGGCATCGTCCACAAAGAGGATCATCAGCTCATCCTCGTCGACACCCCCGGGCTCCACAAACCGCGGACCCTGCTGGGTTCTCGTCTCAACGATCTCGTCGCCTCGACCCTGAGCGAGGTCGACGTCATCGGCTTCTGCCTGCCCGCCGACGAGCCGATCGGACCCGGTGACAGGTACATCGCTTCCCAGCTGGAGCTCCTCGACGGGCGCACCCCGGTCGTGGCTCTGGTGACGAAGACCGACAGAGTCTCCCAGGACAAGGTCGCCGAGGCGCTGCTGGCCGCCGGTGCCCTCGCCGATTTCGCCGATGTGGTCCCGGTCTCCGCCGTCGACGGGTTCCAAGTCGACACGGTCGATTCCGTACTCGCCGAACATCTCCCGGTCTCCCCGCCGCTCTACCCCGAGGGCGAGCTGTCCGACGAGCCGGAGGAGAAGATGATCGCCGAGCTCGTCCGCGAGGCGGCACTGGAAGGGGTCCGCGACGAGCTTCCGCATTCGCTGGCGGTGCAGGTCGAGGAGATGTACCCACGCGAGGGGCGCAGCGAAGACAACCCGCTGTGGAACGTCCACGTCAACCTCTTCGTCGAACGGTCCAGCCAGAAGGCGATTATCATCGGCAGAGGCGGCAGCCGTCTCAAGGAGATCGGAAGCGAGTCCAGGCGCGGCATCGAAGCGCTGCTCGGGACCAAGGTCTACCTCGACCTGCACGTGAAGATCGCCAAGGACTGGCAGCGCGACCCGAAGCAGCTGGGACGCCTCGGCTTCGACTTCAGCTGAGAGGACTCTCACGTCCGCGGCGATTGATTCCGCGAGTGTTGCCTGCAATAGACTGGGCCGAGTGAATGCCGAGCAGACTCTGGTCGCACTGAGCGACCGTTCCCCCCAGGTTGCACCCGATGAACTCATTGCGGGCCTCGTCCCGCCACCGCAGTTCCAGGACGTGTCCTTCGCCGGCTACCGCACGGATGATGCGGAGCCCTCGCAGGCTCAGGCGCGGAACAGGCTGGAGGAGTTCACAGCCTCCGCACCGACGCAGGGGTTCCTGAGCAAGCTGTTCAAGAAGGGCAGGTCAGGACCCAGGGGCGTCTACCTCGACGGCGGCTACGGCGTCGGCAAGACCCACCTCCTGGCGGCGGCCTGGCATGCGAACGACAAGCCCGCGACCTTCGGCACCTTCGTCGAGTACACGAACCTCGTCGGTGCTCTCGGATTCGCGCGGGCCCGTGATGATCTGTCACAGATGAAGCTCGTCTGCGTCGACGAATTCGAACTCGACGATCCCGGTGACACCGTTCTCATGTCGCGTCTCATGCGTGAACTCACCGACGCCGGAGTCAAGATCATCGCCACGTCGAACACCCTGCCGGGGGCACTGGGGGAGGGGCGCTTCGCAGCCCAGGACTTCCTCCGTGAGATCCAGGCGCTGGCGGACCAGTTCGACGTCTATCGGATCGAGGGCAAGGACTATCGGCACCGGGGGCTGAGCGAGCCCGCAGACCCGATCCCCGCCGGGCAGCTCGAGGCCGCGGCCGAGCGGCTGGAGGGCACCGTGGCACGCGATGACTTCGCGACACTGCTGAAGCATCTCTCCACCGTCCACCCCTCCCGGTACGGGCGCATGGTCGACGGTGTGGACGCCGCCGTGTGGGAGGACGTGTCCACGATCGACAACGAGAGCGTGGCGCTGCGGTTCGTCGCGCTCGTCGACAGACTCTACGACCGGAACGTGAAGATCATCAACTCCGGACAGGCGCTCGATGAGGTCTTCACCGAAGAATCGCTGGCCGGAGGCTATCGAAAGAAGTACATGCGCAGCCTCTCGCGTCTGACCGCTCTCTCGTCACAGTAGCGGGCACCGCACTGGGGTGTGTCCTCCGTGTCATTGCAGCTCGAGGTATTCGAGCACTTCGAGCTCGGGCACCCACGGGGGAAGCCCGATGATCCTGAATACGGCCCATACGACGACGGCGACGAACGCCGCGGTCACTGCACCGACCGTCCATCGCACCCACAAGGGCTGCGCCATGATCCAGTGCGTCCACTTCTCCACGTTCACCCGGACGAAGCGGAGAATCCGCTGTGCCCAGCGGAACTCGCTGGAGATGATGAACAGGCCGATGATGACGATGAGCCAGCCCGGCCCAGGCAGGGGAACGGCCACGAGGCCGACGAGCACGATGAGCGTCCCGACTCCGCCGACGATGATCCGATACAGCCGTGCGGCATGCGGGTTGGACAGGACCGTGCCGCGCCAGCGCAGAAAGCTCAACCGCAGTCTGCGCCATGGGCGTACGCCGTGCTTGTGGTGGCGCGACAGCCATCCCTTGGGGCGGTGGTCCGGGGCATCGTCGTTCACCCTTCCAATATAAGTGGATGAGTCTGAAAGCTCGATTTGTGCGTGTGAGCACGATCACTCGAATCCGATTTTGCATGGACCGCCACCGGCGTATAGAGTTGTATTCCGTTGCCAGGGAAACCCGGCAGCGAGAAATGCGGATGTGGCTCAGCTGGTAGAGCATCACCTTGCCAAGGTGAGGGTCGCGGGTTCGAATCCCGTCATCCGCTCGGAGGCGTCATGGCACTGCCTTGGCGGTGGCGTGGCCGAGAGGCGAGGCAGCGGCCTGCAAAGCCGTATACACGGGTTCGAATCCCGTCGCCACCTCGGATTCGCCCAACGGCTTGCTGTTGGTGAGTCGGCGCGATTGGCGCAGCGGTAGCGCGCTTCCTTCACACGGAAGAGGTCACTGGTTCGATCCCAGTATCGCGCACAGGGGCCTTGTGTCCCGGTGCAACAAATGAATAGGGCGCGATTGGCGCAGCGGTAGCGCGCTTCCCTGACACGGAAGAGGTCACTGGTTCGATCCCAGTATCGCGCACAGACTTCGAGGTCGATGCGGCCCGAGTTCGTGCAGAGGAAGCCCGCTCTCTCAGATTCGAGAGAGCGGGCTTCCTCTGCTGTGCCCTCCCAGCATCTGGAGGTGCGGGGGGGGGGTTGTAACCCCCGCCTTCGGGGCACTCATCCGCGCGGTGCTCGCGTCGTGTAGTCGGGGCGGACGCGACCACCGTGTGTCAGGTGTGTGTCAGGACTGCCACGCCGCCGACATGGGGGATGGGGCGCATTTACTAGTACGCTGGTGACAGTAATCATCGAACAAGACTTCGGAGCACTCATGTCTACTCCTCAGAACCCGTATGAACCGAACAGCGGTTCGGGAAATCAGAATTCCAACGGCCCGAACCCCAACGACCAGGGCCCAGACAGCCAGTCGCCCTACGCGCCCGACTTCGGGGGAGACCAGAACGGCGGCCAACAGCCACCTCAATACGGTTCTCAGCCGCAGTACGGTTCACAGAGCAACGGCCAGCAGCCGCCCCAGCCGCAGTACGGCTCGCAGAACGATCCGAATCAGCAGCCGCCCGAGTACGGCGCACAGCCACCCCAGTACGGCGCACAGCCGCAGTACGGCTCTCAGCCCCAGTACGGTCAGCCCGATGGCACCGGCGCTCCCGGCTATGACCCGAACCAGGGCGGCTATGGTCAGCCGTACGCCCAGAACCCGTACGGCCAGAACCCTTACGGCCAGGACCAGAACTACGACCCCAATGCGCAGGGCTATGACCCCAACCAGTACGGTCAGCAGCCGGCCTATGCGGGAGCCGACGGTTCGTCGGACCAGTTCATACCTGCCAACCCCAATGCCTCCTACGGGTCGTACTCGGCCGGTTCCGGCGGCGGCAGCTCGAAGAACATCTGGGGGATCCTGGCGCTGATCGGCGGCATCGTCGGCATCGTCCTCTCGATCTTCTTCGGCATCGGGATCATCTTCGGCATCGCCGGTGCGATCTTCGCGTTCATCGGCATGTCCTCGATCAAGAAGGGGCTTGCGAACAACAAGGGCCTGACGATCACCGGCATGATCCTGAGCTTCGTCGCAATCCTGTTCTCGATCGTATCGATCATCCTCACACTGATCTTCGGCGGACTGTTCATCACCGCGATCAACGAGGCTTCCCAAGAGCAGTCCTCGTCGGCAGCACCGGCGGGCCCCGCCGCACCGGCTCAGGACCCCAGCCAGGGTTCGGGCGAGGGCGCGCCTGAAGGCGGCGAAGAGGCGCCTCCGGTCGAGGGCGGAGGGGTCGAGATCGGCACCGACCTGACCGCTGCCGTTGCCGTGCAGTCGGACACCACCACCGATTCGGCCATGGGGGCGGAGTCCTCCAACGGCGAGATCGCGGTCGTGACGGTCACGCTCAAGAACAGTGGGAGCAGTGACGCCGACCTGAGTCTGGCCAGCCTTGACGCAGATGACGGTGCGGGCAAGGAGTACGAGCCCGTCTTCGAAGGCAGCAAGTTCAAGAGCAACCTCGTGTTCAACGACCCGGTCCCGGCCGGCGGTGAGAACACGGTTCAGCTTGCCTACGGCGTCCCCTCGGCCGAGCTCGACAAACTCCATCTCACGCTGACCCTGAGTGAGGACCTCGGCAAAGGCAAGAAGTTCGAATTCAGCAAGGCCGCGTGATTCGCGTCGGGACGTCGCTCCGATCCCGACCGGCATGAACGCTGACCGCGCAGACATCGACGACTGCGTATAATTTACCTGTTGGGTGGCAGTCTCACGACTGCCACCCAACTGATTTGGCAGCGCCGGATCCGTACTAGACTCTAGTCGCGAGGCAACCCAACACAGACGAACGGAGAAGATCAGTGGCAGACAGCATTGACTGCGCGGGTGAGACCATTCCTTGGAAACAGGGACTGACCGGTACGGAGATCTTCTCCACGGACCGCACGGTCGTTGCAATGTGGCTCGATGGGCAGCCCGTCGACCTCAGCCGCGAGCTCGCCGCGGGCGATTCGATCGCTCCCATCACCATCGACTCTCCGGCAGGACTCGACATCCTGCGCCACTCGACCGCCCACGTCACGGCTCAGGCGGTCCAGGACCTGTTCCCCGATGCCAAGCTGGGCATCGGCCCCTACATCACCGACGGCTACTACTTCGACTTCGACGTGGCCGAACCGTTCACCCCCGACGATCTCAAGGCGATTCAGAAGCGGGCCGCTCAGATCGTCAAGGCCGGCCAGACCTTCAATCGCGTCGTCGTGGACGAGGCGGAAGCGCGCGAGCGCATGGCGCACGAGCCCTACAAGCTCGAACTCATCGACGACAAGGGCGCCGGCGCGGACGACTCGGCCTCCGTCGAAATCGGAGCCGGTGAGCTCACCGTCTACGAGAACGTCGATCGCAAGGGCGATGTCCTGTGGCAGGATCTCTGCCGCGGACCGCACCTGCCCACCACCAAGCTCATCGGCAACGGGTTCGCCGTCACCCGCTCCTCTGCCGCCTACTGGCGCGGCGATCAGGCCAATGCGAGCCTGCAGCGGGTCTACGGCACGGCCTGGGCGTCGAAAGACGACCTCAAAGCCCACCAGGAACGCCTCGCCGAGGCGGAGCGCCGCGACCACCGCAAGCTCGGTGCCGAACTCGACCTGTTCTCGTTCCCCGAAGAGCTCGGTTCCGGTCTGCCCGTCTTCCATCCCAAGGGCGGTGTCATCAAGCGCGAGATGGAGGACTACGTCCGCGCCCGCCACATCGAAGAGGGCTTCGAGTACGTCGGGACTCCGCACATCTCGAAGGAGACCCTCTACTACACCTCGGGACACCTGCCGTACTACGGGGAGAACATGTTCGCCCCGATCTCCGTCGACGAGGTCCGGGACGATTCCGGGGAGATCGTCAAGGAGGGCACCCCCTATCGCCTCAAAGCGATGAACTGCCCGATGCACAACCTCATCTTCCGCTCACGCGGCCGTTCCTACCGTGAACTTCCGCTGCGACTCTTCGAGTTCGGCACCGTGTACCGCGACGAGGCTTCCGGCGTCGTCCACGGGCTCACTCGCGTGCGCGCACTGACCCAGGACGATTCCCACTCCTATGTGGCGCAGGAGGACGCTGCGAAGGAGATCCGGCACCTGCTCGAGTTCGTCCTCAGCCTGCTCCGTGACTTCGGTCTCGACGACTTCTACCTCGAGCTGTCCACCCGAGGTGATGACGAGAAGAAGCAGGACAAGTTCATCGGCTCCGACGAGCAGTGGGCCGAAGCCACGCAGGTCCTCGAAGAGGTCGCGCGGGAGACCGGCCTCGAACTCGTTCCCGACCCCGGGGGAGCCGCGTTCTACGGTCCCAAGGTCTCCGTCCAGGCCCGCGACGCCATCGGCCGGACCTGGCAGATGTCGACCGTGCAGCTCGACTTCAACCAGCCCGAACGCTTCGACCTCGAGTACCAGGCCGCCGATGGAACCCGCAAACGCCCCGTCATGATCCATTCGGCGAAGTTCGGCTCGATCGAGCGGTTCCTGGGCGTGCTCACCGAGCACTACGCGGGCGCCTACCCGGTGTGGCTGTCCCCGGTCCAGGTCACCTGCATCCCCGTGGCCGAGGAATTCAACGACTACCTCGCCGAGGTCGCCGCACAGCTGAGGGCAGCGGGTGCCCGCGTCGAGATCGATGACAGCGACGATCGGTTCCCGAAGAAGATCCGCAACGCCTCGAAGTCGAAGGTGCCCTTCGTGCTCATCGCCGGCGGGGAGGATCGCGATGCGAACGCTGTGTCGTTCCGCTTCCGCAATGGTGAGCAGGACAACGGCGTGTCCGTCGCCGAGGCGGTCACCAGGATCGTCGACTCCATCGAAACGAAGGCCCAAGTATGACGGAGGCCGCAGACAGCCGCCTCGGCGAGGGCGGTCCCGAACACCTCGAGGGCATTCCGGAGCCCGAAGCTGCCGCGGGCTTCCCCGGCGAGCCCGACGGCTTCCAGCGGTTGTGGACACCGCACCGGATGGTCTACATCGACGGCCAGGACAAGCCCAAGAACACCGGTGTCTCCGAATGCCCGTTCTGCACGGCGCCGTCGAAGTCCGACGAAGAGGGCCTGATCGTCGCCCGCGGTGACGAAGTGTACGCGGTGCTCAACCTGTACCCCTACAATCCGGGCCACCTCCTCATCTGTCCCTACCGCCACGTCGCGGACTACACGGACCTGACGGAGTCGGAGACCATGGAGCTCGCCCGGTTCTCCCAGAAGGCGATGTCCGTGGTCCGGGCCGTGTCGTCTCCTGACGGATTCAACCTGGGCATGAACCAAGGACCTGTGGCAGGTGCAGGAATCGCCGCGCACCTGCATCAGCACATCGTGCCCAGGTGGAGCGGGGACTCGAACTTCCTGCCCGTCGTGGCGCAGACCAAGGCTCTGCCGCAGGTGCACGCCGACGTGCAGGCAGCGCTGTCGAAGGAATGGAACTCATGAACCCCGAAGACCTCGACTCCCTCGCCGAGTACTCATCCCCACTGCTGCGCGGCAGCGAAGCCGTCATCACCATCACCCGTCCCGACCTCGAGTCGAACAGCTACCTCTCGCAGCTGTTCGCGCTGCAGGAGAAGTCCTCGACACGGCTGACCCACAATTGGCGCGACTACGCGCCCGAGGTCAGCCGCGACTGGTCCGGATACCTGAGCGCAGCCAAGAAGGAACCCGCTCAGCTCTTCGTCGGCCCCAGCCTCGAAACGGCTCACCGGGTCACCGACAACCACCTCGGCGTCTCCGAATTCGCACTCGACGACGAAGGTGCGCGGGCACTCTACGTCGCGCGGGTGGCCGAACCCGGACGCTGCGGACAGGACGAGGACATTCCGGCAGGGGAGGAAGCACCGCGTCGAATCACCTCGGCGGCGTACCTGAGTAACGGAGTCGGCTACGTCGACGATCGTCCTGCACGGGCATTCCTCGTCGACCTCGTCGAACCCGGATTGGGCAAGTCCGGAATCACAGGCGGAGCCGAGGTGCCGCTGTCGACACTTCTCAAGACCCCCGAATCCGATGTCCACGACCCACAGTTCTCACCCGGCGGGGAGCGGATCAGCGTTCTCGCCCCACTGGAGCCCGACCACGGTGAGCCCGACCTCCGCTCGACCGTATGGCTGCTCGGCGGCCAGGATCCGGAAGCTGTGGAACTGCCGCGGATGAGCGTGGACATGCACCGATGGATCGACGACGAGACGCTGCTGATGGTCGGCAATGAACTCACGCGTGACGAATTGGACTTCGTCGGGCAGATGCCCGGCCTCTTCGTCCATGAGCTGCGAACGGGGAAGACGCGACGTCTGACCGACCCTGAGACCGTCTCGATCGCAGCGATCAGGCCCCGGATCGCCGGCACCGGTGCAGACGGCTCCGCCGCGCCCCAGGGATCCGGACCGACAGGCGCTGCCGTCATCGCTGCCGTCGACACCGACGGCGCCACCCGTATCGCGGCGATCGACGTGACCGCGCAGATGGTCGGGCTCGACGAACTGGACTTCCTCACCGATGACACCACCGTGGTCAACGGCTTCGACGTCGCCGGAGATTCCGTGGTCTTCACCGCACAGACTCCGACGAGCGGGGCCGTGCTGGCACGGACCAGGCTCGCCACACGCACAGGGGCACTCGCGAAAGAGGGAGCTGCCGGCCCACACGCACCGACGGTCCTCAGACAGCATCCCGCCCCTGCCAACTCGGTCCTCCCGCAGCTGCTGCGAGTCGACGGAGAAGACGGCACCATCACCGGCTGGCTCGCGAAACCCAGCGGCCCGGGACCGTTTCCCGTCATTCTCAACATCCACGGTGGACCCTTCGCCCAGTACACTCACGGCTGGTTCGACGAAACCCAGGTGCTCGCCTCGGCGGGATACGCCGTCGTCTACGCGAACCCCCGGGGCTCGGGCGGACGCACCCGGACATGGGGGACCGCGGTGCGAGGGAACATGGCAGAGCCCGCGATGGCCGATGTCCTCGCTGTCCTCGACAGCGCACTGGCAGCCGATCCCGACCTCGATTCGAGTCGCCTGGGCGTCCAAGGCGGTTCCTACGGCGGCTACCTCACCGCGATGATCACCACAGACGACCACCGCTTCGAAGCGGCCATCGTCGAACGCGGCTACCTGGACCCGACCAGCTTCGTCGGCACCTCCGACATCGGTCGTTTCTTCTCCGAGGAATACACCACACGAGACCCGCGGGCCATCGCGGCGCAGTCACCGTTGGCCCACGCCTGGCAGGTGCGCACGCCCAGCCTGGTGATGCATTCCGAACTCGACTTCCGTTGCCCGCTCGAACAGGCGCAGCAGTACTACGCCGCACTGCAGCGGGCCGGCACGGACACCGAGATGCTCATCTTCCCGGGGGAGAACCATGAGCTCTCACGCTCGGGCCAGCCGCGGCATCGGCAGCAGCGGTTCGAAGCGATGCTCGACTGGTGGGACCGGCATCTGGGCGACGACGTCGACGCGGATGTCGACGATCAGACGACCTCGGCGACTCGCTGAGCCGATGGTCGACACCACCGCCGCAGAGGCGTGCTCCTCACCCCTGACATCCCCGACCGTCGCGCGCTCGCTCCGAACGCGGTGGAACCTCACTGCGCGCGGACGGCATCACCGCGCCCTACCCGTGATGATGCGTGCCGACGATGGGCATCGACTTGGCCGCGTGATCTCTTCCCGATATCGTTCAGTCGGTTACGATAGCGGTCTTGCTGAATGCTCGCCGCTTCACTATTCTGCACAAACTGCGTCAGTTCATCGTCAACCCCTGGAGAAGCATGAAACCTCGTAAAGCCTCACGGGTCGTATTACTCAACGAGCGCGACGAGGTTCTCCTGATTCGAGCGCAGGATCTGCTCATGCCCACTCATCAGTGGTGGATGACATGCGGCGGCGGTTCCGAGATGGGAGAGACCCCCGCACAGACCGCAGCTCGCGAAGTCGCCGAGGAGACGGGGCTCGAATGCGAACCCGCCGAACTCATCGGCCCCCTGGCCACCCGCGATGAGATCTTCGAATTCACGGAGAGATCGCTGCATCAGATCGAGACGTACTTCGCGTTCCGCACAAGCGAGGACATCGAGCTCGAGGACGCCGTGTGGACGGACATCGAAAAGCGCAGTCTGCTCGAATTTCGCTGGTGGTCCCGCACGGAGCTGATGGCCACGACCGAAACGATCTACCCGAAGAACCTGCTCAGCCTCATGGATCTCGTCACGGCGGGCTCGGTGCCCGAGAATCCCCTCGTCATCGACTGAGGGACGCGTATAGACTCTGAAGGCTGTATCTATAGGAAGGAACACCAGTGTCAGGTCATTCCAAATGGGCAACGACTAAACACAAGAAAGCTGCCATCGATTCGAAGCGCGGCAAACTCTTCGCCAAGCTGATCAAGAACATCGAGGTTGCCGCTCGAAACGGTGGTCCTGATCCCGAAGGCAATCCGACGCTGTTCGATGCGATCCAGAAGGCGAAGAAGAACTCGGTCCCGGCCGACAACATCTCTCGCGCGGTCAAACGCGGAGGCGGCCTCGACGGTTCTGCGGTCAACTACGAGAACATTCTCTACGAAGGCTATGCGGCCGGCGGCGTCGCCCTGCTCATCGAATGCCTGACCGACAACCGCAACCGAGCGGCCTCGGAGGTCCGCGTGGCGGTGACGCGCAACGGCGGGTCCATGGCAGACCCCGGTTCGGTGACCTACAACTTCAATCGCAAGGGCGTCATCATCGTCTCGGCCGAAGGCACCGATGAGGACGCGATCGTCCTCGCCACCTTGGACGCCGGCGCGGAAGAGGTCAAGAGCGAGGGAGAGACCTTCGAGATCATCTGCGAGGCGACCGACCTCGTCGATGTGCGCACGGCGCTCGTCGACGCGGGAATCGACTACAACTCGGCAGAGGCGTCCTTCGTCCCCGAGTTGGAGGTCAGCCTGGACGCAGACACCGCCCGGAAGGTCTTCAATCTCATCGACGCCCTCGAGGACAGTGATGAGGTCCAGAATGTCTACTCCAACGCCGATGTCAGCGACGAGGTCCTCGCCGAACTCGATGCCTGATGAGAATTCTCGGTGTTGATCCCGGCCTGACCAGGTGCGGGCTGGGTGTCATCGATACCCTGCCCGCCCGCAAGGCCACGATGGTGGCGGTGGATGTTCTGCGGACGCCGTCCTCGGACTCCGTGGACCTGCGTCTGGGCGCCCTCGCCGAGGCGTTCGACAGCTGGCTGGACACCTACCGTCCCGATGTCGTGGCCATCGAGCGCGTCTTCGCTCGCAACGATGTCTCCACGATCATGGGCACCGCTCAGGTTTCGGGCCTGACCATGGGCCTGGCCGCCAGGCGGGGGCTGCCCGTGGCCATGCACACCCCCTCCGAGGTCAAAGCCGCGATCACCGGCTCGGGCCGCGCGGACAAGAAGCAGGTCACGAACATGGTGGCCCGCATCCTCGAACTGGATGCGCCCCCGAAACCCGCGGATGCCGCGGACGCACTCGCCATTTCGATCTGCCACTCGTGGCGTGGGGCTCTGAGCGCGCAGTCGACGCCCGGAGCCAAGAAGGACCTCACCGAGCGCAAGGGAGGCGGACGTCAGGGCTCGGGCCTGACCAAGGCACAGGCGCAGTGGGCCAAGGCCCTGCGCAACGCGAAATGAGCTCGGCGATTGATACCGTCGGTATGTCGAGTCTGTGGGACGGGGAAGTCCTGCTAGCCTGGATTCGTACAAGTGTTCCCACACGAAAGGCACGCCGTGATCAGTTTTCTCAGCGGTACGGTCCACCGCATCGCAGCTGACCACCTCGTCATTCTCACCTACGGTGTGGGACGCAGGGTCAACGTCACGCCGGACACGCTGTCGAAGACTCGCCACGGTGGCGACATCGAGCTTGTGACCACACTGGTCGTACGGGAAGACTCCATGACGCTCTTCGGCTTCACCACCGAAGACGAGAACCGCACCTTCGAAGTGCTCTTGTCGATCTCCGGCATCGGACCCCGCCTGGCGATGGCCATCCTCTCGGTGCTGGAGCCGGACGAACTGGCGGCGGCGATCTCTGAGCAGGACGCCAATCTGCTGACTCGCGTTCCCGGCATCGGCAAGAAGGGTGCTTCCCGGATCATCCTCGAACTCGAGAACAAGCTGCCGAAGCCGGCCGCATCGGAGCCGGGCCAACAGCTGTCGTTCGGCGGTTCGAACCAGCAGGTCGTCGAGGCGCTTGTCGGGCTCGGGTGGAAAGAGGCTCAAGCTGCAGACGTCGTGCAAGAGGTGGTCAAGGATCTCGGACCGGACGCCGGGACGTCGACGCTGCTCAAGGCGGCGCTGAAGGTTCTGGGTGCGCGGAAGTGACGAGTTCAGCCGCATTCGGCGATTCGGCCGACGCCTCCCGAAGCAAGGCGACCGCCGCTGACGAGGGGGCATCCCATGTCGGTGGGGCCTCTTCGTACGAGATGGACTTCGGCGACCAGGACCTGACCGGGGCCGAAGAAGAGCGTCTGGTCTCGGGGCGAGCGGAGACTGCCGAGCGTGATGCGGAAGCCGCACTGCGGCCCAAGGGGCTCCAGGACTTCATCGGCCAGCCGCAGGTCCGTGAGCAGCTGTCCTTGGTCCTCGACGCGGCCAAGGCGCGCAACGGTGCTCCTGACCATGTGCTGCTCTCAGGTCCTCCCGGATTGGGCAAGACGACATTGGCGATGATCATCGCGCACGAAATGCAATCGAGCCTGCGCGTGACATCCGGTCCGGCAGTCCAACATGCCGGTGATCTGGCGGCGATTCTGTCGTCCCTGGAAGAGGGCGAGGTCCTCTTCATCGATGAGATCCATCGCATGGCACGCGCCGCAGAGGAGATGCTCTATGTCGCGATGGAGGACTTCCGCGTCGATGTCATCGTCGGCAAGGGGCCCGGTGCCACCGCCATCCCGCTCGACCTGCCCCAGTTCACGATGGTCGGGGCCACCACGCGATCCGGGCTCCTTCCCGCACCGCTGCGTGATCGCTTCGGCTTCACCGGGCTTCTCGACTTCTACTCGAGTGCTGACCTGCTCACGGTCCTGCGGCGGTCGGCCGACATGCTGGGAATCGAAGCGGAACCGGCAGGTCTGCAGGAGATCTCGACGCGTTCTCGCGGCACTCCCCGTGTTGCGAACCGTCTGCTCAGGCGAGTCCGCGACTGGGCCCAGGTGCGGGGAACCGGGGTCATCGACGAGGCCGCGGCGCTGAAGGCACTCAAGGTCTACGAAGTCGACGAACGCGGCCTCGACCGCCTCGACCGTTCCGTGCTGGAGGTGCTGTGCAAGCGCTTCGCCGGGGGGCCGGTGGGACTGGGCACGATCGCGGTATCCGTCGGTGAGGAGGCCGATACCGTCGAAACCGTATCGGAACCGTATCTTGTGCGAGAGGGGCTGATCAGCCGGACACCGCGCGGCCGGGTCGCGACCTCGGCGGCATGGAAGCACCTGGGAATGCAGATCCCAGCAAACTATGAGTTCTGATTCCGGCAATTGAGTTCGCCTTGAGTACTCGGTACGAACTAAGCTGGTTGACTGGTTCGTTCTTATGAAAGGTAGATACCTGTGGATTTATTGATCCCTCTTGCGCTTGCTGCGCTGCTTATTTTTTTCCTATTCAATTCTCGCCGTAAGCAGAAGGCGCGCGCAGAGCAGATCAAATCGGGACTCGTGCCCGGGGCGACCGTGATGACGACGTTCGGCGTCTTCGGCACCGTCCTGTCGATCGACGACGAGAACAACCAGGTCACCCTCGAGTCGGGTCCCGGCACCGTCCTGCGCGTGCATCGGCAGGCGATCGGGCAGGTCAACAACCCTGAGGGCGAAGTCGCCGCAGCCGATGGAGCCGCTGCCGCGCCTGCCGAGCCTGCAGACAAGACCAAGAGCGGGGAAACCCCTGCCATCACCGATGCAGAACTCGATGCGATGAACGAGCGCAAGCGCGCCGAGACCGGCTCTGCCGATGCAGATCTCGGCACGGACGAAGTCGACGGCGCCGACGCCGGAGCGACTGCAGATGCTGAGCCTGCCGACGAAGCAGGATCCGCGGTCGACGAGGACGCCTCCGGTTCCACGGATGCCGACGAAGTCGCGGGCGACTCCGGTGACACCGATTCTGACACGTCGGACGCCGATTCTTCGGACTCTGAGAACAACAAGAAGAACTGACTTCGCTCACTGCACTCAATCGAAAGCTGAAACGTGTCCGATATTGAAGATAAACCACGTCCTGGTTTGCGTTTTCTGTGGCTGTCGATCATCACCGCACTGCTCCTCGGCGTCATCGCCGGCGGTGTCGTGTTCTCCGATGCCACGACCTCTCCGAAGCTCGCTCTGGACCTCGAGGGTGGAACGTCGATCATCCTGGAGCCGCAGGTTTCAGAGGACACGGATATCAGCCAAGAGCAGCTTGACCAGGCTGTAGCGATCATCCGGCAGCGTGTGGATTCGACCGGTGTGTCCGAAGCCGAGATCACGACGCAGGGCGATCGCAACATCGTTGTGAACCTGCCGGGCAATCCGGACGAGGAGACACGCGAACTGGTTCGCTCATCCGCCCAGCTCGTCTTCCGACGGGTTGCCCTCGTCGGCGACCCCCGTTCCCAGGAACAGGTCCAGAAGGAACAGGAAGAGAGCGGCGGGGGAGAGCAGCAGGATCCCTCCGAGGGCCTCACCGACGAGGAGAAGGAGCGTCTCAAGGATCTCACCGGTGGCGACGGTGCCCAGGGTCAGGAAGGCGGAGACGCTCCTGCCGGAGGCGGCGAAGTCGCCGAAGCAGGTGGCAGCGTTCCCGGCAAGGACGCCGAGAAATCCGGGGATACGAGCGGATCTCAGGCAGCCGGAGAGAAGGCCTCCGGAGACGGCGAAGACACGAAGGTCACCGATTCGACCCCGCGTCCGCTGTTCGATCCCGAAAAGGACACCGACGAATGGCAGACGGACAAGATCATCAAGAAGTACTCGGAGCTTGACTGCACCGATCCGAAGAACCGGTCCGGTGGACAGCAGCAGCCCGCGGACGAGCCTGTCGTCTCCTGTGGCAAGGACGGCGAGGCCAAGTACATCCTCGGTCCTGTCGAGCTCTCGGGGGAACACTTGGCAGATGCCAATGCCGGCTACAAAGCCGGAGCCAACGGAGTCCAGACCAACCAGCCTGCGGTGAACCTCGAGTTCGACAGTACCGGGCGTGAGATCTTCAAGCAGATCACTTCGGACATCACCGGAAAGCAGCAGCCCTACAACCAGTTCGCCATCGCGCTTGACGGAAACGTGTTGTCAGCACCTTCATCGAATACACCCATCACCGATGGCAATGCTCAGATCACAGGCAACTTCACCCTCGATGAAGCGGAAACGCTGGCCGACCAGCTCAAAAACGGTTCTCTGCCGCTGAGTTTCCAAGTGCAGAGCGAGGACCAGATCTCGCCGACCTTGGGAACGAACTACCTCAACATCGGTCTGCTCACGGGCCTCGCCGGGCTCATCCTCGTCGTCGTCTACTCCCTCCTGCAATACCGCGTGCTCGGACTCGTGACGGTCTCGAGCCTCGTCGTCGTAGGTGTGCTCACCTACCTCCTGTTGCTGGTGTCGTCCTGGCGATACGGATATCGCCTGTCCTTGGCGGGCCTGGCCGGTATCATCATCGGCATCGGCATGGCAGCCGACTCGTTCATCGTCTACTTCGAACGTGTGAGAGACGAATTGCGCAGTGGACGGAATCTGTTGTCCGCCGTCGAGGTCGGCTGGGACCGTGCCAAACGCACGATCTACGCCTCGAAGGGCGTGAATATGCTCGCCGCGGTCATCCTCTACATCCTGGCCGTGGGATCGGTGCGAGGATTTGCCTTCACCTTCGGCCTGGCGGTGATCGTCGACGTGATCGTCGTCTTCCTCTTCACCCATCCGATTCTCGAAGTCCTCTCACGGACGAAGTTCTTCGGCCAGGGACATCCGATGTCCGGTATGGACCCGCGTATGCTCGGTGTCAAACCCGCGGCCTACCGTGGTGCCCTCAACCTCAGCATCGACGACTCGGAGAAGTCGCCAGAGGGACGACGACGGGAGAAGGCTCGAGCCCGGAAGGCGGGAATGTCCTCCACGGACGAAGAGGAGGCACCCGAGACTTCGACCGTCGAGTCATCGGCCGAATCTGACGAGTCGTCTGCTTCTGCAGCGTCCGCCGAGGGCTCGGCGGTTACAGATGATGCAGCAGAGTCGAAGGCTTCGAAGCCTGCCAAAGCTGAGAAGAAGTCGAAGAAGAAGGTCAAGGACCCGGGCAGCTCGGGACGAACCGGCGGCACGATCGCAGAGCGGAAGGCGGCTGCGAAGAGGGCCGCCGAAGAATCTGCCGACGAGGGCAAGGAGGCAGACAAGTGAAACGGTTCTTTGCCTGGGGCAACCGCCTCCACAATGGTGAAACCTCGATCCCCTTCGTCGGCAAGGCGAAGCTGTGGTTGGGAATCTCCGGAGTCCTTGTGGTTCTGTCCCTGCTCGTCCCGCTCATCGCCGGGTTCAACTTCGGCATCGCCTTCGAAGGCGGTTCGCAGTTCCAGATCGACCATGTCAGCGACACATCGGAGAAGAAGGGCCGGGACATCGTCACCGATGTGGTCCCCGAATCCGAACCGCGGCTGACTCCGACGAGCGACACTGCGGTGCAGGTTGAGACGAATCAGCTCAGCGACCCCCAGATGCAGGAAGTCCGCGATGCCCTCGTCGCCGGCTACGACGTCAAAGCCGAAGACGTCACATCGACGTTCGTCGGTCCCGAATGGGGTCAGGACGTGACCGAGAAGATGATTCGAGCCCTGGTGATCTTCGTCGGTATCGCGATGATCGTGATGGCCCTGTACTTCCGGACCTGGAAGATGTCGCTGGCTGCGATCATCGGTCTGGTCGTTGTCATGGTCGTGACTATGGGCATCTACTCGGCTACTGGAATCGAAGTCACACCGGAAGCGGTCATCGGATTCCTCACCGTTTTGAGCTTCTCTCTCTACGACACCGTGGTGGTCTTCGACAAGATCAGGGAGAATACGACCCGCTTCAAGGACAGACGCAACCTGAAGTTCTCCGAGCTGGTCAACCTCGGCGTCAACCAGACTACGGTTCGTTCGATCAACACGACGGTCGTGTCCGTGCTGCCCGTTGCTTCGATTCTCTTCATCGGCGTCCTGGCTCTGAATGCTGGAACTCTGATCGACATCTCCTTGTCCCTGTTCATCGGTATGATTGTGGCAGCGTCATCGACGTTGTTCGTCGCCAGCCCGCTCTATGCGCTCCTGCGATCCAATGAACCCGCGGTCAAGGAACAGGAAGAGGCCGTGCGTGAACTACGCTTGAAGGATGGAGCAGAGGATGTTCCACCGGTGATTCACTCCGAAGTCTGAGCAGAAAGGGGATGTCATGGCTTCTTCCGCCGATTCGCGCCGTCCGCGAGGCATCTCCCGTCTAGCGTGGTGGGCAGCCAGGGCACAGAACAACCCCGGCTACCCACGCGTGCTCGGCCCGATGATCCGGGCGCTGCAGTCGAACCATCCGAAAGCCGATATCGACCAGGTGGTGCGCGCCTACAAGATCGCTGAGCAGGCACACCGCGGTCAGACCCGGAAGTCGGGCGACGACTACATCACACATCCCGTGGCCGTTGCCACGATCCTCGCCGAGATCGGCATGCTTCCGGTGACCCTGGCAGCGGCACTGCTGCACGACACCGTCGAAGACACGTCCTACTCGCTGAAGGAGCTGACCGAGGAGTTCGGTCCCGAAGTCGCGGCAATGGTCGACGGCGTCACCAAGCTCGACAAGCTCACCTACGGCCAGGCGGCGCAGTCTGAGACGGTGCGGAAGATGATCGTGGCGATGGCCAAGGACATCCGCGTCCTCGTCATCAAACTCGCCGACCGTCTTCACAATGCCCGCACCTGGCGGTTCGTCCCTGCCTCCTCGAGTGCGAAGAAGGCACGGGAGACCCTCGAGATCTACGCTCCGCTGGCTCACCGCCTGGGTATGAACACGATCAAATGGGAACTCGAGGACCTGTCCTTCCAAGTGCTCCATCCCAAGGTCTATGACGAAGTGGTCCGCCTCGTCGCCGATCGTGCCCCGGAACGTGAGAAGTACCTGGCCACGGTCTCGAACGAGCTCCAATCGGAGCTCGTGGAGTCAGGGATCGAAGCCGCGATCACCGGGCGGCCGAAGCACTATTACTCGATCTACCAGAAGATGGTCGTCCGCGGACACGAGTTCGCCGACATCTATGACCTCGTCGGTGTGCGAGTGCTCGTCGAGACTGTGCGCGAATGCTATGCGACCCTCGGCATCGTCCATGCTCGGTGGAACCCGGTTCCGGGACGGTTCAAGGACTACATCGCGATGCCGAAGTACAACATGTACCAGAGCCTGCACACGACGGTGATCGGTCCCAATGGGAAGCCCGTCGAAATCCAGATCCGGACCCACGAGATGGACCGTCGGGCCGAGTTCGGTGTGGCCGCGCACTGGAAGTACAAGGATCGGCGGAGTGCGTCGAAGGCCGTCACCTCGAACACCGCCCGTTCGGTCAAGGTCTCCGACGCAGGCGCGGTCGATGACGCAGCGTGGTTGCGTCAGCTGCTGGAATGGCAGCGGGAGGTCAGCGACCCCGACGAGTTCCTCGACAACCTCCGCTACGAGGTCAACTCGAAGGAAGTCTACGTCTTCACTCCCAAAGGCGACGTGATGAGCCTGCCGGCGGGAGCGACGCCCGTGGACTTCTCCTATGCGGTGCACACCGAGGTCGGACACAAGACCATGGGTGCTCGGGTGAACGGACGCCTGGTTGCGCTCGACACCGAGCTCAAGAACGGCGACTCCGTCGAGGTCTTCACCTCGAAGGACGAGAACGCGGGCCCCAGCCGCGACTGGTTGGGCTTCGTCAAGAGTCCGCGCGCCCGCAGCAAGATCCGTCAATGGTTCTCGAAGGAGCGCCGCGAAGAGGCGATCGAGAACGGTCGCGAACAGCTGGCACGCGCCATGCGCAGGCACACCCTGTCGGCGTCGGCACTGATGAGCCAGGAAGCCCTGCAGGTCGTCGCCACTGAGCTGCGCCTGCCCGATGTCACCGCGCTGTATGCCGCGATCGGCAACGGCGTGAGTTCGGCGGCCCATGTGGTCGATCTTCTCGCCAAGGAGGTCGGCGAGGAGGATGACGAACCGGTCCTGCCGCCATCGCCGCGCAACCGCACCGGCCAGTCATCGGGGCATCATTCCTCACCCGAGGGTGTGACCGTCAAGGGCGTCGACGACGTTCTGGTCAAACTCGCCCGCTGCTGCACCCCTGTGCCCGGAGACGAGATACTCGGATTCGTCACTCGCGGTTCCGGCGTGTCCGTCCACCGTGTCGACTGTCCCAACGTGAAGTCACTCGAACGTGAACCCGAGCGGATGGTCGAAGTCTCCTGGGGCGAGACCACCAGCGGCATCTATCTCGTCCAGATCCAGGTCGAGGCCCTCGACCGCTCCGGTCTGCTCTCGGACATCACCAAGGTGCTGACCGAAACCCACGTCAACATCCTCTCCGCCACGGTCGGGACCTCAAGGGCGCGGGTGGCGCAGTCGAAGTTCGTCTTCGAGATGAGCGACGCGAGCCACCTCGACACCGTGCTGTCCGCCGTTCGAAAGGTCGAAGGGGTCTTCGACGTCTATCGCATCGCCGGCGGCTGACGAGCCCACACGCCGAACGGTCGACGCGCTCGGGGTGCAGGACGGCTGACGAGCCCGGGAGTGGGTCATCAGTTGATCAGCGCAGGCGGCGGTCGGCGGTGGCACAGGCGCGTTCGAAGACGGACCGCATATGTGCCACATAGGGTCTGCGGGTGACCTCATCGAGATACAGGCGGAACCGCTGTCTGGCTCTGTTGGGCAGTTCGTCGATGAGGTTGCCCACGCTCTGGGCCGATCGGTCGTCGGGGCAGCGCAGATGTGGAAGCAGCAGGTCGTAGAGGGTCCGCTCCTCCGTGGTGATGGGCTGGCCGTCGATGAGCTGCCACTCGTTCTCGGCAATCGTGAGTTCGTGGACGATGACATCGTTGCCGTCGACGTAGCGTCGCCGCGGATAGGTGATGAACGTCAGCGGGCTCGGCGCCCGTCCGAGCCCGCTGTGGACCCACCAGGCCACGGCGTGGGAGAGGACGAGATGCGGTGGGATCTGCGCATGCAGCGCCGCCATGCGGTCCTCCGGGCCGAGAACGGCGCCCTTGCGCACCCAGGCTGTTTCGGTCAGTCGGGTCAGCAGGCCATCGAGCGTGAGCTCCGTGAGATGCTCGTAGCTGTAGTCCCGCAGGTGAAACATCGCCTCCATACAGCCACTATTGCGCTGCCTGGAGGCGTGTTCAAGACCGCTGCCCCAATCTGTGGATAAGTCCCGACTCGTGTCCGACGGGCTGTGGAGGGACGAGGCAGTCGTGTCCGGTCGTTGTCCGGCCGCAGTGGGGCCGACGGGCGCTGCCGGAGACGTCAGTCCAGTTCGGCCGCCGTCTGAGTCAACTGATCCCGCCAGGCGCGACGCGCATCCAGCGCGCTCTGTGCCTCGGCGACGGCCTTGTCATCGCCGCTGGACTTGGCCCTCTCGAATGTCTGCTCCAGTTCCGCGATCGAATCGTCGAGCTGGCTCAGCGCGCCGGACGTCCGTGCCTTTGTCTCCGGGTTGCTGCGCTTCCATTCGGCGTCCTCGGCCTCGGAGAGCGCACGTTCGACATCACGCAGACCGCCTTCCATCCGGGACATGTCCGCACGAGGAACCTTCCCGGCGGCCTCCCACTCGTCCTGAATGACGCGCAGCTCCTTCTTCGCGACCGCGATGTCTCGGATAGGCAGCAGAGCCTGCGCTCTGGTCAGGATCTCCTCCTTGACCGCAAGATTTCCCCTGTACTCCTCGTCGATCGCAGCATTCTCGGCATCACGGGCGGAGAAGAACACGTCCTGCGCGGCCCGGAAGCGTGCCCAGAGGGCATCATCGTCCTTGCGGGAGGCCCGCGGGGCCTTCTTCCACTGACTCATGAGTTCTTTGTACTTCTGGGACACGGTGCGGAAATCGGTCGAGTCCGACAGTGATTCCGCCTCGGCGACGATCTTCTCCTTGATCCGCTTGCCCTCGGAATTGAGCTTGTCGAGCTCTGCGAAGAATTCCTTCCGCTTGTGCTCGAAGGTGTTCCGAGCCTGCGAGAATCGGCCCCACAGCTCCTGGTCCACGGCACGGGGGAGCCTGGGACCGTTGCGCTGCATCTCCTTCCACTGGCCGAAGAGCTCACGCAGACGCGCTCCCGACTGCTTCCACTGGATCTTCGCGGGATCGCGCTTCGCCAGCGCTTCTGCCTCGGCGACGATCTCCTCGCGCTCCTGGGCCGCATCGAGCTTCGCGGCCTCGGCCTTGGCCGCCTGCCTCGATTCCGTGTCCTGAGCATCGGAGATCAGGGTGTCCAAGGTCGCAGACAGCCCCCTGAGGTCCCCGACGACATTGGCATCGGGCACCGACTCCTGCAGGGTCTTCGCGGCCGAAGCCACCTCGCGGCCCGGGGCTCCGGCGGACAGGCGGTTGCGCAGGTGAACCGCGTGTTCGACGAGTTCGACATACTTCTTGGCGAAGTACTCCAAGGCGTCCTCAGGACTGGCATCCGGATACTGCCCGACCGCCCGCTCGCCCTCAGCGGTGACGACGAAGACGTTGCCCTCCTGGTCGGCGCGGCCGTGATCCGCTGCTCGTCGAACTTCCGCATCATGATCAACGGTCGTGCCGACCACGGTCTGAGGCGTCTGCGGGCGGGGCAGGGATGACGGGCGCGGGACCGGCTTCGGCGTCGGGGTCGACATGATTCTCACCTTGTTTCCATCGGTCGAACCTGCGGGGCACTGTGCCTGCAGATCACTCGATTTCCTGATTGACGTTATCCCAGCATAACCAAGCACCGGGCTCTCGATAGACTTTGAGCATGGATGTATTTTCGACCACCGCCGAATTCCTCGATGTCAACTGCTATGCCGTCCGAGCAGAGGGCGAAGACGACTGCGTCTTCATCGACTCGGGATTCGACTGCGCACCCGGCCTCGCCGAAATCGTCGAGGAGGAGAATCTCGTGCCCCGTGCCGTGCTGCTGACCCACGGCCACCCCGACCATGTCCTCGGGCTGACCGATGTGCTGTCCCGGTGGAATGTGCCGGTCCACCTCGGCGACCCCGACCGCTACCGCCTGGACAAACCCGCCGAGACGCTGAGCCCGCAGTTCGCGCAGATGCTCGAGCCCCTCGTCAGGGGGTGGTCGGCGCCCGAGGTCAACGCCCTCGTCGACGCCCAGACCCTCGAGGTCGCCGGCCTGACCATCACGGCCCTGGCCGCTCCGGGACACACGGAGGGATCCACGCTCCTGCGCGTACACGCCGACGGTGAGGAGATCATCTTCACCGGCGACGTGGTCTTCGCCGGAGCGATCGGACGGGTCGACCTGCCGGGAGGAGACGCCTCGGCGATGGCGCAATCGCTGCGGGCCTTCACCACGCTGCCCGACGTTCCCATCTATCCTGGACACGGCCCGAGGTCACGAGTTGGACACGAATCGGCGACGAACCCGTTCCTCTAGCGCACACGAGCACAGCCGGCACCGGCGAACCACCATCAGAGACGAAGAACACCAAGGAGAACAATGGCGAAGTCAGCCCGACTGTCCGGATTCCCGGAACGACTGCCTGCCGAACGCGTAATCGAGAAGTCCGTCATCGACGTCCTCGACCACACCTTCGCACTGCATGGGTATTCGGCACTCAACCACCGGGCGGTCGAGCCGATCAGCCACCTGGCCAAGGACGGGGAGATCGACAAGGAGATCTTCGCCGTCAGCCGTCTCCACTCCGAAGGCACGGAGCGCAATCCGCTGGGTCTGCACTTCGACCTCACCGTGCCGCTGGCCCGCTACATCGCCGACAATGCGAACGAACTCAGCTTCCCGTTCAGGGCCGCACGCATCCAACCCGTGTGGCGCGGGGAGCGTCCGCAGCAGGGCCGGTACCGGGAGTTCATCCAAGCCGACATCGACGTCATCGCCGAGGCGGAGCTGCCCGGGCACTTCGAGGTCGAGATTCCGCTGGCCGTCGCAGACGCCTTCAGCCGACTGGCACCCTTGGGTGTGCCACCGATCAGGATCGTCGTCAACGACCGCAGACTGCTCGAAGGCTTCGCCCGAGGCATCGGGTTGAGCAACATCCAGGCGGTGCTGCGCTGCCTCGACAAGTACGACAAGGTCGGTCCCGCCGAGGTGGGCAAGCTGTTGGCCGCCGAAGCCGGAGCCGATGACGAGCAGCAGCGACTGTGCCTGGAGCTGGCCGCCATCGAATCCGACTCGCCTGCCTTCGCCGAGGAGGTGCGCGGGCTCGGAGTCGAGCACCCGCTGCTCGACGAAGGCCTCGAGTCCCTGACCACGATGCTGCGTGCGGCCCATGACAGGGCCCCCGGCGTCGTCGTGGCGCAGCTGAAGATCGCACGCGGACTCGACTACTACACGGGTGCTGTCTACGAGACGCAGCTGATCGGATACGAGGAGCTCGGCTCCGTCGCCTCGGGCGGTCGCTACGACTCCCTCGTCACGGTGGGCAAGAAGAGCTACCCGGGCGTGGGAATGTCGATCGGCGTCTCACGGCTCATGGCCTTCATCCTCGATCCGGACAGCGGCATCGGCGCCACCCGCGGAACACCGTCGGTCGCCGTCGTCGCCGTGACCGATGAGTCCAAGCGTGCCGAAGCTGATGCCGTCGCCGCCGCTCTGCGCGCCCGCGACATCGCCTGCGAGGTCTCACCGAGCGCGGCGAAGTTCGGCAAGCAGATACGATACGCCGAACGTCGGCAGATCCCCTTCGTGTGGTTCACCGATGGCGAGAGCGGCCACGAGATCAAGGACATCCGCACCGGTGAGCAGACCGCGGCCGATCCCCAGACCTGGGAACCGGTCGACGCCGACCGCCGACCGCGAGTGTACCGGGACTGAGGAGACGCAGGATCGGAGGCTGCCCCAGGATCCGAGACCCGGCTCAGGTGCCCGTCGCGGGCGGATCAGGGGCCAGCGAACCGTCCGGGGCGATGTGATCGAAGATCTCGCGCACCATCGAGACCACGTGAGGGTCGTCGACGGTGTAGAAGATCCGGCGCCCGTCCCGGCGGGAGGAGATGAGCCCGGCCAACCTCATCTTCGCCAGATGCTGACTCACGGTGGGCACTGCCGCACCGATCGCCTCGGCGAGTGAGGACACATCGAGTTCCTGATTCACCAGGGTCCAGACCAGACGCAGACGTGTGCCCGAGGCGAGCATGCGGAAGGTCTCCGCCGCCACCTCGACCTGTGCCGAAGTGGGGTCGGTTCCCGCATCCGCCTCGGAACCGTCCGTGCCCATGTCCTCTGTCTCCATGTCATCCTCTTCCTCGTCACAGCCGAATGTCATCCTCTTCCTCGTCACAGCCGACGACTTGGTCGGCCACGGCCGTGTCAGCAATCGGGCGGCGAGCGACTATCATTGTTCACGCGCTGCCACATAAACATCGTAAAGGAGCCCTTGGTGCTGAGAAGCCACGAAACCGGAAGCCTGCGAGCCTCACATGCAGGACAAACCGTCACCCTCACAGGGTGGGTCGACCGTCGTCGCGATCACGGAGGTGTCGCCTTCATCGATCTGCGTGAGGCTTCTGGAATCGTCCAGGTCGTAGTCCGCGAAGACGATGCACACGCACTGCGCAACGAAACCGTCGTCAAGGTCACCGGCACCGTGTCCCAGCGACCGGAGGGCAACACCAACCCGAGCCTGCCCACCGGTGAGATCGAAGTCGTCGACACCACCGTCGAGGTCCTCAGCCCCGCCGAAGCGCTGCCCTTCCAGGTCTCCGACCACGCCGAAGACGCCGGAACCGTAGGAGAGGAGACCCGACTGCGCTACCGCTACCTCGACCTGCGGCGCTCGGGACCGGCGAAGACCCTGCGTCTGCGCTCGGCCGCGAACAAGGCGGCCCGCGCGGTCCTCGACGAGCAGGAATACCTCGAGATCGAGACCCCGACCCTGACGAAGTCTACCCCGGAAGGCGCCCGCGACTTCCTGGTGCCCGCACGCCTGCAGCCCGGCTCCTGGTACGCCCTGCCGCAGTCCCCGCAGCTGTTCAAACAGCTCCTGCAGGTGGCAGGCATGGAACGCTACTACCAGTTGGCCCGCTGCTACCGTGACGAGGACTTCCGCGCCGACCGTCAGCCCGAGTTCACCCAGCTCGACATCGAAGCCTCCTTCGTCGAGCAGGACGACATCATCGAGTTGGCCGAGAAGATCCTCGTGGCGCTGTGGAAGCTCATCGGCCACGAGATCACCACGCCGATCCCGCACATCACCTACGCCGAGGCGATGGAGAAGTACGGCACCGACAAGCCCGACCTGCGCTTCGACCTCGAACTGCACAATCTCACCGACTTCTTCTCCGAGACTCCGTTCCGGGTCTTCCAGTCCGACTACGTCGGCTCCGTCGTCTACCCGGGCGGCGGCTCCCTGCCCCGACGTCAGCTCGACGCCTGGCAGGACTGGGCCAAACAGCGCGGCGCCAAGGGCCTGGCCTATGTGCTCGTGGCCGAAGACGGGACCCTGACCGGTCCCGTGGCCAAGAACATCTCCGATGCCGAGAAGGCCGGGCTCGTCGCAGCCGCAGGAGCGGCCCCCGGGGACGCGATCTTCTTCGCCGCCGGTGACCGATCGAGCTCGCGGGCCCTCCTCGGTGCTGCTCGCAACGAGATCGCCGAACGTACCGGACTCATCAAGGACGGCGATTGGGCCTTCGTATGGGTCGTCGACGCACCGATGTTCGAGTCCGCCGCCGATGCACAGGCCGCGGGCGACGTGGCCGTCGGCGGGGGAGCCTGGACAGCGGTCCATCACGCCTTCACCGCGCCCAAGCCCGAATTCCTCGACACCCTGGAATCGGACCCGGGTGCGGCATTGGCCTACGCCTACGACATCGTCTGCAACGGCAACGAGATCGGCGGAGGCTCGATCCGCATCCACCGCAAGGACGTCCAGGAACGCGTGTTCACGATCATGGGCATCAGCGAAGAGGAGGCGCAGGAGAAGTTCGGCTTCCTCCTCGAAGCCTTCAAGTTCGGCGCACCTCCGCACGGCGGCATCGCCTTCGGTTGGGACCGCATCGTGTCCCTGCTCGCCGATGTCGATTCGATTCGCGAAGTCATCGCCTTCCCGAAGTCCGGCGGAGGATACGATCCGCTCACCCAGGCACCCGCACCGATCACCGACGCCCAGCGTGCCGAGGCAGGCGTGGACTTCGAGCCGGAAGCCGACGTCGTCGAGGCCTGATGACCGACGGTCCCGACCTCTTCTCCTCCGACAGCCCGGATCAGGGATCTCCTGGCCCGGGCGTCGGCGGTTCTTCCGCCGGTGCGGGGCGTGCCCTCGATCCGCTGGCGGTGCGCATGCGTCCGCGCACCATCGCCGAGGTGGTCGGCCAGGACCATCTCACGTTCCCCGGCTCACCGCTGAACCAACTCGTCGAAGCCAGCGGGGGAGACCGGGCCGGAGCCTCCTCGGTGATCCTGTGGGGCCCTCCCGGGGTCGGCAAGACCACCTTGGCGCACGTGATCTCCCACGCACCGGGACGCACCTTCGTCGAACTCTCCGCCATCACCGCCGGTGTCAAGGACGTGCGTCAGGTGATCGAGAACGCCAGGCGCGAACGTGACATGTACCAGCGTACGACCGTGCTGTTCCTCGACGAGATCCACCGGTTCTCGAAGGCTCAGCAGGACGCGCTGCTGCCGGCGGTGGAGAATCGCCTCGTCGTGCTCGTGGCGGCGACGACGGAGAACCCCTCGTTCTCGGTCATCTCCCCGCTCCTGTCCCGCTCCCTTCTGCTCACGCTGCGGCCACTCGACGATGCCGCGGTCGCCGACCTGATCGACAGTGCTGTGGTCAGCGAACGTGGTCTGGCCGGGCAGTTCGAACTCGAACCGGCCGCGAAGGACTTCATCGTCCGCATCGCCGGCGCCGACGCCAGGCGATCCCTGACGATCCTCGAAGCGGCCGCCGGGATCGCGACCGCGCAGGCGGAGTTCGCCGACGGCTCGACCGCCGCCCATTCCGACTTCGACGGCGAATCGGACACCGACTCCGACGAGTCGGAGGAGGTCGGCGAAACCGGCGAGTCGAAAGCAGAGGACGAGAACCGACCGATCCTCATCACCGAGGCCGCCTGCGCCGAGGCCAGCTCCGAGACGGTGCTGCGCTACGACAGAAACGGCGATCAGCACTACGACGTGGTCTCCGCATTCATCAAGTCCATCCGCGGCTCCGATGTCGATGCCGCACTGCACTATCTGGCCCGGATGATCGTCGCCGGTGAGGACCCCCGGTTCATCGCCAGGCGAATCGTCATCTCCGCGGCAGAGGACATCGGCATGGCCGACCCACAGGCGCTGCCGATTGCGGTGGCCGCCTCGACCGCAGTGCAGAACATCGGCATGCCGGAAGGTCGGATCCCCCTCGCCGAGGCGGTCACCTACCTGGCGATGGCCCCGAAGTCGAACGCGAGCTACATGGCCTTGGACCAGGCGATCGCCGACGTCAAGAACGGATTCGCCGGACAGGTCCCGGCCCACCTGAGGGACGCGCACTATCCCGGGGCGAAGGAGCTCGGCCACGGTGAGGGGTACAGATACTCGCACAGCTATCCGCATGGTGTCGCGGCCCAGGAGTACCTGCCCGAGACGCTGCGCGGCAAACGCTACTACGAACCGACCGGCAACGGGATGGAGCGCTCCATGTCCGAGCGCCTCGAAATGTTGCAGAGGCTCCTCCGACCCTGAGGCAGATTCGACCCTGACGCAGAGGGATTTCGGCATACGATCGCCGATTTCTGCCTCCCATCTCCACCTTGTGATCCTGAGACACGGTATTTTTGTGCACAGGATGAATGAGCGCGGCGGCCACGGTGGGCCTGTCGGCGCCGGATCGGCTGAGGAGGGTCGCTGTGGAGGACATCATCGTCACCATCGCGGTCGCCCTGGCACTCGGCCTGATCGCCTACGAAGGTCGGATTCCTCGGCGCAGGATTTCTCCTCCACTCCCTCGACGTCACCGCCTTCGCCGGACTCGAGCAGGTCTCCGACCTCGGAGTGATTCTTCTGCTCTTCACGATCGGACTGAAGTTCGATCTGCGCTCGCTGCTTCAGCCCGAGGCCTTCGGCACTGCCGCACTCCATATGCTCACGAGCGTTGTCGTCGGCGCCGGCACGATCGGACTCGCTGCGGTCATCGGGCTCGTGACCTTGGGCGGCGGTCTGGGCACGGTGGGGCTGCTGGGGTTCGCACTCTCGTTCTCGTCGACGGTGCTCGTGGTCAAGGTGCTCGAGGACCGCTCCGACGACGGCTCGTACTATGGTCAGATCGCCATCGCCATCCTCGTCATCCAAGACATCGCGGCGGTCGCGTTCATCACCGTTGCGGGGGAGGAGCCGCCGAGCCCGTGGGGCTTCGCTCTGGTTCTCGTGGTTCCCGCGGCATGGGTGCTGCGCCGCATCCTCGATCGCATCGGGCGAGGCGAGCTGCTCGTGCTGTTCGGCGTGGTCATGGCGCTGGGGCCGGGCTACCTCGCCTTCGAGTCCGTGGGCATCCACGGCGACCTCGGCGCACTCGCCATGGGACTGCTCTTCGCCAGCCATCCCAGATCCACCGAACTGTCCAAGTCCCTGTTCAGCGTTAAGGAGCTCTTCCTCGTCGCCTTCTTCGTGACCATCGGCCTCCAGGCGATTCCGACCTGGGCCGATCTGGCCCTGGCGCTGATCCTGTGCGCAGTCCTCATCCCCTTCAACTTCCTCAGCTTCTACCTGATGGGGCGTCTCTTCGGCCTGCGCAACCGGACGAGCGTCCGCACCAGCCTGGCATTGAGCAACTTCTCCGAATTCGCGCTCATCGTCGTCGCGGTCGGAGTGGCCAACGGGGTGTTCGCAGACAATTGGCTGACCGTGACCGCATTGGCCGTGGCGATCGGCATGATCATCTCCTCACTGGCCAATGCCTACAGCCTGCAGATCGTGGCCCGCCTCGACGAGGTCCTGCCGGACGAGAACGAGGCCCGTCTGCGACCGACGGACCGTCCGATAGACACCGGTGCCGCCGAGGTGGTCGTGCTGGGTATGGGGCGCATCGGCGTCGGCGCCTACCAACGGCTCGTCGATCGGGGTGGCCTGTCGGTCATCGGCATCGACAACGACCACCTGGTGGTGGAGGAGCTCAAGCGCGATGAGTTCAATGTGCTGGAAGGCGACGCCACCGACCATGAGTTCTGGCACCGTCTGGTGGTAGGAGGAACGGCCCGCACGGTCATCCTGGCCATGGCAATCCACGACTCGAACACGTTCGCCCTCGACCAGCTGCGGATCGCCGGCTTCGACGGCACCATCGCCGCGGTCGTGCAGCGCCAAGGCCAAGTCGGTCATTTCACCGAGGCCGGGGTCCACGCAGTCGTCAACATCTACAGCGGCTCAGGCGCGGCAGTCGCCGATGCTGCGATGAATCCGCCGACCGGCCGAAGGCCCGATGGCGACGCCAGCCACACCGAAGGCTGACCGTCGGCGGTTGCGTTGCACCGGGGCAGCGAACTCCGCTAAGATGGGCTGCTGTTGTGCCTGCAAGCTAAAGGCGGTCGGTGCGAGCGGATCTCGACGCTCAATCCCTCCTTCCCATCCGGGGAAACAGCCGTTTCGACCAGGGCGAGAACCGATGGCCTGTCGAGACACACCATCATGATGAAAGGTAATACAGTGCCAGCACCAGCACGTAACCGCCGGATGACGCGCGTCTCGCGCGCTCTCGGCATGCCGCTGACCCCCAAGGCGGAGAAATACTTCGAACGTCGCCCCTATCCTCCGGGCGAGCACGGCCGGGCCCGCCGTCGCAACGACAGCGACTACTCGGTGCGTCTCAAGGAGAAGCAGCGTCTTCGCGCCCAGTACGGCATCCGCGAAGCTCAGATGCTCAAGATCTACAAGGAGTCCAGCCGCCTGTCCGGTCTGACCGGTGAGACCATGGTCGAACTCCTGGAATCGCGTCTCGACGCGCTGGTGCTGCGTTCGGGCTTCGCTCGGACCATCGCCCAGGCACGTCAGTTCGTCGTGCACCGTCACATCACCGTCGACGGTCAGCGGGTCGATCGTCCGTCCTTCCGCGTGAAGGAAGGACAGACCATCCAGGTCCACCCCCGCAGCGCATCGATGGATCCGTTCCAGGTCGCCGCCGCCGGTGGACACAAGGATGTCCTCCCTGCAGTTCCGGGCTACCTCAACGTCAACCTCGAAGGTCTGCAGGCCACCCTGCTTCGTCGCCCCAAGCGCGAAGAGGTTCCAGTGACCGTCGAGGTTCAGCTGGTCGTCGAGCACTACTCGCGCTGATCACCCTCCCGAGGGATCGCACGACATCAACTGCCCGGAACTCGATGTTCCGGGCAGTTGTGCATTCACCCCGCGGGTCGTCTGCGCGCAGCGTGGGCACCTCGCATAGTGTGGATGAGCCACTAAACTAACGACTGATGAGCGCACGAGTGCACGAGCAACATGTGAAAGGCCTTGGATGAAGACGGCAGAGATCAAACAGCGCTGGTTGGACTACTTCGAAGCGAATGGGCACGCGGTCGTCCCCTCGGCGTCGGTGATCAGCTCGGATCCATCGATTCTGTTCAACATCGCCGGGATGGTCCAGTTCATCCCGTATCTCACCGGACGGGAGCCCGCCCCGTTCAACCGTGCCACGAGCGTGCAGAAGTGCGTGCGCACCGGTGACATCGAAGAGGTCGGCCAAACCACACGCCATGGCACGTTCTTCCAGATGAACGGTAATTTCTCCTTCGGCGACTACTTCAAACGCGAAGCCATCCGCTTCGCCTGGGGCCTGCTCACGAACGCCGTCGCCGACGGCGGATTCGGCTTCGACAAGGACCGGCTGTGGGCGACCGTCCACGCCGACGACATCGAGACGATCGACCTGTGGCTCGAGGAGACCACTGTTCCGCGCGAGCGCATCCAGCCGCGCGGCAATGAGGACAACTTCTGGCATACGGGGCAGCCAGGCCCCGGCGGCTACTGCTCCGAGATCTACTTCGATCGCGGCCCCGAGTACGGCGTCGACGGGGGGCCCGTGGCCGATGAGGACCGCTATATCGAGATCTGGAACCTCGTGTTCATGGAATTCGAACTCAGCGAGGTCCGGTCCAAGGTCGACTTCGACATCGCCGGTGAGCTTCCCGCGAAGAACATCGACACCGGCATGGGCCTCGAACGTGTCGCGTTCCTGCTCCAGGGCGTCGAGAACATGTACGAGATCGACGAGGTGTTCCCCGTCATCGCCGCCGCCAGCCGACTCTCGGGACACACATATGGCGTCGATCATGAGCCGGATGTGCAGATGCGCGTCGTCGCCGATCACGTCCGCTCCTCGCTCATCATCATCGGCGACGGAGTCAGGCCCGGAAACGAAGGCCGCGGCTACATCCTCCGTCGCCTGCTGCGCCGGGCCGTGCGCGCGATGCGCCTCCTCGGCGTCAAGGACGAGGTCCTGCCGGAGCTGCTGCCCGTGTCCATGGAGGCCATGAAGCTGTCCTACCCCGAGCTGGAAGTGGAATTCGATCGCATCTCCCGCATCGCCTATGCCGAGGAGAAGGCCTTCCTGCGGACCCTGGAATCGGGCACGCAGCTGTTCCAGAACGCGGCCGACTCGCTGTCGGGTTCAGACAGCACCATCAGCGGCGACGTCGCCTTCGCCCTCCACGACACACACGGCTTCCCGATCGACCTCACGCTCGAAATGGCCTCCGAACAGGGCGTGCACGTCGACGAAGAGGGCTTCCGGACACTCATGGACGAGCAGCGCACGCGTGCCAAGGCCGATGCGAAGGCCAAGAAGGGCGGCGGACACACCGACCTCTCGGCCTATTCGGCGCTGCTCGAGGACGGAACATCCGAATTCGTCGGCTATGACAGGCTCGAAGCCGACTCCCGGGTGCGCGGAATCGTCGTCGACGGCCTCGCCCAGGAAGTCCTGACCCCAGGACAGAGTGCCGACCTCATCCTCGACCTGACCCCGTTCTACGCCGAGGCGGGCGGACAGCGCGCCGACATCGGACTCATCAAAGGCCATGGGTTCACCGCCCGTGTCCTCGACGTGCAGAACCCGGTCAAGGGCCTGCCCGCACATAGGGTCGAAGTCATCGACGGTGAGATCCGCGTCGGGGCAGAGGTCCTGGCCGTCGTCGACCACGACCACAGATTCCAAGGCTCACAGGCCCACACCGCCACCCACCTCGTCCATGCCGCGCTCCGGGAGATCCTCGGCACGCACGCCGTGCAGGCCGGATCGATGAACCAACCCGGCTACATGCGCTTCGACTATTCGTTCCCTGAGGCTCCGAGTCAGCAGATGCGCGCGGAGATCGAGGACGTCGCCAACCTCGCCGTGCGTTCGAACTATGAGGTCGGCACCGAATACCTGCCGTTCGAGGACGCCAGGAAGTCCGGCGCGATGGCGCTCTTCGGCGAGAAGTACCCGAACGTCGTGCGCGTCGTCGACATCGGCGGACCGTTCTCCCGTGAGCTCTGCGGCGGCACCCACGTCGGTGCGTCTTCGGAGGTCGGACCGATCTCCGTGCTCTCCGAAGCCTCCGTGGGGTCGGGAGTGCGCCGCATCGAAGCCGCCGTGGGCATGGACGCCTTCCGCTCCCTGGCCGCCGAACGCACCATCGTCTCCTCGCTCTCGGACATGCTCAAGGTGCCCGGGACCGATGTGAGAGAGCGCGTCGCCGAGCTGATGGGCAAGCTCAAGGACGCGGAGAAGGAGATCGCACGGTTGAACTCCCAGCAGCTGCTGGCCTCGGCGGGGAAGTTCCTCGACAGCGCCGAGACCGTGGGATCGACGCTGTTCGTCGTCGCCGAGCTCGGCGACGTGTCCAACGCAGGAGACATCCGCACGGTCGTGACCGACCTGCGGGCCCGCGTGTCCGAACGCTCCGCCGTGGTCCTGGGCATCGGAACCAGCAATGGAAAACCGGTCGTCGTGGTCGCCACGACCGCGGCCTCACGCGAGGACGGCCGCCAGGCCGGGAAACTCGTGTCCCTGGCCTGTGGCGAGCTCGGCGGCGGTGGCGGCGGCAAACCCGATCTCGCGCAGGGCGGCGGCAGCGACGCGGCCGCGATTCCCGCTGCCATCGCAGCGGTCAAGGCAGCCCTCCAGTGAGCTTCCGCCGAGGCCGACGTCTGGGCCTCGACATCGGTTCGGTACGCATCGGGGTGGCCGCCTGCGACCCCGATGGCATCCTCGCCACACCGCTGAGCGTCATCCGACGCAGCGACGAACCTGCAGCGCTGCGGCAGCTGCGTGAGATCGTCGGCGAATACGAACCGATCGAGCTGCTCATCGGCGACCCGAAGTCCCTCGACGGGGCGGCCCGTGCTGCGGCCGTGAGCGCACTGGAGTTCGCCAGGCGGATCAGCCTCGCCACCGCGACGGCGATCCGGCTCGTCGACGAGCGCTTCACCACGGTCGAGGCCCATCATGCTCTCGCCGCGGCGGGGAAGAACTCCCGGCAGAGACGCGAGATCGTCGATGCCCAGGCCGCCGTGATCATTCTGCAGAACGCCCTCGAATTCGAACACAACACCGGTGCACCCGCCGGTCGAGCAATGCCCGACGAGGAGAGTGACCTATGAGCCCGTTCCCAGGTGAGTTCTCAGAGGACGAAGGGCTGACCCGGGCCGACCTCAAAGCCAAGAAGCACAGGCGAATGCTGCGCAGACGTCGCACGACTGCCATCGTCGTCATCTGTGTCCTCGTATTCGGCATCGGAGGGTTCTTCGGCGTCCGGGCCGCGGGCGGGGTCTTCGATGACCTGTTCGGGCCCAAGGGCGACTACGACGGCGCGGGCACCAGCGAGGTGTCCGTCGAGATTCCACCGGGTGCGTCTGCACGGTCCGTGGCCAACCAGCTCGTCGAAGCAGGTGTGATCATGAACTCCGAGCCGTTCCTCGACGAGGTCGAACGGCGCGATATCACGATCCAGGCCGGCCCGATCATCCTGCGCGAGAAGATGAGTTCCGAAGCGGCAGTGGAGGCATTCGTCAATCCGATCAAACCGCCCAGGATCACCATCGCAGAAGGTCGCCAGATCGACCAGATCAAGGCCGCGATGGTCGAGTCGGGCATGAAGGCCGAAGAGGTCGACAAGGCCATCGACGACAAGACTCCGAAGGACTACGGTCTCGACGTCGATGCCCCCAGCCTCGAGGGATATCTGTATCCGGCCACCTACGACCTCGACAAGGACAGGACCGCCGAGGACATCGTGTCCCGGATGGTCGACAAGACGAAGCTCGAGATCGAGGAGGCCGACATCGACCCCGACGAGGTGAATCGGGTCATGACTCTGGCCAGCCTCGTCGAAATCGAGTCCCCCGGTGACGAAGAGGTCAGGAAGAAGGTCGCCCGCGTCTTCCTCAATCGCATCTCCGCTGAGTCGAAGACCGGCCAGCTGCTCCAGTCGGACGCGACCGTGGCCTACATCCATGGTGCTCGCGGTGACCTGACGACGACGAAGGAGGAACGCGAGTCGGACAGTCCGTACAACACCTACAAGAAGAAGGGGCTGCCTCCGGGCCCGATCAATTCGCCCAGCTCCGGCGCCGTCGAAGCGGCACTCCATCCGACGAAGGGCGACTGGCAGTTCTTCGTCGCCACGAACCCCGACACGGGGGAGACCAAGTTCGCGGAAACCTTCGACGAGCACAAGAAGAACGTCGAGATCTACCGGAAATGGCTCAAAGAGCACGACGGCGGGGGAGAATGACGATCTCGGCTGCCGTGCTCGGACGACCGATCACCCATTCCAAATCACCGCTGCTCCACCGCGCGGCGTTCCGGGCGCTCGGCCTCGATGAAGCCCAATATCGCAGCTTCGACCTCGGCGTCGACGAGCTCGACTCCTTCCTCGCCTCTCATCGGGACCAGATCGGGTTCTCGCTGACGATGCCGTTGAAGGAACGACTCGTCGAACTCGCGCACATCCACGGTTGGGAACTCGATGACACGGCAGGCCTGACCGGAGTGGCGAACACGCTCGTGCGCAGGGACACGACGACGCTGGTGTCGAACACCGACGTACAGGGAATCGTCCGAGCCCTCGAACCGAGCCTGGGCTCGCGCAGGCGCCCCGCCGAGGCCAGCGACCGGGCCACCGTCCTCGGTGCCGGGGCCACCGCGGCCTCGGCGCTGCTGGCCTGCCGTGAGCTGGGAATGACCACGGTGGAATTCCTGGTCAGGAACCCTGATCGCGCCGACCACGTCCTCGAACTCGGCCGAGGGCTCGGAATGTCGGTGAGCACCGCGCCCCTGTCCCTGATCGCCCCCTCGGCCCTCGTCATCTCGACACTGCCCGCCGAGGCGGTTCCCGAGCTCCGTTGGTCGCCCGGCCGCGACGGTGGTGTGGCCCTCGACGTGGCCTACGCATCGGAATCGAGCTTCCTGCGTGCCGCCGAAACACATGGGCTCACGCCGATCGAAGGGACCATGATGCTGGTCGAACAGGCCGTCGCCCAGTCCGCAATGTTCGTCGCCGCAGCCGGGGACCGGGCCACGAGCGGGAACGACCCCGAGGATGAGAACCTGCGCAGCATCATCGCGGAGGCCATGTATCGGGCGCTGGACGGGCAGAGCGCCTCGGCGCACGGCTGAGGAGGAAGACGCAGCGTGGTCGACGCAGAGGTTCTGCACGGCATGCTCATCGGGCTGACGACTCTCATCAGCGCCGCCACGGGCCTGCTGCTGGAGAAGACGAGAGCCTGGTGGCTCGCCGACGATGCCCACTTCGGGGTCGTCTCTCGGGCACGCTCGGCGCGGGGGCCCGTGCTGGTGATCGCCGGCATCCTCATCGCCGCCGGCGCCGTGCTGCTCTTTCCCTTCAGCCATGTCATACCCGTCGACTCGGGAACGGGTGCCTTTGCGCCCGGCAGCGCAGGTACCGTCGACCCCGGGACACCGAATTCGGCAGACATCATCCTGCTCGGTCTCATCCTCGGCATCGTCGCGGCGGCGACTCCGTTCCTCATCACCGCCGACACACTCGTCCGCCGTCTGCCGGATCGGCTCGTCTACCCGCTCATCGTCGTCTGTCTGCTCACCCTTGTCCTCGGATCGCTGATCGGGGAGCCGAGGATCTGGTTCTTCGGCCTCATCGCCGGCAGCGGTGCCGCTGGGGTCTTCGCCGCCCTCCACCTCGTCGGCAAGGTCCTGCACGTGCGCACCATGGGCCCAGGCGACGTCAAACTCGCCTTCGTCGTCTTCTCCGCTGCGGGCCTGTTCGACGCCTGGGCGCCGGCTCTCGTCCTCATCGCCATGATGCTCATCGCCGGGATATGGGCGCTCATCGCGGTCGCAGTCCAACGCCGGATGAGGGGGATCACGATCGCATTCGGGCCCGCCATGCTATCCGGAATGTGGTTGGGGTCGGTCCTAGCCCCGATCCTTTTGTAGAATCGGTTGAATGTTGAGATGGCTGACTGCAGGCGAATCCCACGGCGAAGCGCTGACCGGGATCATTGAAGGGCTTCCCGCCCATGTTCCGATCACCAGGGACGACATCCGCGCGCGCCTGGCTCGGCGCCGGTTGGGCTACGGCCGCGGGGCGCGAATGAAGTTCGAAGCGGACGAGGTCCGTCTGCTCGGCGGAGTGCGACACGGACTCACGCTCGGGTCGCCCGTGGCGGTCGAGGTGGGGAACACGGAATGGCCCAAATGGGAGACCGTGATGAGTCCCGACCCGATCGACGAGGCCGAACTCGCCGGTCAGGCCAGGAACGCCCCGCTGACCCGCCCTCGCCCGGGCCATGCGGACGTCGTCGGAATGCAGAAGTACGGCTTCGATGAGGCGCGGCCGATCCTCGAACGGGCCTCGGCCCGGGAGACGGCGATGCGCGTCGCGCTGGGCACCGTAGCCGCGAACTTCCTGGCCGAACTCGGCATCACGCTCGTCTCCCACACGGTGGCGATCGGGGGAGCGGAGAACTCGGCCGAATCGGCTGCCGAAGCCCCTCTGCCTCTGTCCTCCGACGTGGACGCGCTCGACGCCGACCCCGTCCGCTGCTTCGACCCCGATCTGTCGGCGCGCATGGTGGCCGAGATCGACACGGCGAAGAAGGCCGGTGACACCCTCGGCGGAGTCGTCGAGGTCCTCGTCTACGATCTGCCGCCCGGCCTGGGCTCACACGTGCACTGGGACCGCCGCCTCGACGGACGGCTCGCCGGAGCCCTGATGGGCATCCAGGCGATCAAGGGCGTCGAAGTCGGCGACGGCTTCCTCACTGCGAAGCGTCCGGGGTCGGCCGCCCACGACGAACTGGCCGTCGGCGACGACGGCTTCCACCGCGTGAGCAACCGGGCCGGTGGAACCGAGGGCGGCATGTCCACTGGCTCCCCGCTGCGCGTGCGTGCGGGCATGAAGCCCATCGCCACGGTCCCACGCGCCTTGGCGACCGTCGACGTCGCCACCGGTGAACCCGCGAAGGCCAACCATCAGCGCTCGGATGTGTGCGCGGTTCCGGCGTCCGGGGTCGTCGCGGAGGCGATGGTCGCGCTCGTCCTTGCCGAGGCCGTGGTGGAGAAGTTCGGCGGCGACTCCGTGGCCGAGACCAAACGGAACCTGGACGCCTATGCGGCCTCCATTCCGGAGAACCTCCACATCGACCGATGACACAACGCCCGCACCCGAAACCGGTTCCGCCACTGGAGCCGGTCCCGGCCGCGCAGTCGCGCATCGTCCTCACCGGCCCGCCCGCCGCCGGCAAATCCACGATCGGCCGCCTCCTCGCCGACCGCCTCGATCTGCCGCTCATCGACACGGACGCGAACATCGTCGACAAGTACGGCGTCATCGGCGAGATCTTCGTCGAGCGCGGTGAGGACCACTTCCGACGCATCGAACGCGAGGTCGTCCGCCGTGCCCTGCGGCGACTGCTCGACCGGCCGGGCATCGTCTCCCTCGGCGGGGGAGCGATCCTCAACTCGGGGACCCGCGCCCAATTGGGCCACCACGCGATCAAGGTCGTGCACATCGACATCGATGTCGACACGGTCATCACCCGGCTCAACTCCCCGCACCGGCCACTGCTGCGCGGTGCCGGCACTCCGGTGGAGAATTGGCTGGCATTGGTCAAGGAGCGTGAGCCCCTCTACGATCAGGTCGCGACCTTCCGCGTCCACGCCTCGAACTCACATCCCTCGACGATCGTCAACCGCGTCGTCGATGTCCTCACCGGCCTGCAGCGGGCCGAGGAGTATGCCAAGTACTCGGGCCGCGAAGTCGAGAGTTAGGCTTGAGGACGCAACGGTTACAGCGCTCGGTAGCCGCCCGGCCGTCATGCCCGGCGGCAGCAAAGGGGAAAGTGCACGAATGACTCTCACACGCATCAACGTCGAAGCCGGCGGGAACTACCCGGTTCTCGTGGGGCAGGGACTCATGGGCGAGCTGCCCGAGCTCCTCGGCCCCCGGGCGGAGAAGGTGCTCGTCATCCACCCTCGGGCTCTGCGGGCCACGGGAGAGACCGTCCGTGACGACCTGCGCGCCACCGGCCTCGACGCGATCGTCGCGGAGATCCCCGATGCCGAAGAGGCCAAGCACGTCCAGGTGGCCGCTTTCTGCTGGCAGGTGCTTGGCCAGAGCGACTTCACCCGCACCGACGCCATCATCACCGTCGGCGGGGGAGCGGTCTCCGACCTCGGCGGATTCGTCGCCGCCACCTGGCTGCGCGGCATCTCCGTCATCCACATCCCCACAACGGTGCTGGGCATGGTCGATGCCTCGATCGGCGGCAAGACCGGCATCAACACGGCAGAGGGCAAGAACCTCGTCGGCTCCTTCCATGCCCCGTCCGGCGTCCTCGTCGACCTCGACACCCTGCAGACCCTGCCGGAGAACGAACTCTTCACCGGACTCGCCGAGGTCGTCAAGACCGGATTCATCGCCGACCCCGGAATCCTCGACCTCGTGAGCAGCCACTCGAAGGACGAGATCGCCCAGGTGGACGGTCCCGTCCTGCGTGAGCTCATCGAACGCTCCATCACGGTCAAGGCCGAGGTCGTCGCCGACGACTTCGAAGAGTCCGGACGCCGGGAGATCCTCAACTACGGCCACACCCTCGCCCACGCGATCGAACACAAGGAGCGCTACCAGTGGCGCCACGGTGCCGCCGTGTCCGTGGGCATGGTCTTCGCCGCGGAGGTGGCCGCGATGGTCAAGAGCCTTCCGATCGAGACCGTCGACCTCCACCGTGAGCTGCTGAGCAAGCTCGGTCTGCCCACCACCTATCGGGCCGATGTCTGGCCCCAGCTGCTGGAGACGATGAAGCGGGACAAGAAGGCGCGCGGATCCATGCTGCGCATGGTCCTCCTCGGCGACGTGGCAGCGCCCGCGACGGTGGAGATCCCCGACATCTCCATCCTGCACACCGCCTATCAGGAGATCGGAGTGGATTCGCCGCGGGTCATGCTCGGCACGGACCTCACCTGAGGGGCCTGAGGTGCACCGTCATGGACGAGCTTGCTAGAATTGCTGTTTGGCGAAACTGCCAGACACATCTGATCACCTCGCGGTGGCCAAGACTGACACGAAGAAGGACGGATTAGTGGCGACAACCAACGACCTGAAGAACGGCCTTGTGCTCAACATCGACAAGCAGCTGTGGCAGGTGCTGGAGTTCCAGCACGTCAAGCCCGGAAAGGGACCGGCCTTCGTCCGGACCAAGCTCAAGAACGTGCTCTCCGGCAAAAGCATCGACAAGACGTTCAACGCCGGCACCAAGGTCGAGACAGCCAATGTCGACCGTCGCGATATGCAGTACCTCTACAATGACGGCACCGACTTCATCTTCATGGATGCCGAGGACTACGACCAGGTCGCGCTGTCTCCCGAGCTCGTCGGCGACGCCGCCCACTACATGCTCGAGAACCAGAATCTGCAGGTCTCCTTCCACGAGGGAACCGCGCTGTCGGTGGAGCTGCCACCCTCGGTAGAGCTCGTCATCACGCACACCGAACCCGGCCTGCAGGGCGACCGCTCGACGGGCGGATCGAAGTCGGCGACCCTGGAGACCGGCTACGACATCCAGGTGCCGCTGTTCCTCGAAGAGGGCACCAAGGTCAAGGTCGATACCCGCAGCGGCGACTACCTGGGCCGCGTCAAGTAAGTGTCAGCGCGCACGCGGGCTCGCCGCAGGGCCCTGGAGCTGATGTTCGAGGCCGGACAGCGGCGTCTCGACATCGATCAGGTCGTGACCATGCGGTCCAACGACCCCGAATACCCGATGAAGGCCTACGCGGTGGAGATCGTCGACGGAATCACGAGCCACCGCGAGGAGATCGATGAGATCATCGCCACCTATGCTCAGGGGTGGACCTTGGAGCGGATGCCGGCCGTCGACCTGGCTCTGCTCCAGATCGGGACCTGGGAGATCCTCTTCAACGACGAGGTGCCCGACAAGGCCGCGATCGATGAGGCGGTCTCCCTGGCCAAACAGTTCTCGACGGATGACTCGCCCGGTTTCGTCTCGGGGCTGCTCTCGCGCATCCTCGACGTCAAGCCGACGCTGATCTGAGGCACGACCTCAAGTCGGACATCGCGAGTCCGGAATCCGGACTCGCGGATCGATCTCGCCCATCGGGGCTACAATCGAATCGAACCACTCCTTTAACCACCGTCCGGAGAGGCGGAGAAGGGGAAGCATGACGCAGCGAACAGTGCTCGATGCTCCAGACATGAAGCGGGCGACGACCCGCATCGCCCATGAGATCATCGAGTCGAACAAGGGCAGCGACGACCTCGTGCTCCTCGGCATCCCGCGACGCGGGGTCCCCCTGGCCAGGCGCCTGGCCGAGCAGATCGCGGCCATCTCGGTCCCCGAGAAGGTGGGCGAACTCGCCGGAAGCCTCGACATCACGATGTATCGCGATGACCTGCGCAGCGGCGCATACCGAGCCCCCGAACCCACTGCGATACCGGCCGGGGGCATCGACTCGAAGACCGTCGTCCTCGTCGACGACGTGCTCTTCTCCGGTCGGACGATCCGCGCCGCGCTCGACGCCCTGTCCGACCTGGGCCGTCCGGCGAAGGTCCGCCTCGCCGTCCTCGTCGACCGGGGACACCGCGACCTGCCGATCCGCGCCGACCACGTCGGGAAGAACCTGCCCACCTCGAGCAGCGAACGTGTCAACGTCTCCCTGGCCGAAATCGACGGTGAGGACCTGGTCGCCATCTCGGGAGGCCGCGATTGAAGCACCTCCTCGACACCGCCTCCCTGAGCCGAGAGGAGGCCATCGCGATCCTCGACATCGCCGAGGAGATGACCCAGGTCTCCGAACGCGAGGTCAAGAAGCTGCCGGTCCTGCGCGGACGCACCGTGGTCAACCTGTTCTTCGAGGACTCGACGCGGACCCGCCTGTCCTTCGAGGCAGCGGCGAAACGGCTCTCCGCCGATGTCCTCAACTTCTCCGCGAAGGGCTCATCCGTGTCCAAGGGGGAGAGCCTGCAGGACACCATCCAGACGATCTCCGCCATGGGCGCCGATGCTCTCGTCGTCCGACACGCCGGCTCGGGCACACCGCATCGTCTCGCCCACACCGGTTGGATCGACGTTCCCGTCGTCAACGCCGGCGACGGCACCCACGAACACCCCACCCAGGCTCTGCTCGACGCCTTCACCCTGCGCCGCGCCCTCGGCGGCTTCTCCGGCTCGGGCGTCGTCAAGGACGGCCCGCGGGGACGGGGGCTCGACGGCGCGAAGATCGCCATCGTCGGTGACGTCCTTCACTCACGAGTGGCCCGTTCGAACGTCCACCTGCTGGCCCACCTCGGTGCCGAAGTCCACCTCGTCGCGCCCCCGACGCTCCTGCCCTGGGGTGTTGAGACGTGGCCGGTGACATTGCACTACGACCTCGACGAGGCTCTGCACAGCGGCGACTATGCGGCAGTGATGATGCTGCGAGTCCAGCACGAGCGCATGCACGAATCGTTCTTCCCCAACGAACGCGAATACGCCCGACTGTGGGGCCTGTCAGCGGCCCGGCTCGCCGGACTGCCGAAGGAGACATTCATCATGCACCCAGGGCCGATGAACCGCGGCTTCGAGATCTCAGCGGCAGCCGCCGACTCACCGCGCGCCCTCATCCTCGACCAGGTCGAGAACGGAGTGAGCGTGCGAATGGCGGTCCTGTACCGTCTCTTGACAGGTCAGGAGGAGACCAATGACTGATTATCTGATCCGCGGCGCCGATGTGCTGGGCCGAGGAGTCGCCGATATCGCGATCAAGGACTCGACGATCGTCGACCCCGATCTGCTCGATCCCGAAGACAGCAGCATCGAAGTCGTCTCCGCCACCGGGCTCATCGCCCTGCCCGGCCTCGTCGACATGCACACACACCTGCGGGAGCCCGGCAAAGAGGACGCCGAGACGATCCTGAGCGGATCGCGCTCGGCGGCCTCGGGCGGGTTCACATGCGTCCATGCCATGGCGAACACAGCCCCCGTCGCGGACACCGCCGGCGTCGTCGAACAGGTCCACCGGCTCGGCCGCACCGCCGGCTACACCGAGGTCGTGCCCATCGGGGCCGTGACCGTCGGACTGGCTGGTCAGAACCTCGCCGAGATCGGAGCCATGGCCCGGTCCGCGGCTCGAGTCCGGATCTTCTCCGATGACGGAATCTGCGTCTCGGACCCGCTGCTCATGCGCAGGGCACTCGAATACGTCAAGACCTTCGACGGAGTCATCGCCCAACACGCCCAGGAGCCGCGCCTGACCGAGGGCGCGCAGATGAACGAAGGCGTCGTCTCGGCCGAGCTGGGACTGCCGGGCTGGCCCGCCGTGGCGGAGGAATCGATCATCGCCCGGGACGTGCTCCTGGCCGAACACGTCGGCTCGCGCCTGCACATCTGCCACGTGTCCACCAAGGGCAGCGTCGACATCATCAGATGGGCGAAGGCCAGAGGCGTGGAGATCACAGCGGAGGTCACACCGCATCACCTGATGCTCACCGACGAACTCGTGCGCAGCTTCGACCCCGTCTACAAGGTCAACCCGCCGCTGCGCACAGAAGCCGACGTCACCGCCCTGCGCGAGGCCCTGGCCGACGGCACGATCGACATCATCGGCACCGACCACGCCCCGCACACCGCCGAGCACAAATGCAGCGAATGGACGGCGGCGGCCATGGGAATGGTGGGCATGGAGACGGCGCTGCCCATCGTCGTCGAAGCGATGCGCGACTATGACTTCGACTTCGGCGATCTGGCCCGCGTCATGTCCGCGAGCCCGGCACGGATCACCGGAGCGACGGGACACGGCAGCCTCGAGATCGGCGCCAGCGCGAACATCGTCCTCGTCGATCCCGACTCGTCGCACACCATCGTGCCCGACGAGCATGCGACGAAGGGCCGCAACAGCCCGTTCGCCGGACTCGAGGTCGCCACCTCGATCACGGACACCTTCTTCTACGGCCACCGGGTGCTCTCCGGCGGCCGACTCAGCACACCCCACCCGGCAGGAGCATCATGGACAGACCAGTGAGCGTCATCATCATCGCAGTCGTCTTCGTCCTCCTGATCCTCGCGATCACCTGGGGCTGGAGCCGACGGAAGAAGAACCAGGCCGAGGTGCCGCAGCCGGCGAAGCCGCACATGGGCATCAAACCCCTCGCCGACCCCGTCGAAGGCTCCTATGTGTCGACGACCCTGGCCGGATCCCCGCTCGAACGAGTGGCCGTCCACGGCCTGGGCATCCGGACCACCGGCGAGATCGTCATCACCGACGGGGGAGTGGTCATGGATCTGGCGGGCCGCGAGGACTTCCTGATCCCCAGGCGCGACATCGTCTCCGTCGACACCACCGCCGGCATGATCGGCAAATTCGTCGAACGCGGCGGCATCGTGCGCATCACGTGGCGACTGGGGGAGACCCTCGTCGACACCGGCTTCCGCGCCCGCTACGCCGCCAGCACCACCCCCACCGTCGACCGCATCCGCGAAATGATCGAAGAGGCACAATGAGACTGTCCACCACCCCCGCCGTCCTCGTCCTCGAAGACGGACGCACCTTCCGCGGCTCCGCCTACGGCGCCATCGGCGAGACCCTCGGCGAAGCGGTCTTCGTCACCGCGATGTCGGGCTACCAGGAGACCCTCACCGATCCCTCCTACCATCGTCAGATCGTCATTCAGACCGCGCCGCACATCGGCAATACGGGCATCACCGATGACGACGACGAATCGGCGAAGATCTGGGTCGCCGGCTACGTCGTCCGTGACGCCTCCCGCATCTCCTCGAACTGGCGCTCCATCGGAGACCTGTCCACCCGCCTCGAACACTCGGGCATCGTCGGCATCAGCGACGTCGACACCCGCGCCCTGACCCGGCACCTGCGCGAAGCAGGAGCCATGCGCATGGGCATCTTCTCCGGACCAGCCGCCGACGCCGCTGCCGACGAGCTGCTGGCCAAAGTACAGGGATCGCCGCACATGGCGGGGGCGAAACTGGCCGAAGAGGTCTCGATCACTCAACCGAAGCTGATCCCTGCAGTGGGCGAGAAGAGGTTCAGCGTCGCCGCCGTGGACCTGGGCATCAAATCGATGACTCCCGAACGGCTGAGCGAACGCGGCATCGACGTCCACCTTCTGCCCGCGACGACGAGCTTCGCCGAGATCCAGGCGTTGGGAGTCGACGGGGTCTTCTTCTCGAACGGCCCCGGCGACCCGGCAACCGCCGACGCACAGGTCGAACTCCTGCGCGAGGTGCTCGCTGCCGAGGTCCCGTTCTTCGGAATCTGCTTCGGCAATCAGCTCCTGGGCCGGGCGCTGGGATTCGGGACGTACAAACTGCCCTTCGGTCACCGCGGCATCAACGTCCCCGTCATGGACCGCACCACCGACAAGGTCGAGATCACCTCGCAGAACCACGGCTTCGCCGTCGACGCACCTCTGGAGGGCGAGACGCAGGCCCCACACGATGCGAGCTACGGGCGGGTCACCGTCTCCCACGTGTGTCTCAACGACAACGTGGTCGAAGGCCTCCAGTGCCTCGACACTCCCGCCTTCTCGGTGCAGTTCCACCCTGAAGCCGCCGCCGGACCCCACGATTCGAGCTACCTGTTCGATCGTTTCATCGACCTCATGTCCGCTTCCCAGGTCACACAGGCCTAAGGAGAGAACCCATGCCACTCAGACAAGACCTCTCATCCGTTCTCGTGATCGGCTCCGGTCCCATCGTGATCGGTCAGGCCTGCGAATTCGACTATTCGGGCACCCAGGCATGCCGTGTTCTGCGGGCCGAGGGCCTGCGCGTCATCCTCATCAACTCCAACCCGGCGACGATCATGACCGATCCCGATGTCGCCGACGCCACCTATGTCGAACCGATCGATCCCGACATCATCGAATCGATCATCGTCAAGGAGCGCCCCGACGCGCTCCTGCCGACCCTGGGCGGTCAGACGGCGCTCAACGCGGCCATCGCCCTCCACGATGCGGGAATCCTCGAGAAGCACGGTGTCGAGCTCATCGGCGCCGACGTCGACGCCATCCAGCGCGGCGAAGATCGGCAGAAGTACAAGGACATCGCCGAGGAATGCGGCGCCGAGGTGGCCAAGTCCGTCATCTGCCACAGCCTCGACGAGGCGATCGCCGGGGCCGAGGACCTCGGCTACCCTCTCGTCGTGCGTCCCTCCTTCACCATGGGCGGCCTCGGCTCCGGCTTGGCCTATGACGAAGCCGACCTGCGTCGCATCGCCGGTGCGGGCCTGTCCGACTCGATCACGCACGAGGTGCTCCTCGAGGAGTCGATCCTCGGCTGGAAGGAGTACGAGCTCGAACTCATGCGCGATCACAGGGACAATGTGGTCGTCGTCTGCTCGATCGAGAACGTCGACCCAGTCGGCGTGCACACCGGCGATTCGATCACGGTGGCCCCGGCTCTGACCCTGACCGACCGCGAATACCAGTCGATGCGCGACATCGGCATATCCATCATCCGCGCCGTCGGCGTCGACACCGGCGGCTGCAACATCCAGTTCGCCGTCGACCCGAAGACGGGACGCATCATCACCATCGAGATGAACCCGCGTGTCTCCCGCTCGTCGGCCCTGGCGTCGAAGGCGACCGGGTTCCCGATCGCCAAGATGGCCGCGAAGCTGGCCGTGGGGTACTCGCTCGATGAGATTCCCAACGACATCACGAAGATCACACCGGCCAGCTTCGAGCCGACGCTGGACTACGTGGTGGTCAAGATCCCACGGTTCACGTTCGAGAAGTTCCCCGCAGCGGACCCGACTCTGACCACGACCATGAAATCCGTCGGCGAGGTCATGGCCCTGGGGCGCAACTTCACCACCGCCCTGCAGAAGGCCATGCGGTCGATGGAGCAGCACGATGCCTCATTCGGCTGGACCGATCTGCCTGACATCAGCGACGTGGACGTGAAGGAATCCGTCCTCGAATCGATCTCGCACCCGACTGCCGACCGCATCCACTTCGTGCAGCGCGGATTGGCGGCCGGACTGAGCAGGACCGAGGTCTTCGACGCCTGCGAGATCGATCCGTGGTACCTCGATCAGATCGAACTCATCAACGAAGTCGCAGAATTCGTCTCCACTGCCGAGGAGCTCGACGCCCAGGTGCTGGAGGTCGCGAAGAACCATGGTTTCTCTGATGAGCAGATCGCTGCCCTGCGCAGCCTCGAGACCGGAGTCGTCACCGGGGTCCGTCACGCCCTGCGCATCCGCCCGGTGTTCAAGACCGTGGACACCTGCGCCGGTGAGTTCGCCGCCCACACCCCATACCACTACTCGAGCTACGACCAGGAGACCGAGGTCGAAGCCCGCGAGAAGCCCGCGGTGATCATCCTCGGCTCGGGACCGAACCGGATCGGGCAGGGCATCGAGTTCGACTATTCGTGTGTGCACGCGACGATGGCCATCGCCGATGCGGGCTTCGAGACGATTATGGTCAACTGCAACCCGGAGACCGTCTCGACGGACTACGACACGGCTGATCGCCTCTACTTCGAGCCTCTGACCTTCGAAGACGTGATGGAGGTCTACCACGCCGAGGCGGCCGCCGGCCCCGTGCTCGGCGTCGTGTGCACCCTGGGCGGTCAGACCCCGCTGGGTCTGGCCGACAAGCTCAAGGCCGCAGGTGTCCCGGTCCTGGGCACACAGCCCGAGGCCATCGACCTCGCCGAGGACCGCGGCGAATTCGGCACCGTCCTCGACCGTGGTGGACTCACCGCACCGAAGCACGGCACCGCGGTGACGTATGCGGAAGCCGAGCGGATCGCCGAGGACATAGGCTACCCGGTCCTCGTCCGCCCCTCCTACGTGCTCGGCGGCCGCGGCATGCAGATCGTCTACGACCGCACCCAGCTGGTCGACTACATGGCCACCGCCACAGAGATCTCGGTGGACCGCCCCGTCCTCGTCGACCGGTTCCTCGAAGACGCCATCGAAATCGACGTCGACGCCCTCTACGACGGCACCGACATCTTCATCGGCGGGATCATGGAGCACATCGAGGAAGCGGGCATCCACTCGGGCGACTCCGCCTGCGTGCTGCCCTCGCTGACCCTCGGAGACGACGTGCTCGAGCGTGTCCGGGCCGCGACCCTGGCCATCGCCGAGGGCACGAACGTACGTGGACTGCTCAACATCCAGTTCGCCATCACCGCCGACGTCCTCCACGTCATCGAAGCCAATCCCCGCGCCTCGCGGACCGTGCCGTTCGTCTCGAAGGCCACATCCACGCAGCTGGCGAAGGCCGCGGCGCTCATCGCCGTCGGACGCACGATCGCCGATATGCGCGCCGGTCTGCTTCCCGAGTCCGGCGACGGTTCGACCCTGTCCTTGGACCACCCCATCGCGGTCAAGGAAGCGGTGCTGCCGTTCCGTCGCTTCCGCACGGTCGAGGGCAAGGTCGTCGACTCGGTCCTCGGGCCCGAGATGCGCTCGACCGGAGAGGTCATGGGCATCGACCACGACTTCCCGACGGCCTTCGCGAAGGGGCTCCTCGCGGCCTCCATCGAACTGCCGACGTCCGGCACGGTCTTCGTCTCCGTCGCCGATCGGGACAAGCGCGCCATGGTCCTGCCGGTCAAGGAGCTCGTCGACATGGGATTCGATGTGGTCGCCACGACGGGCACCGCCGCGGTGCTCTCCCGCTACGGCATCAAGACGACACAGGTGCACAAGCACTTCGAGGCCGATGCCGAGGACCGGACGGTGCTCGACTACCTGAGCGCCGGCACGATCGACATGGTCATCAACGTGCCGTCGGGGCGGCAGGAGCGGGCGGACGGCTACGAGATCCGCGCCTCGGCGACAGCGAACTCCGTGCCGTTGATCACCACGCTCGCGGAATTCGCCGCCGCAGTCACCTCGCTCGAGGTCGTCCGTGACAACAGGTTCAAGGTGCGCAGCCTGCAGGATTGGAGCGCGTGATGTTCGGCGCCCGCCTGCAGGCGGCAATGGCCGAACGCGGACCGCTGTGTGTCGGCATCGACCCCCATGACCATCTCCTCGATGCCTGGGGGTTGCCGCGCACAGCCGCCGGGGTGCGCGAATTCTCGCTGCGCACGGTCTCCCAGCTCGCCGGCAGTGTCGCCGCGGTCAAACCGCAGTCGGCGTTCTACGAACAGTACGGGTCGGCCGGGATCGCGGTTCTCGAAGAGACTCTCGCGGCCTGCCGGGACCAGGGACTCATCAGCGTCCTCGACGTCAAACGCGGGGACATCGGTTCGACGATGGGGGCCTACGCCCGGGCCTATCTGGATCCTGCCTCGACCCTGGCCGCGGATTCGATCACGGTGTCTGCCTACCTCGGATTCGGCGCGCTCGAACCGGCCTTCGAACTCGCCGAGGCCCATGATCGGGGAGTGTTCGTCCTCGCCCTGACATCGAACCCAGAGGGGGCGGAGATTCAGCACGCCGGGCGCGAACAGTCCATGCCCGGGTTCGGCGACTCCGTGGCCGGCTCGATCGTCGCCCAGGTCGCCGCCCGCAACGCGGAGGCTCGGCCGGGCCGGTTCGGTCTGGTCGTCGGCGCGACCATCGGCTCCGCGGCACGTGAGCTCGGATTCGAGCCGACGGCGTGCAACGGCCCGATCCTGGCACCGGGCGTCGGTGCCCAAGGGGCCGGCATCGATGAACTGATCGAGGTCTTCGGTGCCGATGCCATCGCCTCCGATCAGATCCTGGCCACGACCTCTCGTGCCGTGCTCAGCGCCGGCCCCGACGGCGTGCGCGCCGCAGCGCAGGCGCTCAACGAGTCCCTGACACAGGTGCGGTGAGGACGCCATGCGGGGACCGAAAGCATCGCCGACAGCGACGAGTTTTACCGACTCGTGAGTTTTCTTGCTCACTTTGTGCCTCTCACGAGGGTTTTTGTTTTAGACTGAAGCAACTTCCCTACCTGCCCGTTCATGGTGACAGAGGAGATAATGTGGCACTCGAACCTTTGACCCCGCAGCAGCGTTCGGCCGCTCTTGACAAGGCGTTCAAAGCGCGTCAGGCCCGAGCCGAGGTCAAAACTGCATTGAAGAATGGTCAAACCGATCTCGCGGCCGTACTCGATAAGGCTGACGCGGATGAGGCACTCGCGAAGATGCGGGTCGTCGATCTGCTGCGGTCGCTGCCCGGCGTCGGAGACCGCCGTGCGGAAGCGGCCATGGATGACGTCGGGATCGCATCATCCAGACGCATCAAGGGCCTCGGCGTGCACCAGAAGGACGCCCTGTTGGAGAAATACTCCTGAATGTGTGAACAATAGATCTGTGAATAATCGACTGACCGTCCTCGCGGGCCCCACCGCGGTCGGAAAAGGCACCATCAGCGCGTACATCAGAGATCATCATCCCGAGGTCTGGTTCTCCGTCTCCGCGACCACGCGGCCGCGGCGACCCGGCGAGACCGATGGTGTTCATTATCACTTCATCAGCGATGATGAGTTCGATTCACTCATCGCTCGAGGCGAGCTGCTCGAGTACGCGGTCGTCCACGGTCGGCATCGATACGGCACACCCTCGGCCCAGGTTCGGCAGAAGCTGGACCAGGGGATCCCGTCCCTGCTCGAGATCGATCTTCAGGGAGCGCGGCAGGTCAAGGAGAAGATGCCCGATGCTCTGTTCGTCTTCCTGGCCCCGCCCAGCTGGGAGGAACTCGTATCGCGACTCACGGGGCGGGGCACGGAATCGGCTGCCGAACAGGAGCGTCGACTGACCACGGCCGAGCAGGAGCTGCGGGCCGAATCCGAGTTCGACGTCACCATCGTCAATGGCCACGTTCGCACTGCGGCCGAAGAACTCATATCATTGATGGGTATATCCATTTCCGATTAGATTGGACAATCATTGCCTGCACAGCCCGAAGGCATCACCAATCCTCCGATTGATGAACTGCTGACCGTGACCGGTTCGAAGTACGAACTGGTCTCCATCGCCGCTCAGAGAGCGCGCCAGATCAACTCCTACTACGCTCAGCTCCAAGAGGGACTGCTCGAGAACGTCGGTCCGCTCGTGACGCCGGGCACCCACGAGAAGCCGCTGTCGATCGCGCTCCGCGAGATCAACGAAGGCAAGATCGTGGCCCGCGAGGTCACCGAAGCCGACTTCGGTGCCATCGCCGCTGAAGAGCCTGCGCAGCCGGCTGTCAGCAACGACGGCGCACTGGACTTCAGCGACCAGTGAGAACCGTACTCGGCGTCGCCGGTGGAATCGCGGCCTATAAGGCGTGCCATGTCATCCGGCGGCTCCGGGAACTCGGGCACAGCGTCAAGGTCGTGCCCACCGCCAGTGCACTGAACTTCGTCGGCGCGGCCACCTTCGAGGCACTGTCCTCGCAGTCGGTGACCACCGACGTCTTCGACGAGGTGGAATCGGTCAACCATGTCCGCATCGGACAGGACGCCGAACTCGTCGTCATCGCCCCGGCCACGGCCAACACCGTGGCCAAACTCGCCGCAGGCATCGCCGATGACCTCCTGACTGCCACGGTCCTGACCACGACCGCCGAGGTGGTCATCGCCCCGGCCATGCACTCCGAGATGTGGCAGAATCCAGCCACCGTCGCCAACATCGCGACTCTGAAGCAGCGTGGCATCCATGTCCTCGACCCCGCAGTCGGGCGCCTCACCGGGCCGGACTCCGGTCCCGGTCGGCTGCCCGAGCCCGAGGCCATCATCGACTTCGCCCTGTCCGCAGCCGCCTCCGCGGAGCGGGTGTCGGCCGAGCCCGCTCCGCTGGCGGGCAGACACATCGTCATCAGCGCCGGCGGGACCAGGGAGCCGCTCGATCCGGTCCGATTCCTCGGCAACCGCTCCTCGGGAAAACAGGGGATCGCCCTGGCACGAGCAGCGGCCGCCGCGGGAGCCCGGACCCACCTCGTGGCCGCGAACGTCGATTCGGGCCTGCTGGCGGGCCTGCCCGAGGCCATCAGCGTCACCGAGGTCGAATCGACGCTCGACCTGCAGTCCGTGATGCAGACTGCTCAGCCCGACGCCGATGCCATCATCATGTCCGCCGCCGTCGCCGACTACCGCCCGGCAGATCGCACCGACTCGAAGATGAAGAAGTCGGGCGACGAGGGGATGACCCTGAGGCTGATCCAGAACCCCGACGTGCTCGTCGGGCTCGTGGGAGCACGTCGGCGGGGACAGCACATCATCGGGTTCGCCGCCGAGACCGGAGACTCCGATCACAGCGCCCTCGACTACGCGAAGGCCAAATTCCGCCGCAAGGGCGTTGACCTCCTCGTGTTCAACGACGTCTCCGAGGACCGAGCCTTCGGCCACGACGACACCGCCGTCCAGATTCTCTCCGCCGACGGAGATCGGGTCATCGCCGGCGAGGAATTTCGGGGCAGCAAGGACGATGTTTCGGAAAAGGTCATCGCGGCTCTCGCCGATCGCCTGGAATGCGTAGAATCGTCGGCGTGAGTCAATCTAATCTGCGCTTCTTCTCGTCCGAATCCGTCACCGAGGGCCACCCCGACAAGATCTGCGACCAGATCAGCGACGCCGTCCTCGACGACCTGCTCAGTCAGGACCCGAGCGCCAAAGTCGCCGTCGAGACGATGGTGACCACCGGCCTCGTCCATGTCGCCGGAGAGGTCAACACCGCTGCCTATGCCGATGTGGCCGGCATCGTCCGCAGACTCATCACCGGGACCGGCTACGACTCTTCGGACACGGGCTTCGACGGCCATTCCTGCGGAGTCTCCGTCTCCATCGGCAGTCAGTCCACCGACATCCACTCGGGTGTGACGAATCCCCTCGACTTCCGCGAAGCGGTCGAATCCGATCACGGTTCCAGCCTGGGCGCCGGTGACCAGGGGCTGATGTTCGGCTACGCGGACAACGCCACCGACGTGCTCATGCCGGTGCCGATCCACCTGGCTTCGCGCATGGCCGAGAAGCTCTCCGAGGTGCGCAAGACCGGGGCGCTGGACTACCTGCGCCCCGACGGCAAGACGCAGCTGACACTCGGCTACGATCGCAACGAAGCGGTTTCGATCGAGAACATCGTCGTGTCGACCCAGCACGCCGGGCACGTCGACCAGAACCAGCTCCATGCCGAGATCAAGGACTTCGTCATCGACCCGGTCATCGCCGGATCGGGACTCGACGACAGCCATGCGAACATCCACATCAACCCGGCCGGCCCATTCGTCACCGGCGGACCGATGGGCGACGCCGGACTGACGGGACGCAAGATCATCGTCGACACCTACGGCGGATACTCCCGCCACGGTGGGGGAGCCTTCTCCGGGAAGGACCCGTCGAAGGTCGACCGCTCCGCCGCCTACGCCATGCGGTGGGTGGCGAAGAACGTCGTCGCCGCAGGACTGGCCGACCGTGCCGAGGTCCAGGTCTCCTACGCGATCGGCCGAGTCGACCCGATGGGACTCTACGTCGAGACGTTCGGCACCGAGAAGGTCGACCCGAACGCGATCTCGAGGGCCATCCGTGAGGTCTTCGACCTCCGCCCGGCCATGATCATCCAGGAGCTGGACCTTCTGCGCCCGATCTATTCCCAGACATCGACCTACGGACACTTCGGCCGTGAGCTCCCCGAATTCACTTGGGAGGTCACGGACCGCGCCGACGATCTGCTGCGTGCAGTATCCTCGGCTTGATGGACGAACCTCTTCCCATCGACACAGGCACTTCGGCCATCGGGCAGGTGCCGCTGGCGCCGGAGGACCCCGTGGCACAGGTGCTCATCGATCACCCGGTCCCGCACCTGGCCCGGGCCTTCGACTACGCCGTGCCGGAGAAGTTCGCCGCCACAGCACGACCGGGCGTGCGTGTTCGAGTCAAGTTCGCCGGCAAGTTGAGAGACGGATTCCTCCTCGAACGGGTCGAGGAGACCGAACACATCGGACCGCTGGCCACCATCGAACGCATCACCAGCCCCGTCGTCGTGCTCACCCCCGAACTGCTGCGACTTGGCGAAGCCACTGCACGCCGCTACGCCGGTACTCTCTCAGACGTCCTTCGCCTGGCCATCCCACCTCGCCACGCGCGGGCCGAAAAAGCGGTGCTCAAGGCTGAGAAGGCGGCGAGCCAGGACTCGGTCCCATCGCGCCGACCGAAGGCTGACGTGAATGCAGTCGGCGACAGCGCAGCCGACGATTCTGCGGATACGATCGAGCGCCTCGGCGATTGGATCGTCGGACAGGCTCCTGCCGACGAATCTGACCCGTTTCCAGCCGCCGAGCACCCACGGGTCGCCCTCACCTGCGTCCCCGGCTCCACCCCGGGACTGAGCTGGATCACTGCCGGCCTCACCGCAGCCCGAGCGACCCTGGCCGCAGGGGAATCGGTGCTGTGGCTGGTTCCCGACCATCGTGAGCTCGCCGTGCTCTCGGCGGCCCTCGACGCGAGCACGGACCTTCCCGCGTACTCCGTGCTCAGCGCCGACCAGTCTCCCGAGCAGCGGTGGACGGCATGGCTGCATGGCCTGCTCGGCCGGACCCGGGTCACGATCGGCACCAGAGCGGCCGCCTTCGCCCCGATCCGGGGACTCGGGCTCATCATCTGCTTCGACGACTCGAACTCGAACTACCTCGACCAGCACGCTCCCTACCCCCATGCCAGGGAAGTGTGCCTGCTGCGTTCGACGATCGAATCCACCGGACTCCTGTTCGTGTCCACTGACCGCAGCGCCGAGATCCAACGACTCGTCGAAATCGGCTGGCTGCGCGAGTCCAGCCCTACCGGTCCCGACCGACGTGAGGGCGCCCCACGGGTCTTCGTCCCGGACGAGGAACGCGACCCCTTCGCCCGGCAGCGCATCCCCTCACGCGCCTGGCAGCTCATGCGCGCAGCGCTGCGTCCCGGGCCCAAGGACACGAACGCTCTCGGCCCCGTCCTCGTCCAAGTCCCACGTTCGGGCTACTACCCCGTGTTCGCGTGCGCACGATGCCAGGAAGTCGCCCGCTGCCCGCGCTGCTCCGCTACCCTGACCACCCAGTCGGAGGTCGGGCCCTTCGCCTGCCGTGCCTGCGGATACCATTCCGATTCGTTCTCGTGCGGACGCTGCCGCTCGAATCAGGTTCGCTCGATCGTGCGCGGCCGGGGCCGTACCGTCGAGGAGCTGCGCAGGGCCCTGCCGGGCATCGAGATCCTCGAATCCGGTGGCGACGACATCCCCGTCGCCATCGATGACAGCCCCCGCCTCGTCGTGGCCACCACGGGTGCCGAACCCTATGCCCTGGGCGGATACGCGTGCGCCGTGCTGCTGGACTCCCTATGGCCGGGGCCGTGGATGCGCTCGACCGATGAAGGGGTCAGCCGACGACTGCGCGCGGCGGTCCTCGTCAGGCCGCGCACGGCCGGGGGAGTCGTCTACCTCGGCGATGACGACGAGACGATCCGGACCACTGTGACCACCTTCGATCCGGTGACCACCATGTCCAGGTCGCTGCGCGACCGGAGGGAACTCGGTTTCCCGCCCTACCGTCGCATCGTCGAACTCACCGGTGCGGGCGCCGACATCGACTCCGTGCTCACCGCCGTTCCGGAACTGAGCGAACTCATCCGCGACGACGACGGCGACGATCAGAAGGCGGTCGCGGCATACCCGATCTCAGCAGGTGACTCGGTCGGCGAACAGCTGACGCACCTGTCCGCCTCACGTTCCGCGAAGAAGCTGCCCCAGGTCCGCATCCGCATCGACGACCCGCAGTCTCTGTGAGCCTCATGATGCCCGATGGCCGCGACCGGTGTGTGAACAAGTAGAATTCCTCGAGTGGATATCGTCTTCGCCGGAACCCCGGATGCCGCAGTGCCCGCCCTCGAGGCCTTCGCCGAATCCAGGCACCGCATCCGCGCCGTCCTCACCCGCCCCGACGCCCCGGTCGGACGCAAGCGCGTTCTCACCCCATCGCCGGTCAAAGCCCGCGCCCTCGAACTCGGACTCGACGTCATCGAAGCGAGCCGGCTGCGCGGCGAGGTCATCTCCGAACTCCGAGCCCTCGACGTCGATGCCGTCGCCGTCGTCGCCTACGGGGCCATCGCCGGACCCGCGGCCCTGGCGACCGCGAAGCTGGGCTGGTTCAACCTCCATTTCTCCCTCCTCCCGGCCCACCGCGGAGCCGCACCCGTCCAACGGGCGCTCATCGCGGGACAGACGCGCAGCGGCGTCAGCGTGTTCAAGATCGAGGAGGGCATGGACTCCGGTCCCGTCCTGCGCCGACTCGAACTGCCGCTGGACCATGCCGATGTCGCCGAAGCACTCGACGACTACGCGCACAGGGGTGCTCCCGAGCTGGTCGCCGCCTTCGACGAGCTCGAAGACGGAACCGCGGTCCTGACCCAGCAGTCCGGAGAACCCACCCACGCGGACAAGATCGACATCGGCGACGCCCGCCTCGACTTCACCCACACAGCACGCGCCGTCATCGACCGCTCCCGCGGAGTCAGCCCCAGTCCCGGCCCCTGGGCGGAGATCGACGGGAAGCGGACGAAGCTCTTCGGCCTCCGGATGGCCCCTGAGGTCTCGTCACCGGTGGTGCCCGGCCTGCTGACGACCTGGCAGAAGACGGCGGTCCTCGGCTGCGGCGACGGCTGGGTCCGCGTCGAGCAGGTCCAACCCTTCGGCAAGCCGCGGATGGCGGCGGCCGACTATCTGCGTGGACACGGTGACATCCGTTTCGACCCGCGCGAGTCCCACCCCGAGCAAGGAGCCTGAGACCTATGCCTGCGAAGAACCTGCCCCGCCGCATCGCCTGGGAGGTCCTCGTCGACGTCGCGACGAAGGACTCCTATGCGAACCTCCTCCTGCCCGCCAAGCTCGCTCGCACGCACATGGATCCCCAGGACGCGGCATTCACGACAGAACTTACCTACGGGGCTCTGCGCCAACAGGAGTTCTACGATGCGATCATCGCCTCCGCCGCCAACCGTCCGATCGAGCGCATCGACGCAGAGCCTCTGGCCGGAATGCGGCTCGGCACCCACCAGATTCTGTCCATGCGAGTACCCGACCATGCCGCACTGTCCGAGACCGTGGCCGTGATCAAGTCCTACGCCCCGAAGACCGCCGGGTTCGTCAACGCCGTCCTGCGGCGGGTCTCCGAGATCGACCGGACCGACTGGCTGCGTCGTGTCACCGACGGAACCACCGAGGTGGGGGCGCAGGCGATCGAATACTCCCACCCCGAATGGATCGTCCGTGCCCTGACGCAGGCCCTCAAGGGCCACGGACGGCAGACTGTCGAACTCGAAGCCCTCCTTGCCGCCGACAATGCGGCGGCGAAGGTGAGCGTTTCGGCCCTGCCCGGGCTCGTCGACCGCGACGAGCTGCCCGGCCAGCCGACTGAGCTCTCACCCATCGGCGTTACACTCGACACCGCCGTGCCCAAGGACGTCGACGCCGTCGCGGCCGGCCGGGCACGCGTACAGGACGAAGGATCGGCTCTCGTGGCACTCGCTCTGGCCCACGTCGCAGCCCCGTCAGGCACCTGGGCAGACCTGTGCGCCGGTCCCGGCGGCAAGGCCGCGGTCCTCGCCGCGATCGCGAAGCAGTCGGGGACGGGCCTCGACGCCTTCGACTCGAGCGAGCACCGGGTCGAACTCGTGAGGTCCTCCACTCAGGCACTCGACAACGTCGTCAGCGAAGTCCGCGACGCCCGCGAGGCCACGGGTCCCTATGCGAAAGTCCTCGTCGACGTCCCCTGCTCCGGCATGGGCGCCCTGCGACGTCGCCCCGAAGCACGCTACCGACGCAGACCTGAGGACATCAACGCCTTGGCCGGACTGCAGCGCGACCTGCTGCGGGCGGCCCTGGACGCGTGCGCCCCGGGCGGAGTCGTCGCCTACGCGACCTGCTCGCCCCACTACGCGGAGACCGTTCTCGTCGTCGACGACGTCCTGCGCGTCCGCGCGAGGGACGAGGACGTCGAGATCCTCGACGCCCCGACCGTCCTCGCCGAGGTCACCGGCACCGAAGCAGAGAGTTTCACCTCGGTGAGTCGGGGAGCGGGGCGATACGCTCAGCTGTGGCCACACATCCACGGCACCGATGGAATGTTCTTGGCCCTGATGCGGAAGGCGAACTGAAATGGCGATCGAGATCAATCCCAGCATCCTCAGCTCCGATTTCTCGGACCTGCGCGGTGAGCTGGCCAAGATCAGCACGGCCGACATGGCGCACATCGACGTGATGGACAACCATTTCGTCCCGAACCTGACCTTCGGCCCACCCGTTCTCGAACGGATCCATGCGATCAGCCCGATCCCGCTCGACGCGCACCTGATGATCGCCGAGGCGGATCGGCACGCCCCCGTCTATGCCGAACTCGGCTGCTCCTCGGTGACCTTCCACGCCGAGGCGGCCGCAGCCCCCGTGCGCCTGGCCCGGGAGATTCGGAAGCTGGGGGCCAGGGCCAGCCTCGCGCTCAAGCCGGCGACCCCGATCGAACCCTTCATCGACCTCCTCGGCGAGTTCGACCAGATCCTCATCATGACCGTCGAGCCCGGCTTCGGCGGACAGAAGTTCCTCGACGTCTGCCTGCCGAAGATCCGGCGGACCCGGGAGGCGATCTCGGCCGCGGGACTTGAGATCAGACTGCAGGTCGACGGGGGAGTGTCGACGTCGACGATCGAACGCGTCGTCGACGCCGGAGCCGACGTGCTTGTGGCCGGTTCCGCCGTCTACGGTGCCGAGGACGCCGCCACCGCGATAACAGGGCTGCGCGAACTCGCAGCCGCCCACGTGCACTGAAGAGAGTCGCTATGGAACTGCTCGACTGGCTGAACACCCCGGCATTCGAACTGCTGGGCAAACCGGTGCCGTACTCCGACCTGTTCGGCAACATCTGCGCCCTGGCCACGGTGGTCCTCGCGCTGCGCCGCAACATCCTGTCATGGCCGGTCCAGATAACGGGTTCCATCCTCCTCTTCTCCGCAAGCATCTCCGCTGGGCTGGGAGGAAATGCTTCCCGCCAGGTGGTCATCATCGTCGCCGCGATATGGGGCTGGACGCAGTGGAAGAAGTCCCGCGAGGCCGCGGGCGAGGTCATCGTGCGCTGGGCGAGCTGGAAGGAGCGTCTGCTGCTGATCGCCGCCCTCCTGCTGGGCACAGGCGTATTCGGCTACGTCCTGGCCCTGGGCGGCTGGTCCTGGAATCCCTACCCGGACGCCTATATCTTCATCGGCTCGCTCGTGGCGATGTACGCGCAGGGGCGGGCCATCGTCGAGTTCTGGTTCGTGTGGCTGGCCGTCGACCTCGTCGGCATTCCCCTGGCTGTGGCCGGTGGGCTCGTGTTCTCCGGAGCGGTCTACCTCATCTTCCTCGTCATGGTCGTCATCGGCTTCATCGATTGGTCGAAGAGATCACGGCAGACGATCTCCGCGCCGCACCTCGGCGCCACCGACATCAATCGCCGTCCCGACGACTGAATCCGTCGTCGCGACCGAGACCGTCCTGACGACCGAGACCCCGTGTGAGCCCGATGACGTCGATGTATTAGGCTGGATTCGTGAAGACCTTTGACTCGCTCTACGCCGAACTCCTGCAGAAGTCCCACGATCGCCCGGAGGGCTCGAAGACCGTGGCCGAACTCGATGCCGGAGTCCATGCGATCGGGAAGAAGGTCGTCGAAGAGGCCGCAGAGGTCTGGATGGCGGCCGAATACGAGACCAAGGACGAACTTGCGGAGGAGATCTCGCAGCTGCTCTACCACCTGCAGGTGCTCATGCTCGCCAAGGACCTCAGCCTCGACGACGTCAACTCGCACCTGTAGACGACCGTTCCGACCCAGCCGCCGACGCTGACTCGGCCGCTGACGTTGACTCAGCCGCACATTCCAAGAGCCCGCCTCAGACGATGAAACACAAAAGGACACCATGCTGCGTGTAGCCGTGCCGAACAAGGGCGCACTGTCCGAAGCCGCCTCCGAGATGCTCGGCGAAGCCGGATACTCCACCCGCCGGGGAAGCAAGACCCTCGTCCATCAGGACGAAGTCAACGACGTCGAATTCTTCTACCTTCGGCCCCGTGACATCGCCGTCTACGTCGGATCCGGGATCCTCGACGCCGGCATCACCGGTCGCGACCTGCTGCTCGAGTCGCAGGCCGAGGCCCAGGAGGTCATGGGACTCGGATTCGGAGCCTCCCGCTTCTTCTATGCCGGCGTCACGGGCTCCTTCTCCTCACCAGCCCAGCTGGAGGGCGCGCGAATCGCCACCAGCTTTCCCAACCTCGTCGACTCGGACCTGCAGGCCCGGGGCATCGACGCGAAGACCGTGCAGCTCGACGGTGCCATCGAGGTCTCCATCCAGCTCGGCGTCGCCGATGCCATCGCCGACGTCGTCGAGACGGGCAGCACCCTGCGTGCCGCAGGGCTCGAGACGTTCGGCGAACCACTGCTCGAGTCCGAGGCCGTCCTCGTCCAGAGGGATGGAGCGGCAGCCTCGATCGAGGTGCTGCGGCGGCGACTCGAATCCGTCATGGTGGCCCGGCAGTACGTCCTCGTCGACTACAACATCGAAGAGCGCCTCCTGCCCGAAGCCCTCGGACTCACACCCGGCCTCGAATCTCCGACTATCTCCCCTCTGCAGGAGACGGGATGGGTCGCGGCCCGGGTCATGGTCGAGTCCAAAGAGGTCAACAATGTCATGGACCGTCTCTACGCGGTCGGTGCCCGTGCGATTCTGGTGACGAACATTGGCGCCTGCCGAATCTGACTTCCGCGTCTTCAGACCCCGCCAGGTGCGCGTGATCAGCATCGTCGGCTCCGTGGCGCTGTTCATCGGCTTCGCGATCCTGTCCGTCGCCCTGCTCGTCGTGGACTGGGAACCCTGGACTCCGCTCGACGTGATATGGATGAACGTACTGGGCGTCATCTTCGCGGCCGCACTGCTGCGAGTGGCCGACATCCAGGCGAGACCGAGCCGAGCGGGCCTGGTCGTCAAGAACATGGTGAGGACGCGGACCTTCGCCTGGGGGCAGATCCTCGGGGTCGCCTTCTCACCGGAGGGCGACGATCCGTGGCCGACACTCGATCTCACGGACGGCACCACGTACGCCGTGATGGCGATCCAACACGCGGATGGACCGAAGGCTCACGAGGAATGTCGGCGACTGCGCATGCTCATCGCCGAATGGACCCACTTCAAGGAGGAATAGGAATGTCGAACGACACAGACACCGGGGTCGACGGCCCACTGACCGGATACACGGTCATCGACCTCTCCCGCGCATTGGCGGGCCCACACGCGGGAATGATGTTCGGCGACCTCGGCGCCCGAGTGATCAAGGTCGAGAACCCGGGCAGGGGCGACGACTCCCGGTCATGGGGTCCTCCGTTCGTCGGTCCCGAGGACGATCCGCAGGCCACGTACTTCTTCTCCTGCAACCGCAACAAGGAGTCCATCGCCCTCGACCTCAAGTCCGACACCGGCACCGACACGCTGCGTGAGCTCATCTCCCGGGCCGACGTGCTCATCGAGAACTTCCGCTCCGGCGTCCTCGACCGCCTCGGCTTCTCCACCGCCGTGTGCATGGAGATCAACCCCCGCCTCGTGATCCTGTCCATCACCGGCTTCGGACACGACGGCCCCGAGTCCTCCCGCGCCGGCTACGACCAGATCGCCCAGGGCGAGGCAGGACTCATGTCTCTGACGGGATCCGGCCCCGACGACATGCAGCGTGTCGGAGTTCCCATCGCCGACCTCCTCGCCGGCATCTACGGTTCCTACGGCGTCCTCGCGGCCCTCCTCGAACGCGAACGCACCGGCAAGGGCAAGGTGGTCCGCACCTCCCTCATCGCCGGCATGGTCGGTGTCCACGCCTTCCAGGGCACACGCGCCACCGTGGCCGGACAGAATCCCGCACCCGGCGGCAACCACCACCCCTCGCTCTCGCCCTACGGTCTCTTCAGATGCCACGAAGGTGCCGTGCAGATCTCCGTGGGCAACGAGAACCTGTGGCAGAAGTTCTGCGCCGCCTTCGACATCGATCCGGCGACCGAGGGCATGGCCGACAACTCCTCACGTGTGGCGAACCGTCCCGCCGTCATCGAACTCATCGAAAGTCGATTCGCCGAGTACGGTCCGGACGATCTGCTCGCGAAGCTCGCAGACGCCGGAATCCCCTCCGGCACGGTCCGCACCCTCGAGGAGGTCTATTCCTGGGATCAGGCGCTCAGTCAGGGACTCAAGGTCTCCGTCGACCACCCCGTGCTCGGCGATATCGATCTGCCGGGGCCGCCCCTGCGGTTCTTCGACGCCGATGGTGAGACCGAGGTCGAGACCACACGGACCGCCCACGACGCGCCGCCTCTGCTCAACGAGGACGCCGAGGCGATCGTGTCCTGGCTCGACTCCGACGATTGAGACACCCGGCCGGCGGATCCGGCGCGGCACCGCAGGGATGATCCGCAGACCCTGATCCCCGTCAGTCACATCCGAAACAGGAGATAAGCACGTGGCACGGTTGAACGCACATGAACTCGTCGACATCGTCGTGGACGACGGATCCTTCGGATCCTGGGACACGACGCCGATCACGCCTGCCGGAGGCGTGTCCGCGGAGTACGCGGCCGAACTCGCCGCGGCTCGGGAGAAGTCCGGAGTTGACGAGGCCGTCATCACCGGAGAGGGCACCATCGAGGGCCGCCGCGTGGCCATCGTCGCCGGAGAGTTCCGGTTCCTCGCAGGATCCATCGGCGTCGCCGCCGCCCAACGACTCGTCGACGCGATCGAACGCGCCACCCTCGAAGGGCTGCCGCTGCTGGCCGGTCCGGCCTCGGGCGGGACGAGGATGCAGGAAGGCACGATCGCCTTCCTGTCGATGGTCAAGATCACGAACGCCGTCATGGCCCACCGACGAGCCGCTCTGCCGTACCTGGTCTACCTGCGCCATCCGACCACAGGCGGCGTCTTCGCCTCCTGGGGGTCGATGGGCCATGTCACCGTCGCCGAGGCGGGATCGCTCATCGGGTTCCTCGGTCCCCGTGTCTTCGAAGCGATCTACGACGAGAAGTTCCCGGAGAACGTGCAGACGGGTGAGAACCTGCACAAGCACGGCATCATCGACGCCGTGATCGGCCCCGAGCGGATCCAGGCCACCGTCGCTCGCGTCCTCGACGTTCTCATGGGCGCCAAGGAGATCCCGCCCCGCGTGCCGGACCCGGAGACCCGACCTGGGGTAGTCGACCCGAACTCCGAGGCCTGGCAGGCGATCACCCGGTCCCGCAATCCCGACCGGCCTGGGGTCCGAGACCTGCTGCGCACGGCCGCCAACACCGTGCTTCCGCTCAACGGAACCGGCCAGGGAGAGAAGGACCCCGGGCTTCTGCTCGCGCTGGCGAAGTTCGGTTCCGCCCCGTGCATCGTCCTCGGTCAGGATCGGTTCCGGCAGGATTCCCGGGCGCCGCTCGGGCCCGCGGCGCTGCGGGAGGCCCGGCGCGGCATGCGCTTGGCCGCCGAGCTCGACCTGCCGCTCGTGACCGTCATCGACACGCCCGGAGCCGCTCTGTCGAAGTCCGCCGAGGAGGGCGGAATCGCCGGCGAGATCGCTCGCAGCCTCGCCGATCTCGCGAACCTCGATGCCCCCTCGGTCTCCCTCATCCTCGGTGAGGGCTCGGGCGGGGGAGCGCTGGCGCTGATCCCCGCAGACAGGGTGCTCAGCGCCGAGAACGGGTGGCTCTCACCGCTGCCGCCGGAAGGAGCATCGGCGATCGTGCACCGCACGACCGATCGGGCACCCGAGATGGCGCAGAGCCAGGGCGTGCACGCACCGATGCTCAAGGCCACCCGCGTCGTCGACCGCATCATCGCCGAACATCCAGATGCGAGTGAGGAGCCGTTGGACTTCGTGTCCAGGGTCGGTGCGACACTTGAGTACGAACTCATCGAACTCATGCGCGAGCCCTCCGACCGGCGTTCGGCACGTCGGATGGAGCGGTATCGGATGCTGGGAATCTAGGAGGGCCCACATGGTTGCCATCAGAGTCATCCCGTGCCTCGACGTCGACGAGGGACGTGTCGTCAAAGGTGTGAAGTTCGCCGACCTCAAGGACGCCGGCGATCCCGTCGAACTGGCCCGACGCTACGGAGAATCCGGGGCCGACGAACTGACGTTCCTCGACGTCACCGCCAGCAGCGGCGATCGGGAGACCGTCCACGACATCGTCCGCGCCTGTGCCGAAGAGGTCTTCATCCCGCTGACCGTCGGCGGCGGGATCCGCAGCGTCGCCGACGTCGACCGGCTCCTGCGCGACGGCGCCGACAAGGTCTCCGTCAACACCTCCGCGGTGGCCGACCCGGAGCTCATCAGCGAGATCGCCCACCACTTCGGCAACCAGGTGCTCGTCCTGTCCCTCGACGCGAGGCGCACGCAGGGCGGGCAGACGCCTTCGGGGTTCGAAGTCACGACCCGCGGAGGCCGCGAGGGAACCGGACGCTGCGCGATCGACTGGGTCACCGAGGCGGCCGAACGAGGTGTGGGTGAGATCCTGCTCAACTCCATCGACGCCGACGGCACCCGTGACGGCTTCGACCTCGAACTCATCGCGGCCGCCCGCGCAGCCGTCGACGTCCCACTGATCGCCTCCGGAGGCGCAGGACGAGTCGAGCACTTCGCCCCGGCGGTGGCCGCCGGCGCCGATGCCCTGCTGGCGGCAAGCGTCTTCCATTTCGGGACGTTGAGCATCGCCGAAGTCAAAGACGCTCTGCGTGCCGAGGGGATGGAAGTTCGATGAACGCACAGGACACGCGCGCACAGAACACGAGCGCACAGGGAGCCGGAGGCCGGACCGATGCGAATCCGGAGAACTGGCGCGAGCTGATCACGGTCGACGCCGACGGGCTCATCCCCGTCATCGTGCAGGAGGCCACCAGCCGGCAGGTCCTGATGATGGCCTGGATGGACGTCGAAGCGGTCGAACGGACTCTGAACGGCGGTCGTGCCGTGTACTGGTCACGGTCGAGGCAGGAATACTGGGTCAAGGGCGAGACCTCCGGGCACATCCAGAGACTGGTGTCCCTGAGCCTCGACTGCGATGCCGACGCCCTGCTCATGGAGGTCGACCAGACCGGCCCCGCCTGCCACACCCTGACCCCGACGTGCTTCACCGGAAGGACCATCAGTGCCGACTGACCCAGTGACCACGAACTCTGCGACACCGCCTGCCGCAACGACAGGAGCCGCTGCCGCGGATGCGGGCCTGACGATCCGACCCAGCCTTGAGGAGTTCCGTGCTTCGGGGGCCGATCACCGTCTGGTCCCCGTCCACGCGGAGGTCCTTGCCGATGCGGAGACGCCCCTGAGTCTGTACCGCAAGCTCACCGACGGCGGACCCGGCAGCTTTCTCTTCGAATCCGCCGTGTCCGGAGCCTGGGCACGATACTCATTCATCGGCTCCGCACCCGTGGCGACGCTGTTCTCCGACGGTGACGGCTTCCGGTGGGAAGGCACACCGCCGGTGGGAATCCCCACCGAAGGCAGTGTGCTGGACGCCGTGACCGCGACCCTCGAACTGCTGGCAGTCGATGAGGCGGAGTCGGTTCTGCCGCCCATGGTCTCGAGCTTCGTCGGATACTTCGGTTGGGACATCGTGCGTGAGTTCGAGAACCTCGGCCCCGGGCTGGCCAATGAACACCATCTGCCGACCGTGCAGCTGATGATTCCCGGCGACATCGCCGTCTACGACCACTACTCGGGAACGCTGACGCTCGTGGCCAACGTCTTCAACGTCAACGGCGCCGACACCGGCATCGACGAGGCGTACTCCGCAGGAGTCGACCGGATCGAAGCGATGCTCGAGAGGATCAGCGCGCCCAGCTCCGCCGAGATCTCGAGCACGCACTTCGTCACCCCCGAGGTTCGGCCTCGCACTCAACCGCAGTCCTACCTCGACAGCGTCGAACGGGCCAAACGCGACATCGTCGACGGAGAGGTCTTCCAGGTCGTCCTCGGTCAGAGGTTCGACACCGAGTGCGACGCCGACCCGCTCGCCGTCTACCGGATGCTCCGGCATTCGAACCCGAGCCCATTCATGTACCTGCTCAATCTCCATGACGACCAGGACCGCCCCGTCAGCATCATCGGCTCCTCGCCGGAGGCTCTGGTCACGGTTCGTTCCGGCGACATCGTCACCCACCCCATCGCAGGCTCGCGTCCCCGAGGAGCCACCCCCGAAGAGGACTCGGCTCTCGCCCGGGACCTGATCAGCGACGAGAAGGAACGCGCCGAGCATCTCATGCTCGTCGACCTCGCCCGCAACGACCTCGCGAAGGTCAGCCGCGCTGGGACGGTCGATGTCAGCGAGTTCATGGACATCGTCCGCTACAGCCACATCATGCACATCTCGTCGACAGTCCGCGGTGAGCTCGCCCCCGGGCACGATGCGGTCGACGTGCTCCGCGCCACCTTCCCCGCAGGTACGCTCTCCGGAGCCCCGAAGCCTCGCGCCCTGCAGATCATCGACGAGCTCGAGGTCATCGGACGTGGGATCTACGGAGGAGTCGTCGGTTACATGTCATTCACCGGCGACCTCGACCTGGCGATCGCCATTCGCACCGGGGTCCTGCGCGACTCGGTCATGAGCGTCTACGCCGGCGGTGGCCTCGTCGCCGATTCGGTGCCCGAAACCGAATACCAGGAGTCGCAGAACAAAGCGGCTGCGGTCCTCGGCGCGGCGGCAGCGGCCGGTGCGGTGGAGGCGATCGGATCCCGGGAAACCGCGCGAACAGCATCCGAGAGCCGAGGCTGAGATGAGCAAATCACGCGGAGTCCTCCTGGTCCTCATCCTCGCCGGCGCTCTGTGGGCGATCAGCCTCGCCACATGGCAGGCGGGTGCGGCCGGAGACACCCTCGGCCCCACCGGGGTCGCCGATGTCACAGACGAATCGAGCACTCAGGCCTCGCCGGTCGCGACCGCCTGCGTCGCGATCATCGCCGTCACGGGGCTCCTCTCGGCCATGCTCGGTCGGATCGGACGATTCGTCGTCCTCGGCTTCGCCGGCCTGGCCGCAGCCGGGTACGGCATCACCGCCCTGCAGTCGGTCGCGTCTCCGGGCGCCACGAGTTGGCCGATCGTGGGTCTGTGCGCCGCTGCCATCGCACTCGTCCTCATCGTCTGGGTGGCATTCGCCTCGGCGGGATGGGCGAACTCCAACCGCTACGCGAGGACTGCCGAGCCCGGAGGCGAGGAATTCGATTCGGCGGCGACCTGGGACGCGCTCTCACGCGGTGACGATCCCGAGCCCGGTGACGGTGATTCCGACTCAGTCGAGCCAGGTGACGGTGAACCCGACTCAGCCGAGCCCGGTGCCGATGACCCCTCCGCCGACGGCGGCACCGATCCCAAGGCTGGTGGGACCGATGACGAATCGAAATGACCTGGACACCGGGCCGGTGCCGCGCCCCGAGTCGAAGCGTGACACAATGGAGGCACCAAATCATCACGCGTGCCACGCCCGCACCTCTAAGGAGCACAATGTCGCAATCCGTCGCTCGTAATGGCGCAACCGATCTCGACAAGTCGACGATCGACTATGCAGCCATCGCCGATCCCGGGCACGGAAACTCCGTGGCCGGCTGGACCGGCGTCATCATCATTCTCCTCGGCGTCACCGTCGGCTGCGTCGGCTTCACCATCCACATCGCGACCATCACCTACATCGGTGTCGGAATCGTCGTGCTCGGTCTCATCGTCGGCATGGTCCTGCGCGCCGTCGGACTGGGCAACAAGCCGAAGAAATGACGGTTCTCGACGACATCGTCGCCGGTGTGCGCGAGGACCTCGCCGAACGCCGGCGACGGACACCGCTGACAGACGTCATCGAACGCGCGCACGCCGCTGCGCCTGCGCGCGCGTTCGACCTCGACCCCGAATTCGGCGTCATCGCCGAGGTGAAGCGACGTTCACCCTCCCGTGGCGACCTCGCCCACATCCCCGATCCCGGAACCCTGGCCGGTCTCTATGCCGCCGGGGGAGCCCGGGCGATCAGCGTCCTCACCGAAGGACGTCGGTTCTCCGGCAGCCTCGAGGATCTCGACACCGTGCGTGCCGCGGTCGACATCCCTGTGCTGCGCAAGGACTTCATGGTCGACGAATATCAGTTCCACGAGGCACGCGCCCATGGTGCAGACATCGTTCTCCTCATCGTCGCAGCCCTCGACGTCGGGCAGCTGCACGAATTCCACAATCTCGCCCGCGAACTGGGCATGACCGCGCTCGTTGAGACCCACAGTGCGGACGAACTTGCGACCGCGGCCGAACTCGAGGCCCCTCTGATCGGAATCAACACCCGCAACCTCAAGGACCTCAGCGTCGATACGGCCCGCTTCGCGCCCCTGGCCGATCTCGCACCTGCGAACTGCACACTCGTCGCGGAATCCGGCGTCACCGGCCCGGAGGACGTGGGCATCTACGCCGCGGCCGGTGCCGATCTCGCGCTCGTCGGCGAGGCGCTCGTCACCGGCGGTGATGCCCGGTCCGCTGTGGCCACCTTCACCTCGGCGGGGCGGGAGCGCCGGGCGCCGAAGGCGTCCTGATCCAGCCGAACTCCAACCCGAACCACGAAGGACTGCAATGACCGATCTGAGCCAGGAGAACGGACCCTACTTCGGTTCGTTCGGAGGCAGGTTTTTCCCGGAAGCGCTGATCCCCGCTCTCGATGAGATCGAGGAGACCTGGCGCAAATCAGAGGTCGATCCGGAATTCACCGAACAGCTCGTCGATCTGCAGAAGAATTACATCGGCCGGCCCAGCCTGCTCACCGAGGCGACTCGGTTCGCCGCTGAATGCGGCGGCGCGAGGGTCTTCCTCAAACGCGAGGACCTCAACCACACCGGCAGTCACAAGATCAACAACGCTCTGGGCCAGGCGCTGCTGGCCAAACGCATGGGCAAGACCCGCATCATCGCTGAGACCGGAGCCGGACAGCACGGCGTCGCCACCGCCACAGCCGCCGCTCTCCTCGACATGGAGTGCGAGGTCTACATGGGTGAAGAGGACACCCAGCGACAGGCACTCAACGTCGCTCGGATGCGCCTGCTCGGGGCGAAGGTCAGCTCCGTGACCAACGGCACCCGCACGCTCAAGGATGCGATGAACGAAGCGATGCGCGACTGGGTCGCCAATGTGGAGCGCACCCACTACGTCATCGGCACCGTCGCCGGTCCGCACCCCTTCCCGGCCATGGTCCGCTCCTTCCAGGACGTCATCGGCCACGAAGCCCGCGAGCAGATCCTGGCAGCCACCGGTCGACTGCCCGACGCCGTCTGCGCCTGCGTCGGCGGCGGGTCCAACGCCATGGGCCTCTTCGCTGCCTTCCTCGAGGATGCGAAGGTGAAGGTCTTCGGCTTCGAAGCCGGAGGAGAAGGCATCGACAGCGGGCACCACGCCGCGCGGTTCTCGGGCGGACGACCCGGGGTCCTCCACGGCTCCGCAACCTACATCCTCCAGGACGAGGACGGACAGACCCGCGGCTCCCACTCGATCTCGGCCGGACTCGACTACCCCTCTGTCGGCCCCGAGCACTCCCACCTCCACGACACCGGGCGCGTGACCTACGAGCCGGTCGGAGACGCGGAGGCGATGGAGGCGATGCGGCTGCTGTCGCGGACCGAGGGCATCATTCCCGCGATCGAATCCGCGCACGCCCTCGCCGGTGCGATGCGCGTGGGACGCGAACTCGGCAGCGATGCGGTTCTGCTCGTCAACCTCTCCGGCCGCGGCGACAAGGACATGACGACCGCCGCCAAATGGTTCGACTACATCGACGAAGGAGCTGTGCAGGAATGACGAGATCAGGATCCCGAGCCGGCACCACCCTCGACGCCCTCGCCCAGGACGGGCGCAAGTCCGCCCTCATCGGCTACCTTCCGGTCGGATTCCCCACCGTCGAAGGCTCCATCGAAGCGATGGTCGAACTCGTGAAGTCCGGAGTCGACATCGTCGAGGTCGGTATGCCCTACTCCGATCCTGGAATGGACGGGCCTGTCATTCAGCGCGCCGCCGAGGCCGGCCTGGACGCAGGAGTCCGGACCAAAGACGTCCTCACCGCGGTCTCGGCCGTCGCCGAGGCCGGCGGCACCGCCGTCGTGATGAGCTACTGGAACCTCGTGCTGCAGTACGGCGTCTCCGCCTTCGCCCGCGACCTCGACTCCGCCGGCGGGGGAGGGATCATCACCCCGGACCTCATCCCCGATGAGGCGGCGGACTGGATGAGCGCCTCGGACGAGTACGATCTCGATCGCATCTTCCTCGCAGCTCCCTCGTCCACGCCCGAACGCATCGCTACGATCGTCGATGCCAGCCGCGGATTCGTCTACGCCGCCTCGACCATGGGCGTGACCGGAGTCCGCTCCGAAGTCGACGACCACGCCCGTGACCTCGTCTCCCGGCTCAAAGAAGGAGGAGCGGCCCATGCCTGCGTCGGCCTCGGAGTCTCGACACGTGAGCAGGCGGCGGAGGTCGCCGAATACGCCGACGGCGTCATCGTCGGCTCCGCCCTCGTCCGTGCCCTCGACAGCGGTGGGGTGAGCGCAATCGCGAACCTGGCCGCAGAGCTCGCCGAGGGCTGTGCATGAGCCGGATTCAGCAGCTGGCCGCCCAAGGGCTTGAGGTCGGGTCGGTCACGATCCCGGTCTGGGTCCTCTGGGTGCTCGCGCTGGTCGTGGTCCTCATCATCGTGGGTGTCATCGTCGTCGGGCTGGCTCGCCGCGCCCGGAAGATCGCGCGAGCCTCCGCCGACGCCTCGGACTCGGGAGAGGACGGCCGATCACACGGCTTCGGATTCTACGGAGCGGTCACCTCGGCGATCTCGATCACTCCCGATGTGAAGCCGAGATCTCGGAGAAACGACGGTTCGAAGTCCGACGACTGAGACCTTTTGGTCCGATTTACGGTCCTTTCTCAGTGACCGCCTGAACCACGGATGGGTGTAGGTTGGGTATCCGACCGTGAGAACCACGTCACATTCGTGTCCGAGGACGACCTCCGAACGGCACCGCGACACCGACGAGAGACAGCGCCGTCTTCAACGTGAACTCCTACACCCCGTGAAGGCAGCGATGCACAGTGAACAGTCAGCCCCGCGTCGACCAGTTCGTCCCGGACTCTACGATCCCGCACTCGAGCACGACGCATGTGGACTGGCGCTCATCGTCCGCTACCGGGGCCCGGCCGACCACGAAGTCGTCGAACAGGCCCTGAGCGCCCTGCGCAAGCTCGAGCACCGAGGCGGCATCGGCTCCGACGAAGGCACCGGAGACGGCGCGGGAATCACCTTGCAGATGCCCCACGACTACTTCGCCGAGGTGCTGCGAGCCGAGGGCGTCGACCTCCCGGAAGCGGGCGCCTACACTGCGGGGATCGGCTTCTTCGCCCAGGACTACCGACAAGATCTCATCCCCGACGTGGCTTTCCCCACGGACACCGGGGATGACCCGGATGCCGACGCGAGGATCGACTCGCCCGCGGATCAGGAACACCTCGTCGAACGCATCGCCGCCGAGGAGGGACTGCAGGTGCTGGCTTTCCGCGACGTTGACCACGACGCGAGCGTGCTCGGTGAGACGGCGCGGGGTACGATGCCGCGGATGCGCCAGCTCTTCCTCACCATCGACGAGCGGTTCCCCTCCCTGGACGCACAGGATCTCAGCTGCCGGTCCTACATCGTGAGGAAGCGCCTGGACCATGCGGGGATCTACTTCCCCTCGCTGAACCCGGGCACCATCACCTACAAGGGCATGCTCTCGACCGGCCAGCTCTCCGCCTTCTACACCGAGCTGCTCGACGAACGGATGACCTCACGGATCGCGCTCGTGCACTCACGGTTCTCGACGAACACGTTCCCGTCCTGGCAGCTGGCCCAGCCCTTCGGCACGATCGCGCACAACGGTGAGATCAACACGGTGCGCGGCAATCGCAACTGGATGCAGGCCAGGGAATCCGCATTGGACTCTGAGCTGCTCAAGTCCCCGGTGCCCGGCACCTCGACGAGCCTGGAGCGGCTGTGCCCGATCGTGCCGCCCGGGGCCTCCGACTCGGCCTCCTTCAACTCGGTGCTCGAACTCATGGTCGCCTCTGGCAGATCGCTGCCGCAGGCGATGCTCATGATGATCCCGGAGGCCTGGGAGAACAACCCCGGCATGGGCGAATCCCGCAAGGCGTTCTACGAATACCACTCTCTGCTGATGGAGCCGTGGGACGGACCCGCGTGCGTGGCATTCACCGACGGGAAGCTCGCCGGAGCGGTCCTCGACCGCAATGGTCTCAGGCCCGCTCGCTACGTCATGACCTCCGACACGGTGGTCCTCGCCAGTGAGGTCGGTGTCGTCGACCTGCCCGAGGCCGACATCGTGGGCCGGGGTCGACTGACCCCGGGGCGCATGTTCCTCGTCGACACCGACGCCGAACGCATCATCTCCGACACGGAGATCAAAAACCAGCTCGCCACCGAGCGCCCCTATGCGGAATGGGTCAAGAGCTGTTCGCGCCGACTCGCAGATCTGCCCACCCGGGTCCACGTCACCCACCCGCAGTCGTCCGTGCGACGACGCCAGCGCACCTTCGGCTACACCGAGGAGGAGCTGCGGGTCCTCATCGCGCCCATGGCCGAGACCGGGGCAGAGCCCCTGGGCGCCATGGGCACCGACACCGCGATCGCGGCCCTGAGCCAACGACCCAGACTGCTCTTCGACTACTTCCACCAGAACTTCGCGCAGGTGACGAATCCGCCCCTGGACTCCATCCGCGAAGACATCGTCACCAGCATGTCCTCGGGAATCGGGCGTGAGGGCAACCTTCTGCAGTCGGAGCACCCGGACTCCGCGCACATCCTGCTCGACCGGCCCGTCATCGACAACGACGAGCTGACGACGATCTCACACGTCCAGGGCCACCACCTCGGCGTCGATGATGGTCGACCGAGCGTGACCCTGATGGGCCTGTACTCGGTGAATGCGGGACCCGAGGCCATGGCGAAGCGTCTCGAGGAACTGTGCCGGGAGGCCGGCGCGGCCGTCGACGCCGGAGCCGTGTTCATCATCCTCAGCGATCGGGACTCGACGGCGGATCTCGCGCCGATCCCGTCCTTGCTGCTGACCTCGGCACTTCACCACCATCTGGTGAGGCAGCGGTCGCGCACCCGAGTGTCCATCATCGTCGAGGCCGGTGACGTCCGGGAAGTCCACCACGTGGCCGCACTGGTGGCCTTCGGCGCCTCCGCGGTCAACCCCTATCTGGTCATGGAATCGGCCGAGGCACTCGTGCGTTCGGAACGGATCCGCGGCGTCAGCGAATCAGCTGCGGTGGGGAACGTGCTCACGGCGCTGAACAAGGGTCTGCTCAAGATCATGTCGAAGATGGGGATCTCGACCGTTCAGTCCTACCACGGTGCGCAGACCTTCGAAGCCCTCGGACTGTCGAACGAGTTCATCGACGACCATTTCACTTCCACCCCGCACCAGCTCGGAGGCAAGGGGATCATCGAGATCACCGCGGAATCGAGTGCTCGGCACGCCGATGCCTACCGCGACGACCATCCGAGGCCCTCGCACCGGAACCTGCCGGTCGGCGGCGAGTACCAATGGCGGCGGGAAGGACCGGGCCACCTATTCAATCCGGAGACGATCTTCAAGCTCCAGCACTCCACAGCCACCGGACGCTTCGACATCTTCGGCGAGTACACGCAGGCCGTCGACGAGCAGTCGCGTGAACTCATGACCCTGCGCGGCCTGTTCGACCTCGTGCCGACGGAGTCGGGACCGATCGACATCGACCAGGTGGAGCCGGCGAGTGAGATCATGAAGCGCTTCTCGACGGGAGCCATGAGCTACGGTTCACTGTCGCAGGAGGCCCACGAGACTCTGGCCATCGCCATGAACCGCATCGGCGGCAAGTCCAACACCGGTGAGGGCGGAGAAGACACCGAACGCCTCGTCGATCCCGAACGCCGGTCGGCGATCAAGCAGATCGCCAGCGGACGCTTCGGGGTCACCAGCCACTACCTCACCGAGGCCGATGACCTCCAGATCAAGATGGCACAAGGAGCGAAGCCGGGGGAGGGCGGGCAGCTTCCCGGAGCCAAGGTCTACCCGTGGATCGCGAAGACCCGCCACGCCACTCCCGGCGTCGGGCTCATCTCCCCGCCGCCGCATCACGACATCTATTCGATCGAGGATCTCGCTCAGCTCATCCACGACCTCGGCCGGGCCAACGCCTCCGCTCGCGTGCACGTCAAACTCGTGTCCGGGATCGGCGTCGGCACGGTGGCCGCGGGCGTGGCCAAGGCCGGAGCCGACGTCGTCCTCATCTCCGGACACGACGGAGGCACGGGCGCCAGCCCCCTCAACTCCCTCAAACATGCCGGCACACCCTGGGAGCTCGGCCTGGCCGAGGCTCAGCAGACGCTGGTGCTCAATGGGCTGCGGGACAAGGTCAGCGTCCAGGTCGACGGCCAGCTCAAGACCGGTCGCGACGTCATCGTCGCCGCCCTGCTCGGCGGCGAGGAGTTCGGGTTCGCGACCACGGCCCTCGTCGTCTCGGGCTGCATCATGATGCGCGTGTGCCACAAAGACACGTGCCCTGTGGGAGTGGCCACCCAGAACCCGAAGCTGCGCGAACGGTTCCACGGACAGGCCGATCACGTCGTGAACTTCTTCACCTTCATCGCCGAGGAGGTCCGCGGCTACCTCGCACAGCTGGGCCTGCGTACGCTCGACGAAGCCATCGGTGCGGTCGAGCGACTGCGCATCGATGAGACGCGGGTCCAGGCCTCGGGCCTCGACCTCGACCTGGCCTCGATCCTCACCGTGCCCGAGGACATCCATGGGAACGCCGAGGCGGCCCGCAGACGCACCACCGAGGTCCACCGAGACTTCGCGGGCGAACTCGACCTGCGGCTGCTGGACGAGGCCGGAGAATCGATCGGGCACGGGACCGAGGTCACGATCACCTCGGCGATCGAGAACACGGACCGCAGCGTCGGCACCCTGCTCGGCCACCACGTGACCCTCCACCACGCGGAGGCGGGCCTGCCCGAACACACGATCAGACTCGAGCTGTACGGCACCGCCGGACAGTCGCTGGGTGCCTTCCTGCCCCGCGGAGTCAGCATCGACCTGCACGGTGACGCCAACGACTACGTCGGCAAGGGCCTGTCCGGAGGGACGATCAGCGTGCACCCGCACCCTGAGAGCCCGACCCGACCCGAACACGACGTCATCGCCGGCAACGTTCTGGGCTACGGTGCGACGGCCGGCAAGCTGTTCGTGTCCGGCCAGGTGGGGGAGCGGTTCATGGTGCGGAACTCCGGCGCCGAGGCGGTCGTCGAAGGAATCGGCGACCACGGTCTCGAATACATGACCGGAGGAATCGCCGTGATCCTCGGACCCACCGGCCGCAACTTCGCCGCCGGAATGTCGGGCGGCACAGGGTATGTCCTCGACTTCAACCCCGCCAAGCTCAACCCCGAGGAACGCGCCGCCGGAGTGTTCCGGTTCACCGGGGTGGGAAGCACCGATATGGACCTCCTCCGACGTCTGCTGGATGAACACGTTCAGTGGACCGGTTCGCCTCTGGCGACGCAGCTGCTGGACGGGCTGCGCCGCGGAGAGGACGTCCTCTCCCGCTTCACGAAGATCATTCCCGTCGCCTATGCGTCGGTCAAAGGCATCCAGGACGAACTGGCCGCGGACGGTCAGCCGCCGGATTCCGACGAGGCCTGGCACACTATTCTGGAGGTCGCCAATGGCTGATCCACATGGATTCCTCACCATCGACCAGCGGGAGCTGCCACGACGGCGGCCGGTTCCCATCCGACTGATGGACTACCGCGAGGTCCACAAAGCAGGCGACCCCGAGCAGCTGCGCAGACAGGCCTCACGATGCATGGACTGCGGAGTTCCCTTCTGCCACCAGGGCTGCCCCCTGGGCAACCTGATTCCCGAATTCAACGACGCGATGTACCGCGGTGAGCTGCCGCGAGCCGTCGAACTGCTGCACGCGACGAACAACTTCCCGGAATTCACCGGACGCGCCTGCCCGGCACCGTGTGAGAACGCCTGCGTGCTCGGAATCAACCAGCCCGCAGTCACGATCAAGCAGGTCGAGGTCTCGATCGTCGACCAGGGCTTCGCCGCTGGACTCATCCAGCCGGTGGTCCCCGACCGCATCACCGGTCACACCGTGGCCGTCATCGGTTCGGGACCGACCGGGCTCGCGGCCGCCCAACAGCTGACCCGGGCTGGTCACACCGTCGTCGTCCACGAACGCGACGACCGCCTCGGCGGGCTCCTGCGCTATGGGATACCGGACTTCAAGCTCGAGAAGCAGCACATCGATCGCCGTCTCGACCAGATGCGGGCCGAGGGCACCCGGTTCAAAACCTCGGTCGAGATCGGCAGGGACATCGGTCTCGAAGAGCTGCGGTCGAGCTTCGACGCTGTCATCGTGTGCACGGGAGCCACCGTGCCCCGGGACATGAGCATCGGCGGCCGGGACCTCGCCGGGATCGAGTTCGCCATGGACTACCTGGTGCCCTCGAATCGGGTGCAGGCCGGCCAGCGGCTCGGGCACGAAGGGGCGGAGAGGCACATCGACGCTTGCGGAAAGCACGTCGTCATCATCGGCGGCGGCGACACCGGCGCCGACTGCCTGGGCACGGCCCTGCGGCAGAAGGCCGCAACGGTGACGACCCTGGCGATCGGAGCTCAGCCGCCGACCGGGCGAGACGAGGCCGATCCGTGGCCGACGGTGCCCCGGATCTTCGAGGTCCAGTCCTCCCATGAGGAGGGCGGAACCAGACGCTACCTGGCGTCGACGACCGGGTTCGCCGGAGACGATGCGGGAAGGGTGGTCGGCATCGACGTGGCCCAGACGCAGTTCGTCGACGGTCGCCGCGTGCCGACTCCCGGCACCGAGCACCGCCTCGAAGCGGATCTCGTGCTCCTGGCCCTCGGCTTCTCGGGGCCCGAATCACAGGCCCTCGGGCTGGAGGTGACCGACAGTGGAGCATTCGGCCGCGACGATTCCTATGCCGGTTCGACACCCGGCATCTTCATCGCCGGCGACGCGGGACGCGGTCAGTCGCTCATCGTCTGGGCGATCGCCGAGGGGCGGTCCGTCGCGGCCGCGGTCGACCGATTCCTCACCGGCTCCTCACGATTGCCCGAACCGGTCCGACCACACGACCAGGCATTTTAAATGCTAAGATGGTTCGTGTCATTTAATGAGAATCATGCACATCGATGTGCGTAATTCTCCTCCGACGAACAGAGGTGACGGGCGGCTCACACCGTCCCTCACGCTACAGGTAGGGTGGTGCGCATGAGGCGTGCAAAGATAGTCGCAACACTAGGTCCGAATCAGAATTCCTATGAAGAGATCCGCGCGCTTGTCGACGAGGGCGTCAATGTGGCCAGATTCAATCTCAGCCACGGCAAGCGGGAAGAGCACGAAGAGAAGTTCGCCTGGGTCCGCCAGGCCGCACTCGACACGGGACGGCCCATCGCCGTGCTGCTCGATCTGCAGGGGCCCAAGATCAGGGTCGGCAATTTCGCCAACGGCAGCGAAGACCTCGTCGAGGGTGCGACGTTCACCATCACCAGCCGCGATGTCGCCGGCTCTGCGGAGGTCGTGAGCACGACGCTGTCGACGCTGCCGGGCGACGTCTCCGTCGGCGACCCGCTGCTCATCGATGACGGTCGGCTGCGTCTGCGCGCCACCGAGGTCACCGACACCGACGTGGTCACCGAGGTCGAGATCGGCGGAACCATCTCGAATCACAAGGGCATCAACCTCCCCGGAGTCCCGGTCTCCGTACCGGCGCTGTCCGAGAAGGACGTCGAGGACCTCAAATGGGGCCTCGAGCTCGGGTTCGACTGGGTGGCGCTGTCCTTCGTCCGCAGCCCCGAGGACATGGACGATGTCAGGGCGGTCATGGACGAGGTCGGCATCACGGCTCCCGTCATCGCCAAGCTCGAGAAGCCACAGGCGGTCGAGCAGCTCGATGCCGTCATCGATGCGTTCGACGGCATCATGGTCGCCCGCGGCGACCTCGGCGTGGAGCTGCCCCTCGAGCAGGTGCCGATCGTGCAGAAGCGCGCGGTCGAGATCGCCCGTCAGCAGGCCAAGCCCGTCATCGTTGCGACCCAGATGCTGGAGACGATGATCGATGAGTCCCGGCCGACCCGCGCCGAGGCGAGCGACTGCGCCAACGCGGTTCTCGACGGTGCCGATGCCTTGATGCTCTCCGGTGAGACCTCGGTCGGGGCCCATTGGGTCGATGCGATTCGCACGATGAGTCGCATCATCGAATCCACCGAGGAGCACGGGATGGAGCGCATCCCGCTGCTGGGGACCGTGCCGCACACCAAGGGCGGAGCGGTCACCGCGGCCGCCGTCCAGATCGCCGAGCAGCTCGACATCGATCTGCTGTGCACCTTCTCTCAGACCGGTGATTCGGTGCGACGGATGTCTCGGCTGCGTCCGGCTTGGCCGATCCTGGGCTTCACTCCGGATCCTCAGGTCCGTCACCAGCTGGCCCTGACGTGGGGCGTGCGACCCTATCTGGTCAAGCCCGTCCGGCACACGGATCAGATGGCCAGGCAGGTCGATGCCGTTCTGTTGGCCGACGGAACCGCGCACGAGGGGGACCAGAGCATCCTCGTAGCCGGTTCGCCTCCCGGGATCCCGGGGTCGACGAACGCGCTGCGCATCCACACGATGGGCGATGCCGCCAAGGGTGTCGCCGCGGCCTACGAGGACTCCTCGGACGACGAGGAAGACCCGCTGGCCGGGTACGGCATCGTGGCCGAAGCTCCGAACACGCGCGAGGTTCCGATCGTCAAGGACGACGGCGCACCACGTCACTGAGCCGTTCATCACCTTCGGCGCACAAGCGGCCGTCCCGATCGTTCGGGGCGGCCGTTCGCCTTTGCCGGAGGTCGGGCGCGCCGAACCGAGACTTCGACGGTCCTCGGTCTCTCACGAGCGGTGAGAGACACGTCACTCCAACTTGCGGAATTTCCCAAATTGCTCAACAGTTGTGTTCTGTGCTGAGCGGCGACGAATGAGTCGGACACCGCTCGATAACCGATCGTCGAAGAACAGGAATGGCATGAGATTGCCCAAGTGGAGCAGATCATTCGGGGTGCAGGTCACCATCGCCCTCATCGCGGGTGTGATCCTCGGACTGGTCGCCCGGTCCTGGGGTCCGGTCAGTGAGGGGCAGGACAACTGGCTCGGACAGACGCTGGACACCATCGGATCCTCGTACGTGACTCTGCTCAAGGCGGCCGTCGTGCCATTGGTGATCACCGCGATCATCGCCAGCATCGGCAACCTGCGCAAGGTCACGAATGCCGCCAGACTTGCAGGATCGACTCTTCTGTGGTTCGCATTCACAGCACTCATCGCCGTCCTCATCGGGCTCATCCTCGGCGTCGTCATCCAACCGGGCATGCACGCTGACGCCGCATCGTTGAGCGGTTCCACTCCCGATTCCGAAGGCAGCTGGGTCGGATTCCTCACCGGCCTCGTACCCGTGAACTTCCTCGGCCTCGAGGTCGCCACCTCGCCCGACGAAGCCGGCGGACTGGTCTCCGAGGTCGACTTCAACATCCTTCAACTCATCATCGTCTCCGGCGCGATCGGCATCGCCGCGGTCAAGGTCGGCAAGGCCGCTGAGCCCTTCCTCGAGTTCACCGAGGCGGCGCTGGCCGTCGTGCAGAAGGTCGTGTGGTGGATCGTGCGCATCGCACCGATCGGCACCCTCGGACTCATCGGCAACGCAGTGAACTCCTACGGCTGGTCGACCATGGGGTCGCTGCTGTGGTTCGTCATCGCCGTCTACGTGGGTCTGGCCATCGTCTTCTTCATCGTCTATCCGACGCTGGCCAAGCTCAACGGCCTGTCTGTTCGCCAGTACTTCTCCGGCGTCTGGCCGGCCGCCCAGATGGGCTTCGTGTCGCGGTCGTCGATCGGGACCATGCCTGTGACTCAGAAGGTCGCAACCGACAACTTCGGAGTTCCCCAGAGTTACGCGGCCTTCGCCGTGCCCTTCGGTGCGACGACGAAGATGGATGGCTGCGCCGCCATCTACCCGGCGATCGCCGCCGTGTTCGTGGCCCAGTTCTTCGGCATCGATCTCACGATCGTGCAGTACTTCCTCATCGTGTTCGTCTCCGTCATCGGTTCGGCGGCAACGGCCGGAACCACCGGGGCGACCGTGATGCTGACGCTGACCCTGTCGACACTGGGGCTTCCCCTCGAAGGCGTGGGACTGCTTCTCGCCATCGAGCCGATCGTCGACATGGGGCGCACGGCGCTCAACGTATCAGGACAGGCCCTCGTCCCCGCGATCGTCGCCAAGCGCCAGGGAATCCTCGACGCGGCTCGGTACGATTCGGCCCGCATCGACGGCTATGTTCCGATTGATGAGGACGCGGCCACAGCCGAGGACGCGACCGCAGACGAGGACGCAGTTGCACACGCCGGAGAGCCTGCACGGAAACTCTCCGCCGACGGCAGCCGCAGCTGAAGCGATGAGGCCCGACGTCTGAGACGATGAGCCCTGAAGGCTGAGGTCCGAACCGCAGGCGCAGGCAGAGAAGGCCAGACGCGAAGAACCCCCGAACGATCGTTCGGGGGTTTTTCGCACGTGACTCGACGAGAGTACCGGATGTGGGACTCGAACCCACACGTCTTTCGACAATGCATTTTGAGTGCACCGCGTCTACCGATTCCGCCAATCCGGCTTGAGCGCAGACCGAATCTGCGACCGGTTCGATTTTACGACAGCTTTCACCTGATTGCACAATCGCTTCACGCGATCGTGCAATGGGCGGCGGTTGCTGAAGAATTCGCTCGATGCGGTCCCGTTCCCGGTGGCGGCCGTCACACGCGTGGCTACCATCACAGAAGAAACTTCGGTGCCGGCGTCGGTGCAATGGCGGGCCCTGGTTTAGACTGGTCACGTGCTTTCAAACAGCGAACAACCAACTTCAGATGAGTCCGCGCCGGTTCGTCGCGTCGTAGTGGCCGAAGACGAGGCAGTGATTCGTCTCGACATCGTCGAAATGCTGCGCGAGGTCGGATACGACGTCGTCGGCGAAGCCGCAGACGGAGAGTCCGCGATCCGCCTGGCAGAGGAGCTGCGCCCGGACCTTGTCGTGATGGACATCAAGATGCCCATTCTCGACGGAATCTCGGCGGCAGAGAGGATCGCTCGGGCGCGCATCGCTCCGGTGGTCCTGCTCACGGCCTTCTCGCAGAAGGAGCTCGTCGAACGAGCCCGTGATGCGGGAGCCATGGCCTATGTGGTCAAGCCCTTCACCGCGGCGGATCTCATTCCGGCCCTCGAGATCGCCCTCTCGCGTCATGCGGAGATCAGCTCACTCGAGAGCGAGATCTCGGACCTGACCGAGCGGTTCGAGACCCGCAAGCTCGTCGAGCGCGCCAAGAGCCTGCTGCAGTCCTCGATGGGGCTGAGCGAGCCCGAGGCCTTCCGTTGGATCCAGAAGACCTCGATGGACCGCCGCCTGACCATGCGCGAGGTCGCCGACACCGTTCTCAAGCAGATCGGCTCGGACAAGTAGGTTCGAACCCACCTGAACAGACACCGAGGCCGGCGAATCCGATGTGGATTCCCGGCCTCCTCCATGTGTTTCAGCTGTTTGCAGCCCGCGCCCGATCGAGGCTCACTTGGGCTCGGTCCTGAGGATCATGTTGGTGATCCGCACGATCGAGAGGAGACGACCGGCCTCATCGGTCATCTTCACCTCATGGGACACGATGGTGCGTCCCTGATGGAGCACCTCGGCGCGACCGGTCACGACGCCCTCTCGAGCCGCACGCAGATGTGTGGCATTGAGGTCGACTCCGACGACGTTCTTTCCTCCCGAGATGAGGAAGGAGTGCATCGACGCCAAAGATTCTGCGAGCACGACGTGACCGCCGCCGTGGAAGAGCCCCATCGGCTGGGTGTTGCCCGACACCGGTGCCGTCGCGCTGACGTGACCGGGAGCCAGGTCGACGAACTCGATGCCCATCTTGTCGGCCAGCTCACCGCCCGCCTGCGGGCCGTTGAGCTGGCTGAGCAGCGTTCGGCATTCGTCGTCGGTGGTCTGTGCCGTCAGCGAGGCTCCCGGTCTGAACATCGTTCTCCTTCATGTCAGTTTTGAACGATAGGCTATGCCATGTGACTCAAGTAAACGAATCCCTCCTGCTCATCGACGGACACTCACTGGCGTACCGCGCATTCCACGCACTGCCCGTGGAGAACTTCGCAACCACCACCGGTCAGTCGACGAACGCCATCTACGGCTTCATCTCGATGCTCATCAACGTCCTCAGGGACGAGTCACCCAGCCACGTGGCCGTGGCCTTCGACCTGGGACGGGAGACCTTCCGGCTCGAAGAGTACGCCGAGTACAAGGCTGGCCGGGCCAAGACCCCGCCGGAGTTCCACCCTCAGATCGATCTCATCAAGGACATCGTCGCGGCCATGGGGATCACCGTTGTGGTGAAGGAGGGCTTCGAAGCCGACGACGCTCTGGCGACCATGGCGCGCATGGGCACCGAGGCGGGCGCGCGGGTGGAAGTGATGAGCGGGGACAAGGACTCGTTCCAGCTCTCGAACGAGATCGTGACTATTCTCTACCCGAAGCGAGGGGTCAGCGACCTCAACCGGATGACACCGGAATCGATCGAGGAGAAGTACGGGGTCAGCCCCTCGAACTATCGTGGACTCGCCGCATTGGTCGGGGAGAAGGCCGACAACCTGCCCGGGGTCCCCGGGGTCGGTGACAAGACCGCGGCGAAGTGGCTGACGACCTATGGCGACCTGCCCGGTGTGCTCGAGAACGCGGGAGCGATCAAGGGCAAGGTCGGGGAGAAGCTGCGCGACCACGTTGCCGACGTCGAACGCAACTTCAAGCTCAACCGCCTCCTCGACGACGTCGACCTCGGACTCGGCTACGCCGACCTGAAATGGGGCGACGGCGACCCTGCGGAGCTGTCGAGCCTGTTCGACCAGCTCGAATTCCAGGCATTGGGCAAACGGCTGAGCGCGATCTTCGGCGAGGAAGCGGTGCCGGAAGGAGCCGATCGTCGCGTACGAGAGGTCTCCGTCGACGCGCTCGACGTGCCCGGACTGCTCGGGAAGATCGCGGATGCCGATGTGCTCGCTCTCGACTCCGACGCCCGGTACGAACTCGGCCGTGGGGATGTCAGAGTCCTCGCCGTCTCTGCGACACCCGACGAGGCATGGGTCGTCGACCTCGCCGAGGCGGGCCCCTCGGCCATTGCAGATCTGAACTCGGCGCTGCGGGCGAGGACGCTCATCGTGCACAGTGCGAAGACTCAGATCAAGGCCTGGCGCTCACTGGGGCTCGAGGTCGACGGCGTCGCCGGTGACACGGCACTGGCCGCGTATCTGCTGGTGCCCGACCAGCGCAGCTACGAGCTGTCACAGATCGCGCTCGATCGCACAGGCGTCGAACTCAGCGAGGGCGGTGAGGCCAGTGGGCAGCTGACGTTCGACCTCGAATCCGAACAGACCGCACACACCCACGGTCAGCGGGCGGCCGCGCTGCTCGACGTCCACGCGGTGCTGGCCAAGGCCATCGACGAGGCCGATATGGGCCTCGTCTACCGCGACATCGAACTGCCCTTGGTGCCGGTGCTGGCCCGGATGGAACTCGCCGGAATCGCCGTCGACGAAGCGGGCCTGTCCGGGCTCATCGACGAGTTTACGAAGCAGGCGGAGACCAGCGCAGAGCTCGCCTATGAGGCAATCGGGCACGAGGTCAATCTGGGTTCTCCCAAACAGCTGCAGGCCGTGCTGTTCGAGGAGCTCGACATGCCCAAGACCAAGCGCACCAAGACCGGCTACACGACCGACGCCGAGGCGCTGGCGGAGCTGTTCATCAAGACCGAGCACCCTTTCCTGCAACACCTTTTGGCCTACCGTGATTCGACGAAGCTCAAGCAGACCGTCGTCGGGCTGCTCAAGACCGTGGCCGAGGACGGTCGCATCCACACGACCTATCAGCAGACGGTCGCCGCGACCGGACGTCTGTCCTCGCTCGACCCGAATCTGCAGAACATCCCGGTCCGCACCGAATCGGGACGCCGGATCCGTGAGATCTTCATCGCCGATCCTCAGGTCGAGGACTCTCGGCTGCTGACCGCCGACTACTCCCAGATCGAAATGCGCATCATGGCCCACCTCTCCGGGGACGCCGCACTGATCCAGGCCTTCAAGGACGGCGAGGATCTGCACTCCTACGTCGGTTCGAAGGTCTTCGGAGTCGGCATCGACGAGGTGGACTCCGCAATGCGCTCAAAGGTCAAGGCCATGTCGTACGGGTTGGTCTACGGACTCTCCGCCTACGGACTCTCACGCCAGCTGGCTATCGGCGTCGACGAGGCGAAGAACCTCATGGAGCAGTACTTCGAACGGTTCGGCGCGGTCAAGGATTATCTCGACGAGATCGTCGAACAGGCCCGGGCCAAGGGCTACACGGAGACCATCATGGGGCGCAGGCGCTACCTTCCGGCACTGCACAGCGATCGGCGGCAGCTGCGGGACATGGCCGAGCGGGCGGCACTCAACGCTCCGATCCAAGGATCGGCGGCCGACATCATGAAGATCGCGATGCTCAGGGTCAGCCACCGCCTCGGCGATCTCAAGTCCACCGTCCTGCTGCAGGTCCATGACGAGATCATCGTCGACGTCCGTCCCGAGGAGACCGAGGCCGTCGCGAAGATCGTCACCGAAGAGATGGGCTCCGCCTACGAGCTGGAGGTGCCCCTCGACGTCAACGTCGGCACCGGCATCTCCTGGCACGCCGCCGCCCACTGAATCGGCCGCCGCCCACCGAAACAGCCGCCGGCGGACGGCGACGAGGGTGAATCCTCGTTCATTGTGGGCGCGCGGTCGAAGAATCGCGGGAAACCGACCGGGCGCCCACAATGAATGTCCGTTCACTGATGACCACGAACGCCCCTTCATGGATGAAGGAGCGAGTCAGTTCGTGGCGACAGAAGTCGGTACGGTGTCTCAGTCCTTGTTCAAGGTGGTGGAGAAGATCGCGGTGCCGGGCATGAGCGAGCCGCGCAGAGGCGACCACCCGCCCCAGGCCGTCTGATTGGATTCGGGCCACTCCGGCTCGGTCACCGAGTCGATCGTGAATCCCGCGGTGACGAGCATGCTCACCCAATCGCCCATGGTGCGGTGGTGCTCGGCGTAGACCGGTTGTCCGTCGGAGGAGATCTCGACATACGGAGTTCGGTCGAAGTAGGAGTATTCGACGGTCAGGCCCGATTCGCCGGGCACGTCCGGAAACATCCACCGCAACGGGTGCGTCGTCGAGAACGCCCAGCGACCGCCCGGACGCAGGACACGGGCCACCTCGGCGAAGACGACGTCGGCGTCCTTGACGAAGGGCAGCGCGCCGTACGAGGAGAACGCGACGTCGAAGCTGTTCGACGCAAAGGGCAGCTGACGAGCGTCGGCATGCAGGAACGTCGGGGGAGTGGCGCCGGTGCTGAGCGGGTGCTCCCTCTGCAGTCGGGAAGCCTGCTCGAGCATGCCGGCGGAGACGTCGACTCCCGTGGCGATGGCGCCTTCCTCGGCCAGCCAACGCGAGCACTGACCGGCACCGCAGCCCACTTCGAGTATCTGGCGCCGATTGACGTCACCGAGCAGATTGACATCGGATTCGTGGATGCCCTCAGGGCACCACATGAACTCCGAGGCGCCCAGGAAGCTGCCGTGTTCGGCCAGGTACTCTTCCGCGGAGTTGTCCCAATAGCTTCGGTTCGCACGGACCGATGCCTCCTCATCGATGGGCAGATAGCCACCGCTGATGACCTCGGCTCGATAACTTCCGTCGCTCATCATTCCTCCGTGGCTCCGACCGTGACTGCGGCCATGATTCTTTTCCGATTTCGGTGTGCATTCCCACCGTGGGTGATGCTAGTATTGACAACCGTATGCGCGTATGCATACATGACCAAAATCGTAATCGAGACCGGATGCGGTTCTCAGGGCCGATGCGCAACATTGCCCAGAGTATCGGATCTGGACCACAATTCCATCGGAGCCCCAACCTATATGACCACCACCACGCCGGAATCGGTGCAGCCGAAGCAGGTCGCTGTCAACGACATCGGAACCGCTGAGGACTTTCTCGCCGCCGTCGATGAGACGATCAAGTACTTCAACGATGGAGACATCGTCGAAGGAACCGTCGTCAAGGTCGACCGCGACGAAGTGCTCGTCGACATCGGATACAAGACGGAAGGCGTCGTCCTTTCGCGAGAACTCTCCATCAAGCACGATGTCGATCCCGGCGAAGTCGTCGAGGTCGGCGACGAAATCGAAGCCCTCGTTCTTCAGAAGGAAGACAAAGAAGGCCGACTCATGCTGTCCAAGAAGCGCGCGCAGTACGAGCGTGCCTGGGGCGACATCGAGAAGATCAAGGAAGACGACGGCGTCGTCACCGGCACCGTCATCGAGGTCGTCAAGGGCGGCCTGATCGTCGACATCGGGCTGCGCGGCTTCCTGCCCGCCTCGCTCGTCGAGATGCGTCGTGTCCGCGACCTCGCTCCCTACATCGGCCAGCAGGTCGAAGCCAAGATCATCGAACTGGACAAGAACCGCAACAACGTCGTTCTGTCCCGTCGCGCCTGGCTCGAGCAGACCCAGTCCGAGGTCCGCCACACCTTCCTGCAGACCCTGCAGAAGGGCCAGGTCCGTCCCGGCGTCGTCTCCTCGATCGTCAACTTCGGTGCCTTCGTCGACCTCGGTGGTGTCGACGGGCTCGTGCACGTCTCCGAACTGTCCTGGAAGCACATCGATCACCCGGGCGAGGTCGTCACCGTCGGTGACGAGGTCACCGTTGAGGTGCTCGACGTCGACATGGATCGCGAGCGCGTCTCTTTGTCGCTCAAGGCAACTCAGGAAGATCCCTGGCAGCACTTCGCCCGCACCCATGTCATCGGCCAGATCGTGCCCGGCAAGGTCACGAAGCTGGTTCCCTTCGGTGCGTTCGTGCGCGTCGAAGACGGCATCGAGGGCCTCGTGCACATCTCGGAACTCGCGGTTCGTCACGTGGATCTGCCGGAACAGGTCGTCTCCGTCGACGAGACCATCTACGTCAAGGTCATCGACATCGACCTCGAGCGTCGCCGCATCTCGCTGTCGCTGAAGCAGGCCAACGAGGGCGTCGACCCCGAGGCCGACGAATTCCTCGACCCTGCCCTCTACGGCATGCCGCAGGAGTACGACGAAGACGGCAACTACAAGTACCCAGAGGGCTTCGACCCGGAAACCAACGAATGGGTCGAGGGCTACGAAGCACAGCGCGAGACCTGGGAGCAGCAGTACGCCGCCGCTCAGGAACGCTGGGAAGAGCACAAGAAGCAGGTCGCCAAGGCCATCGCCGCCGACGCGGAGGCAGGCTCCGCCGAGACCGGTGCCGCTCCTGCTGAAGCCGCTCCGGCCACCGGGTCGTTCTCCTCGGAAGAGGCTGACGACGAAGGAACGCTGGCCAGCGACGAAGCTCTCGCAGCACTGCGTGAGAAGCTTGCAGGCAGCTGATAACAGCACTCACAGGGGCTCCCGGTCGGTTGGCCGGGAGCCCTTTGTGTTTGCCCACTCGCTTCGGCGGCGGATCCGACCCTGGCTGTGGTTCACCGTGCTGCTCACAGCCGCCAGCATCTGTGTGTTCGGCCAGGTCGCGGCCGACCCCGGTGGGCAGGTCGTCGCCGGAAACGACGACTCCTCGCTCTTCATCTGGTGGCTCGGACACGCAGCGGATGTCGTCGCCGGTCGACTGGGCTTCGCCCCCGACGGCGATCAGGCGGGAACGGCGGACGGACTCCTCTACACAGAGGCGATGAATACCCTCGGCGGGGGAGTCAACGGCGCCTGGAACACCTCTCTGGCCGGCCTGGCCCTGATCCTGACCCCTCTCACCTGGGTCGCCGGTCCGATCATCAGCTACAACCTGCTCATCATCTCCACCCCGGTGCTGGTCAGCCTGGCTACGGCCGTCCTCTTCACCCGCTTCCTCCGGCGGCTTCCGGCGTTCGCAGCCTCCGGCGGGGTCGGCTTCTCCAGCTATGTCATCGCCCAGTCCTCGGGCCACCCCAACCTCGCGTTCGCCGTGACCCCGCCGCTCGTCGCCGCGATCATCATCACCCTGCTCGTTCGCGCACCTGCACCGGCGCTGAACTCGCGCGGATTCTGGATTCCGACGATCGGGCTCGGTCTGATCCTCGGATTCCAGTTCTACGTCTCGACCGAAGTCCTCGCCGGAACCTTCATCGCCGCGCTGTGCCTGCTGGTCTCCATCGCCGTCTTCGGTCGGAGGCTGACCACCGCAGCCGGTTGGCAGCGACTGGCGGCAGGCGGCGTTCTCGGGGCGCTTCTGGCGCTGTTCATCGCCCTCCCGCTGCTGCTGACGATGCGCGGCCCGAACGCCCCCGAGAGGGCCATCAGACCCCACGGTGTATGGAACACCGACCTGCTCGATCCCATCATTCCCGCCGCCCCGACCCTCATCGGGTCCGGAACCTCACCGATTCCCCGGGTTTTGGACATCGATTCGGCCGAGCTCGGCGCCTACGTCGGTGTGCCCGCGCTCATCGCCTGCGTCGTCATCGTCGTCTGCCTCGCCCGCACCCGCCGGTACCGGGCGATCCTCGGCATCGCCTCGGCGACGGGAGTGCTGGTCTTCGCGTTCTCGCTGGGGTCCCCGGTGCTGTTCAACGGCCGCGTCGCCGTCGAGACGGGACCTTTCGCCCTCGTCGAGGCGGTGCCGGTGCTCGACAACATCCTGCCCATGCGCCTGGTCCTGCATTCGACGATCGCCCTGTACGCGATCCTCGGCTGCGGCCTGCAGTGGGCGCTCGACTGTTCGCAGAAGCGTTCGGCCCAGGCCCTGCTGGGGCTTCTCCTGGTCTCCGCTGTGTGTGTCATCCCCGGTGTCCAGACCTCGCGCGAGGTCTTCGTCCCCGAGTTCTACACCGAATCCATCGCCGAGGTGATCCCTGCAGGCTCCGTGGTCAAGACCGTTCCGCGTCCCCTGGCCTGGGCCGAACCGCATGCCGACGAAGCGATGGTGTGGCAGTCGGTGAGCGGGTTCGACTACCGGGAGACCGGCGGATACTTCATCGGTTCGAGCCCCGACTCCGCAGTCACCTTCTCGGCACCCGAGGACCCATTCGACGAGCTGTTGCGTGGCTCACTGTTCTCCGGCGAGCCCCTGCCTGACCCGGACTCGGCCGAGCTCGGCGCCGCGATCGACGAGCTGCGCGCCGATGGCGTCGACTACGTGGTCCTCGCACCGGACGCGCCGTTGCTGCCGGGCGGCGACGGAGAGTACGAGGACTTCCTCACCGCCGGCCTCGGGCCGCCCGTCTTCGCCGAGGAAGGAGTTCGGGTCTACTCACTGAGCCGCTGAACGGCTGCGTGTGGCCCGGCAGAGCCCGTACAGGCGGTGTGCCGTCGGAATCGCTAGGCTGGAGCCATGCTGAGAATAGGACTGACCGGTGGAATCGGCGCAGGAAAGTCGACCGTCTCCGAGATCCTCACCGCTCACGGTGCGGTGATCATCGACGCCGATACGATCGCCCGCGAGGTCGTCGCCCCCGGCGAGCCGCTGCTTCACGAGCTGGCGGCGAGATTCGGGCCCGACGTCATCGCCGTCGACGGGGGACTGGACCGGGCGCAGCTGGCGGCCGCCGCATTCGTCGACGAGGAGTCGACCGCGGCCCTCAACGCCCTCATGCACCCCGCGATCCGTGACCGCACGGCCAAGCACTTCGCCGACCACTCCGACGCCGAGGTGGTCGTCCACGACGTGCCACTCCTCGTCGAAAACCAGATGACCCCCGCCTACCACCTCAACCTCCTCGTCGACGTCCCTGCCGAACTGCGGCTGGAGCGACTGATGGATGCCCGAGGCATGGACCGCTCGGACGCCGAAGCCCGCATCGCCCGTCAGGCCACGGACGAGCAGAGATACGCCGTCTGTGATGTGGTCATCGACAATGCTGGTCCGGTCGACGGGACACGGGAGCGCGTTGCCCGTCTCGTCGACGACCGCATCCTCCCGTTCGCGGCCAACCTCGCGGACGAACGCCGCGCAGATCGCGGACCGGTCGAACTCATCGACCCGGCGGGCGCGAACTGGCCGATCCAGGCTCAGCGGATCATCGCCAAGCTCCACCACGGCCTCGGCGAACGCTTCGACATCGACCACATCGGATCGACCGCGGTCCCGGGGATGATCGCCAAGGACGTCATCGACCTGCAGCTGCTCGTACCCGATCAGGACACCGCACGCGAACTCGCACCCCGCTTGGCCGAGCTGGGATATCCGGGGCACGAGGGGGCCGACAACCTCGGCGAGGACAAGACGGAACCCAAACGGTTCCACGCGAACGCCGATCCGGGCCGCGCCGTCAACCTCCATGTGCGGACCCAGGGCTCCGTCGGGGCCCACTTCGCCCGCGAATTCCTGCGCCTGCTGCGCAGCGACGAGGGCGAACGGGAAGGATATGCGCAGCTGAAGCGAACACTCGCCCACGAGCACGGCGGATCCGGGCAGTCCGAGGCCTATGCCGAGGCGAAGGAACCGCACTTCCTGAGACTGCGCAGACGACTCGTCCCGGACAGCTTCGTCTGACGCCTGCTGTTCTCTGTGTCAGCCTCGGCGGCTAGTGTTGGACCATGACCACAGCACGTCCCCTGCCAGCCATCGGCCACAGGCCGGATGTCACACGTACAGTCGCTCCGTTCGAAGTCGTCTCCGAATACTCCCCTTCCGGTGACCAGCCGACGGCGATCACCGAGATCTCGGACCGCCTCGACCAAGGGGAGCGCGACATCGTCCTGCTCGGCGCCACCGGCACAGGCAAGTCGGCGACCACGGCGTGGCTGATCGAGCAGGTTCAGCGACCGACCCTGATCATGGCACCGAACAAGACCCTGGCCGCGCAGCTGGCCAATGAATTCCGGCAGCTGCTGCCCCACAACGCGGTCGAATACTTCGTCTCCTATTACGACTACTACCAGCCCGAGGCCTACGTTCCGCAGACCGACACCTTCATCGAGAAGGACTCCTCGGTCAACGATGAGGTCGAACGGCTGCGCCACTCTGCGACGAACTCGCTGCTGACGCGTCGTGATGTCGTCGTCGTCTCGACCGTGTCCTGCATCTACGGTCTGGGCACTCCTGAGGAGTACGTCGATCGGATGGTGACCCTGCAGCGCGGTCAGCAGTGCGACCGGGACGAACTGCTCAAGCGCTTCGTGTCGATGCAGTACGCCCGCAACGACATGGCCTTCACCCGCGGCACCTTCCGCGTCCGCGGCGACACCGTCGAGATCATCCCGCAGTACGAGGAGCTGGCTCTGCGGATCGAGTTCTTCGGTGACGAGATCGAGACCCTTCAGACGCTGCACCCCCTGACCGGCGAGATCGTCCGTGAGGAGGAGACGATCCATGTCTTCCCCGCGTCGCACTATGTTGCCGGTGAGAACCGGATGGGACGAGCCGTCAGCGAGATCGAGGAGGAGCTGCAGACGCGGCTGAGCGAATTCGAAACCCAGAACAAACTCCTCGAGGCGCAGCGTCTGAAGATGCGCACGACCTACGACCTCGAGATGATGGAGTCGATGGGATTCACCTCGGGCATCGAGAACTACTCCCGCCACATCGACGGTCGCCCCGCCGGATCCGCGCCGAACTGCCTGCTCGACTACTTCCCCGAGGACTTCCTGCTCGTCGTCGACGAATCCCACGTCACTGTGCCGCAGATCGGCGGCATGTACGAAGGCGACATGTCGCGCAAGCGCACCCTGGTCGAACACGGCTTCCGGCTGCCCAGCGCCATGGACAACCGGCCCCTGAAATTCGACGAGTTCCGCGAACGCGTCGGGCAGGCCGTGTACCTGTCGGCGACCCCCGGCAATTTCGAACTGGGGAACTCGAACGGATACGTCCAGCAGATCATCAGGCCCACCGGGCTCGTGGACCCGGAGATCGTCGTCAAGCCGACCAAGGGGCAGATCGACGACCTGCTCGATGAGATCCGGACCCGCGTCGACTCCCAGGAACGTGTCCTCGTCACCACTCTGACGAAGAAGATGGCCGAGGACCTCACGGACTACCTCCTCGAGCACGAGGTCCGGGTCCAGTACCTCCACTCCGACGTCGACACCCTGCGCCGCGTCGAGCTCCTGACAGAGCTGAGAGCCGGCGAATTCGACGTGCTCGTCGGCATCAACCTCCTCCGTGAGGGCCTCGACCTTCCGGAAGTCTCCCTGGTCGCCATCCTCGACGCGGACAAGGAGGGATTCCTCCGGTCGACGACCTCCCTGATCCAGACGGTCGGGCGCGCGGCCCGCAATATCCACGGCCAGGTCCACATGTACGCCGACACCATGACCCGCTCCATGCGAGAGGCCATCGATGAGACCGATCGGCGGCGCGAGATCCAGGTCGCCTACAACGAGGAGCACGGCATCGACCCCGCACCTCTGGTCAAACAGATCGCAGACATCACCGAACGCCTGCAGCGAGAGGACGCGGACACCCGCGAGCTGCTCACCGAGTTCGACTACGGCAAGGGCAAGCGCGGATACAACTCGACGATGACCGACGAGCAGCGGCAGGGCGCCGGCCAAGCCGGGTCGCTGCGACCGCCGGCAGCAGACCTCACGGAGCTCATCGACTCGCTGACCTCGCAGATGCACACCGCGGCAGCAGAACTGCAATTCGAGCTCGCCGCCCGCCTGAGGGATGAGCTCTCCGATCTCAAGCAGGAACTGCGGCAGATGAAGGAGGCCGGGCACGCCTGACCGGCCCCGCGTGCAGGTGTGCGAGCACCCGCACGACTATACTGGGAAGGCTGGCGAAAGGGAGTATCCCGCCCATCCGTGCTCGTCACCACGATCCGTCAGAGGGTCCGGGCGCGGAGCGCACGCCGCCACTGCCTCAGTGGTCACAGCGTGGGAGAGACTTTCGGCACGGATACATCACCGACAGCTTTGAAAGGCATCCATGGATATCCTGTCCTCCACGCTCGCAGCAGGCGGAAACGCCGCCGCTGGGAGCGAGTCTCCGATCCCCGTGTGGTTCATGATCACCTCGGGCATCGTCGTCGTCGCAATCCTCGTCTTCGACCTGCTCCTCGTCGTCAAGCGTCCCCACACCCCGTCGATGAAGGAAGCGGGCATCTGGGTCGCCTTCTACGTCACTCTGGCTCTCATCTTCGCCGGGGCGCTCTTCGCCATCGGCGATGCCCAGCACGGCAGTGAGTTCCTCACCGGCTGGCTGCTCGAGTACTCGCTGAGCATCGACAACCTGTTCGTGTTCATCATCATCATGGGCAGCTTCTCGGTCCCGCGGAAGTATCAGCAGGAAGTCCTCATGGTGGGCATCATCATCGCCATCATCTTCCGCGGCATCTTCATCCTGGCCGGTTCCGCCATCATCACCGCATTCGTCGAAGTCTTCTTCATCTTCGGCATCTTCCTCCTCATCGTCGCCTACCGACAGGCATTCAGCGATGACGACGACGGCGACGGAGAGAACGCGTTCATCCGCTTCCTGCGCAAACGGATCAACGTCGTCGACGAATACCACGGCAACAGCCTCCGGGTGACGATCGAGGGCAAGAAGTTCTGGACGCCCATGTTCATCGTCTTCATCGCGATCGGGTCGACGGACGTCATGTTCGCACTCGACTCGATTCCCGCGATCTTCGGCGTCACGCAGAACACGTTCCTCGTCTTCACCGCGAACGTCTTCGCTCTGATGGGCCTGCGCCAGCTCTACTTCCTGCTCGGCGGACTCGTCGACAAGCTCGTCTATCTCCACTACGGAATCGCGGCGATCCTCGCCTTCATCGGTGTCAAGCTCTTCATCCACGCTCTGCACGAATCGGATTGGGAATTCCTGTCCTGGGGCTCCGCGGTTCCCGAGGTGCCGACGTGGCTGTCCCTGGGCTTCATCGTCTTCGCCATGGCGGTGGCGACGATCGCCTCGCTGCTGAAGATGAAGAAGGACGGCGTGTCACTGCGGGAGCTCGGTTCCCAGGAGTCGGACGACTCACAGGCGTGATCGGACCGGTGCCCCCTTCGGCGGCGTGACGGTGCGCGGGTGCCTCTCACAGCGAAAGACACCCGCGCACGAACGCTCAGGACACGGCGAAGGGACCGAAGACCGGAGTCCACTCCCGGACGTGCGTCTCATCGATGACACCGACCGAGGCATAGGGGTCTCTCGCCAGGAGTCGGTTGATCTCCTCGCGGTCGGAAGCCTGCATCAACAGCAGACCACCGGGCACCGGGTCGTCGTCCAGGGGGCCCGACGCCAGGACCGTTCCGGCTTCGTAGAGCTCGGACTGCCACGCCCGATGGGCCGGCCGGGCCTCCATGCGGGTATCGGTATCGGGACCATAGACATAGTTGACGGCGAAAACCGGCATCTGAAACTCCTGAGGTTCGAACAATAGGATGGACATCAGTCTAAACGGAAAGGTCTGTGCATAGCTGTGGTGCGATTGCAGGAGATCCCAGCGGAATTCGCTGACGAAGACGCAGTCTACGAAGCCTTCGGGCAGTACTGCGAGGAGCTGGGAATCGAACCATACCCCGCTCAGGACGAGGCCATCCTCAGCATTCTGGCCGGCGACAACACGATCCTCGCCACCCCGACGGGGTCGGGCAAGTCACTCGTGGCCCTGTTCGCCCTCTACCAATCTTTCACCCGGGGGATCCGGGCCTACTACACGGCTCCGCTCAAGGCGCTGGTGAGTGAGAAGTTCTTCTCCCTCATCGATGCCTTCGGCCCGGAGAACGTCGGCATGATCACCGGCGACTCCACGGTCAACGGTGACGCCCCCGTCATCTGCGCAACGGCGGAGATCCTCGCCAACCAGGCGCTGCGCGAGGGAGGCCTGCTCGACGCCGGCATGGTCGTCATGGACGAGTTCCACTATGTCGCCGATCCCTCACGCGGGTGGGCATGGCAGGTGCCGCTGCTCGAGATGCCCCAAGCACAGTTCGTGCTCATGTCGGCCACGCTCGGCGACACGAGCGAGATCTGCCGCACCATGGAGGACACGACCGGCCGCGACAGTTCGGTCGTGACATCGGCGACTCGTCCGGTCCCACTCGACTACGAGTACTCGACCGAGATGCTCTCCGACACTCTGCGCTCCCTGGTGCGCAACGACAAGGCGCCCGTCTACGTCGTGTCCTACTCCCAGGCCGGTGCCATCGAGCTGGCCACCGGTCTGCTGTCGGTCGATCTCGCTTCGAAGGAGCAGAAGGCCGCGGTCGCGGCGGCCATCAAGGGCTTCACCTTCGGGAAGGGCTTCGGACAGAGCCTGCGGAAACTGCTCCTGCACGGAGTCGGCGTCCACCACGCCGGCATGCTGCCGAAGTATCGCCGGCTGGTCGAACAGCTCGCGCTCAAGGGGCTCCTGCTCGTCATCTCGGGCACCGACACCCTCGGAGTCGGCATCAACGTTCCGATCCGGTCCGTGCTGCTGACCGGGCTGACGAAGTTCGACGGCAGGAAGATGCGCAAACTCAGTGTCCGCGAGTTCCAGCAGCTGGCCGGACGCGCCGGACGCGCGGGATTCGACACCCGCGGGCATGTCATCGCCCAGGCGCCCGAGCACGTCATCGAGAATCTGCGGGCCGAGGCCAAGGCGGCCAACGCGGAGAAGAAAAAGAAGAAGGTCAAGAAGAAGGCCCCACCGGCCGGGTTCGTCGGGTGGTCGGAGGAGACCTTCACCAAACTCATCGAGTCCCAGGCCGAGTCCCTGCGCTCCCGCATGAAGATCGACCACTCCACGATCCTCAACCTCGTCGCCCGGTCCGGGTCGGACGTGGCCACCATCAGCCGATTCATCGACAAGACCCACGAGAGTCGGGAACGTCACCTCGACCTCAAACTCACCGCCCTGAGCATCGGCCGATCGCTCATCGACGCCGGTCTCATCGAGTTCAAGGGCGACGAGCTGGTGCCGACCACGGACCTCGGACCCCAGTTCGCACTCAACCAGCCGCTGGCCCCCTTCGTGCTTGCGGGGCTGGAGCTGTTCGATGCGGAGGCCGAGACCTACGCCCTCGACGTGGTCTCGCTCGTCGAATCCACCACACCGGTGCCGTTCCCCGTGCTCAAGGGCCAGATCGACCGGATCAAACAGGACACCCTCGCCGAGCTCAAAGCCGAGGGCGTCGAATACGCCGAACGCATGACGATCCTCGACGAGATCGAAGGGCCGAAACCCCTCGCTGAGATCCTCGAGCCCGCGTTCGAGCACTTCATCGCCGCCCACCCGTGGCTGCGAGCAGGCGACTTCGAACCGAAGTCGATCGTGCGCGACATGATCGAACAGGCCATGGGCTTCACCCAGTTCGTCGGGTACTACAGCCTCACCCGGGTCGAGGGCAGCCTCCTGCGCTACCTCACCGATGTGTTCCGGGCACTGACGCACAATGTGCCCGCCGACGACAGAACAGAGGAGCTCTCGACCATCATCGAATGGCTGGGGGAGACGATCGCCCGCACCGACTCCTCCCTGCTCGATGAGTGGCGGACCCTGCAGGGCCTGTCTCCGACGGACTTCGCGGACGAAGAGCTGCCCGAGCTCGATCGCAGGTTCTCCGACAATACGCGGGTCTTCACCGCCGAGGTGCGCAACGCCCTGTTCCATCGGGTGCTGCTGGCCGAACGCGCCGACTACGCGGAACTGGGGCGCCTCGACGCCGACAGCGGCTTCGACGCCGGAGCCTGGGAGGACGCGATCGAGGACTTCTACGAGGAGTACGGCGACCTCCTCGTCGACGGCAGGGCCAGGGGCGGGGAATATATCTCGATCGAACCTGGTTCACAGTCGTGGACCGTCCGTCAGACCTTGGCCGATCCCGACGACAACAGGGACTGGGCCATCGACGCCGAGGTGGACGTTCGCGCCAGTGACGAAGCCGGAGACATCGTATTGCGAGTCCTCGCCGTCGGAGAGATCAGCGCCCGTCCCCGTTCGAGCAATGTCAGTGCCGAGTAATACAGTGGTCAGGTGATGAAAACTAACAGCGGTCAGCAGTCGGCAGGCGTGTCACATCTCGACACCCTGTGGGTCAAGGGCGCGCGTGCCCACAACCTGAAGAACGTGGACATCTCCCTGCCGCGTGACTCCATGGTCGTCTTCACCGGCCTGTCCGGGTCGGGCAAATCCTCCCTGGCCTTCGACACGATCTTCGCCGAGGGCCAACGCCGCTACGTCGAGTCCCTCTCCTCCTACGCGAGGATGTTCCTGGGGCAGATGGACAAACCCGATGTCGACTTCATCGAAGGTCTCTCGCCGGCGGTGTCGATCGATCAGAAGTCGACCTCGCGCAACCCCCGCTCCACGGTCGGCACCATCACCGAAGTCCACGACTTCCTCCGCCTCCTGTGGGCGCGGATCGGCATCCCGCACTGCCCCGTGTGCGGCGAGGTCATCACGAAGCAGACTCCGCAGCAGATCGTCGATCAGCTCCTCGAACTCGAAGAGCGGACGAAGTTCCTTGTGCTGGCTCCCATCGTCCGCTCCCGCAAGGGCGAATTCGTCGACCTATTCACCGAACTGCAGGCCAAGGGCTTCGCCCGCGCCATCGTCGACGGTGAGCAGATCAGCCTCAGCGAACCGCCGAGCCTCGAGAAGCAGTACAAGCACACGATCTCCGTCGTCGTCGACCGCCTCGTCTCCAAATCCGGCCTGCGCCCGCGCCTGACGGACTCCGTCGAAACGGCGCTCGGCCTCGCCGACGGCCGCATCGACGTCGAAATGGTCGACGAGGGTGTGACACGGACCTTCTCCGAGCACATGTCGTGCCCGAACGAGCACCCGCTGGCGATCGACGAGATCGAGCCCCGGGCATTCTCCTTCAACTCTCCCTTCGGCGCCTGCCCCACCTGCGACGGAATCGGAACCCGACTCCAAGTCGACGAGACGCTCGTCGTCCCGGATGAGGACCTCAGCCTCGGCGAAGGAGCGATCGCCCCCTGGTCGGGCGGAAAACAGGTGACCAAGTACTTCAACCGTCTCCTCAAGGGCCTCGGCGATGAAATCGGCTTCGACATGGGCACGGCCTGGAAGGACCTGCGAAAGGCGGACAAGTCGGCGATCCTGACGGGCAAGGATTACAAAGTCCACGTCAAATACAAGAACCGCTTCGGACGCGAACGCACCTACTCGACCGGCTTCGAAGGCGTGTACCAGTACATTCAGCGCAAACACGAAGAGACCGAGTCGGACTGGTCGCGGGAACGCTACGAGTCCTACATGCGTGAGATCCCCTGCGCCAGCTGCCACGGCGCCCGCCTCAAACCGGAGATCCTCGCCGTCAAGGTCGGCGGCAAGTCCATCGCCGAGGTGTCCGAACTCGCCCTCGACGAATCTGCACAGTTCCTCTCCCAGCTCGAACTCAGCGCACGCGACGCGGCCGTGGCGGCCCAGGTGATGAAGGAGATCAACGCACGTCTGGGCTTCCTCCTCGACGTCGGACTCGACTACCTCAGCCTCAATCGACCCGCCGGCTCCCTGTCCGGTGGTGAGGCCCAGCGCATTCGCCTGGCGACCCAGATCGGCTCGGGCCTCGTCGGGGTCCTCTACGTCCTGGACGAACCTTCGATCGGTCTCCACCAGCGCGACAACAGACGACTCATCGAAACCCTGAACAAGCTCAAGGAGCTCGGCAACACCCTCATCGTCGTCGAACACGATGAGGACACGATCGCCTCGGCGGATTGGATCGTCGACATCGGTCCCGGCGCCGGCGAACACGGGGGAGAGGTCATCTACTCCGGTCCGGTGCCCGGACTCAAGGACGCCGAACGCTCCATCACCGGCGACTATCTCGCCGGGCGCAGAGCCATCCAGATGCCGACGACTCGTCGCCCGGTGGACGAGGAGCGCGTCGTCACTGTGGAAAAGGCCGTCGAGAACAACCTGCGCGACGTCACGGTCTCGTTCCCGCTCGGTGTGCTCACCGCCATCACCGGAGTCTCGGGCTCGGGCAAATCGACCCTCGTCAACGAGATCCTCTACACGCAGATGGCGAACGTCCTCAACGGCGCCTCACGGGTGCCGGGACGACACAAGCGAATCACCGGACTCGACAGTCTCGACAAGGTCGTCCACGTCGATCAGTCGCCGATCGGCCGCACCCCGCGGTCCAACCCGGCGACCTACACAGGGGTCTTCGACCATATCCGCCGCCTGTTTGCGGAGACCGAATCGGCGAAGGTGCGCGGCTACCAACCGGGACGTTTCTCCTTCAACGTCAAGGGCGGACGCTGTGAGAACTGCAGCGGCGACGGCACGATCAAGATCGAGATGAACTTCCTGCCGGACGTCTTCGTCCCCTGCGAGGTCTGCGGGGGAGCCCGGTACAACCGGGAGACGCTCGAAGTCACGTTCAAGGGCAAGTCCATCGCCGAGGTGCTGGAGATGCCCATCGAACAGTCGGCCGAGTTCTTCGCCGCGATCCCGGCGATCTCCCGGCACCTGAACACGCTCGTCGAGGTCGGCCTGGGCTACGTGCGTCTCGGCCAGCCCGCCACGACCCTCTCAGGTGGTGAGGCGCAGCGAGTCAAGCTCGCCGCCGAACTCCAGAAGCGCTCGCGCGGCCGAACCGTCTACGTGCTCGACGAACCGACCACGGGCCTGCACTTCGAAGACATCTCGAAGCTGCTGCACGTTCTGCAGGGTCTCGTCGACAAGGGCAACACGGTCATCGTCATCGAACACAACCTCGATGTCATCGCCAATGCCGACCACGTCATCGACCTCGGCCCCGAAGGCGGTCGGGGCGGTGGTGAGATCATCGCCCAGGGCACTCCCGAAGAGGTGTCGACCGACTCGGCGAGCCATACCGGACGGTTCCTCAAAGCGATGCTCGATGGCTGATCCGGCCTCCTATCGTCCGGCGACGGGCAGCATCCCGACCTCCGCCGGGGTCTACAAATTCCGTGACCCCGACCGGCGCGTCATCTACGTCGGGAAGGCGAAGAACCTCCGCAACCGTCTGAATTCGTACTTCTCGAATCCGGTTCAGCTGCACCAGCGCACCTCGACGATGGTCCACACTGCGGTATCGGTGGAGTGGACCGTCGTCGACACAGAGGTCGAGGCGCTGCAGCTCGAATGGACGTGGATCAACGAATTCAATCCGCGATTCAACGTCATGTTCCGCGACGACAAGTCCTACCCGTACCTCGCGATCACGATGAACGACGAAGTCCCGCGGGCCTTCATCACCCGCGGCAGACGCCGCAAGGGAATCAAATACTTCGGGCCCTTCGCCCAGGTGTGGGCGATCAAGGACACCCTCGACCTGCTGCTGCGGGCCTTCCCGATGCGCACCTGCACCGCAGGCGTGTACAGGCGGGCCGTGCGCAGCGGCCGCCCCTGCCTGCTCGGCTACATCGACAAATGCGCCGCACCCTGCGTCGGCGACATCAGCGTGGAGGACCATAAGGACCTCGCCCGCAGCATCTCCGACTTCATGTCCGGCAACACCGGACGGTTCATCAGCTACCGGCAGAAAGAGATGGCGACCGCGTCCGAAGAGCTCGACTACGAGCGTGCCGCCCGCCTGCGGGACGAAGTCGCGGCGCTGCAGAAGGTGCTCGACAAATCAGCGGTCGTCCTCTCCGTCAACGCCGACTGTGATGTGTTCGCCCTCGTCACCGAGGAGCTCGAAGCCTCCGTCCAGGTCTTCCACGTCCGCCAGGGACGGATCCGCGGACAGCGCGGATGGATCATCGAACGCTCCGACGACCACACACCGGCCGAGCTCACCACCGATTACCTGAGACAGGCGTACACCGGACTCGACGCCGAGGCGATTCCCCGCGAGATCCTCGTCGACACCGTCCCCGCCGACATCGCCTCACTCGAGAGCTGGCTGAGCGAACGGCGCGGATCCCGAGTCACCGTCCGGGTGCCCGAACGTGGGGAGAAGAAGGCCGTTCTCGAAACGGTGACGAAGAACGCGAAGGAAGCTCTGCTCCAGCACAAGCTCAAACGCTCCTCGGACCTGACCACTCGCAGCACGGCATTGAAGGAGATCCAGGAGCACCTGTCGCTGCCGGAAGCGCCCCTGCGCATCGAATGCATCGACATCTCGCACACGCAGGGCTCGAACGTCGTGGCCTCCCTCGTGGTGTTCGAGGACGGGCTCGTGAAGAAGCGCGACTACCGTCACTTCGCCATCCACGGCGAAGCTGCCGCCGACGACACGGCCTCGATGTACGACGTCGTCTCCCGCCGGTTCAGCCGCTACCTCGAACAGCTGGTCTCCGAGGAGCCCGATGAACGCTTCGGGTACCGCCCCAGCCTCCTCGTCGTCGACGGCGCAGGACCGCAGGTGGCGGCGGCCACGAGGGCGCTGCACGACCTCGGCATCGTCGACATCTCGGTCGTCGGCCTCGCCAAACGCCTTGAAGAGGTATGGATGCCCGACGACCCGTTCCCCGTCATCCTGCCCCGGAACTCCGAGGGTCTGTTCCTCATGCAGCGGCTGCGCGACGAAGCCCACCGGTTCGCCATCAGCTACCATCGCTCGAAGCGGGCGAAGGCGATGACCAGCTCCGTCCTCGATGACATCTCGGGGCTCGGCGAGTCCAAGCGGACCGCGCTCCTGCGTCATTTCGGCTCGGTCAAGAAGGTTCGAGCCGCGAGCGTCGAAGAGCTGTGCGAGGTCCAGGGCATCGGTCCGGCGCTGGCGGAGAAGGTCGCGGCAGCCCTCGCGGACTGACCTCGCGAACCGACCCGGCGGCAGGCGCCGAGCCCACTGCTCGACATCTGCTCTAGAGTAGTCCTCGACAGCTGTCTTCAACCGCGCAGCCCAAGGAGGACATGTGAGCACACAGGCCGAATCGAACGGTGCCGACCATCCCATCGAGGTCGTCCTCGTGACGGGAATGTCCGGAGCAGGACGGACCACCGCGGCCAATGTGCTCGAGGACTTGGACTGGTACGTCGTCGACAATCTGCCTCCGCAGATGATGCGGCCCCTCGTCGAACTCGTCGCCCGCGCCGACGGTGCACTGCCGAAGATCGCCATCGTCACCGACTCGAAGGGACGGGCGAAGTACACGGAGCTCGAGGACACGATCAGCGACTTCATCGATCAGGGGCTCTCGCTGCGCATCCTCTACCTCGATGCCGCCGACGAGGTCCTCGTCCGACGCTTCGAATCCACACGTCGTCCGCACCCGCTGCAGGGTGAGGGAACGCTGCTGGAGGGCATCGAAGCCGAACGCTCCTCACTGGAATCCCTCAAACACCGTGCCGACATCATCATCGACACCTCCGAACTCAACGTCCACCAGCTCTCCACCCAGGTCCGCAAACGCTTCAGCACCGGCGACACCCCGCTGCTGCGACTGACCGTGATGAGCTTCGGGTTCAAATACGGACTGCCGAAGGACGCCGACCACGTCGCCGATGTCCGCTTCCTGCCCAACCCGTACTGGATCCCGCACCTGCGCGGACACAACGGACTCGACTCGGACGTGGCCGACTTCGTGCTCGGCCAGAACGGAGCCGAGGAGTTCATAGAACGCTACGCGGCCACCTTGGACACGGTCTCTCAGGGCTATCTCCACGAAGGCCGCGGCTACGCGATGATCGGCATCGGGTGCACCGGAGGCAAGCACCGTTCGGTCGCGATCAGCGAACGCATCGCCAAGAGCCTGGCCGCCCAGACCGGAATCCCGGTCACAGTCCGTCACCGTGATCTGGGGAGAGAGTGAGATGGAGACCGAAGACCTCCCGCAGATCATCCCCGCGGCGAAGGACAAGGGCCCCAAGATCGTCTCCTTCGGCGGTGGCCACGGCCTCTATTCCGCGCTGCGTGCCTTTCGCCTGCTCACCGAGTCGCTGACGGCCGTCGTCACCGTCGCCGACGACGGCGGGTCCTCCGGCAGACTCCGTGACGAGCTCGGCGGTCTGCCGCCCGGCGACCTGCGGATGGCTCTGGCCGCTCTCTGCGACGACGGGAACTGGGGCCAGACCTGGCGCGACGTCATCCAGCACCGCTTCGACTCCGAAGGAGAGCTCAGCGGGCATTCGGTGGGCAATCTGCTCATCTCCGCACTGTGGCAGATCCACGGCGACCATGTCGCCGGTCTCGACTGGATGGCCAAACTCCTGCGTGCCCACGGCCGTGTGCTGCCCATGTCCTCGATCCCGCTGACGATCGAGGCCGATGTGAAGTTCCCCGGATCCTTCCAGGTCGTGCGCGGTCAGTCCGTGCTCGCCTCGACTCTGGGCCATGTCGAGACCGTGCGCCTCGACCCGCCCGTGCCTCCGGCCCGACATGAGACGATCGAGGCCGTCGCCGAGGCGGATGTGCTCAACCTCGGGCCCGGCTCCTGGTACACCTCGGTGATGCCGCATCTGCTCGTGCCCTCACTCGCGGAGGCGATCGGGAATTCCTCGGCGGTGAAGTCCCTCACCCTCAACCTCAGCTCGAGTGACGGCGAAACACGAGATCTCAGTCTCAGCGAACACCTCGCTTCACTGCACAGACATGCGCCCTCGCTCGAGCTGAGCTACGTCCTCGTCGACGAGGCGGCAACCCGCGTGGAACCTGATCTCGAGCGGTGTGCGCGGGAGATGTTCGATGCCAAACTGTGGGCCGGTCCGCTGCGCTCACGACGGGCAGGACAGCATGACAGTCTCAAGTTGGCCGCGTGTTACCGTGACATGTTGGTGGACGCCGGGATCGGCGTGGACGAGCAGTGGTAGGAAAATCATTTGCAGGAGGACGAACAATGGCACTGACCTCTCAGGTCAAGGATGAGTTGGCACGGGTGAAGATCACTCGCACTTCTGCTCGCAAAGCCGAAGTGTCCGCGATCTTCCGTTTCTCATCCGCACTTCACCTCGTCAACGGTTCGATCGTGCTCGAAGCCGAACTCGACACCGCGCAAGCGGCCAAGCGTCTCCGCAGCGAGATCAAGGACCTCTACGGCCAGTACGCCGACATCGTCGTCATCAACGCCGCCGGGATCCGCCGTTCCAACCGGTACCTGCTGAGGGTCACCCGCGATGGCGGCGCACTGGCTCGGCAGACCGGTCTCGTCGACAACCGGGGCCGTCCCGTCCGGGGACTTCCCTCGGCCATCGTCAACGGGTCCGTCGCCGATGCCGAAGCCGCCTGGCGCGGAGCCTTCCTCGCCCACGGTTCGCTGACCGAACCCGGTCGCTCCTCGGCCCTCGAAGTCACCTGCCCGGGTCCCGAAGCCGCCCTCGCACTCGTCGGCGCCGCCAGACGTCTGGGACTGAGTGCGAAGGCGCGCGAGGTCCGTGGGGTCGATCGCGTCGTCATCCGCGACGGAGACGACATCGCGGCCCTGCTCACCCGCATGGGGTCCCACAGCGCCGTCCTCGTCTGGGAGGAGCGCCGGATGCGGCGAGAGGTCCGGGCGACCGCGAACCGTCTGGCCAACTTCGACGATGCGAACCTGCGCCGCTCCGCCAGGGCGGCGGTGGCCGCCGGAGCCCGCGTGGAGAGAGCCCTCGAGATCCTCGGCGACGAGGTCCCCGAACATCTGCGCTATGCCGGATCGCTGCGGGTGACGCACAAACAGGCGTCTTTGGAAGAACTCGGCCAACTCGCCGATCCGCCGATGACCAAGGACGCGGTCGCCGGCCGAATCCGCCGCCTGCTGTCGACGGCCGACAAATATGCCGAAGATCTGGGAATTCCCGGCACAGAGTCCAGTCTCACCCCGGAAATGCTCGAAGATCGTTAAGATCGAGGTATGAGACGAATAGCCATCAACGGCTTCGGCCGTATCGGACGTGCCCTGTATCGCCTATCGCTCGAGCCCTCATCGGACTTCGAGGTCGTCGCCATCAATGACCTCACCGACACGCAGACCTTAGCTCACCTGCTGGCCTACGACTCCGTGTGGCCGCGCTTCGAGCATCCGGTCGAGGCCGGCGAGGACTTGCTGACCATCGGTGACAAGACCATCACCGTACTCAGCCAGGCCGAGCCGTCCGAGATCGACTGGTCGGCCCATGAGGTCGAGCTCGTCGTCGAATCCACGGGCATATTCACCCGACGTGATCAGGCCGAGGTCCACCTCGGTGGGACTGTGAAGACCGTCGTCCTGTCCGCACCGGGTAAGGACGTCGACGGCACCTTCGTCATGGGCGTCAACGAAGCCGACTTCGACCCGGCCCAGCACACCGTCGTCTCGAACGCCTCCTGCACGACGAACTGCATGGCCACCGTCGTCAGAGCCGTCGACGACGCGATCGGCGTGGAATCGGGACTGCTCAACACCGTCCACGCCTACACCGGCGACCAGATGCTCGTCGACGGCCCGCACCGCGATCTCCGCCGTGCCCGCGCCGCCGCCGTCAACATCGTCCCGACCACCACCGGGGCCGCACGCACCGTCGGCAGGGTGATGCCGCACCTGGCCGGCAAACTCGACGGGTTGGCCATCCGAGTGCCCGTCCCGGCCGGATCGATCATCGACTTCACCTTCACCCCGAAGCGCGACGCCACCACCGACGAGGTCAATGAGATCCTCGCCAAGGCCGCCGAGTCCTCGCCCTACCTCGACTACAGCACGGCACCGTTGGTCTCGACCGACATCGTCGGCACCACCGCCTCGGCGATCGTCGATTCCCAGCTCACGATGACACTCGGCAATCAGATCAAGGTCGTGGCCTGGTACGACAACGAATGGGGCTACACGAATCGCCTCAAGGACATGGTCAGCTACATCCTCGGAGAAAGGGACACATGAGGACCTACGACGACCCGCAGATCTTCTCCCACCGCACGGTCCTCGTCCGCAGCGACCTCAACGTCCCGATGGACGACGGCACGATCACCGACAGCGGTCGCATCCTGGCCTCGGCCGCAACGATCAGAGAGCTGGCCGAAGCGGGAGCGCGGGTGGTCGTCATGTCTCATCTGGGACGCCCCAAGGGTGAGCCCGATCCACAGTTCTCCCTCCATCCGTTGGCACCGGAACTCGCCGAGGCGATCGGACGAGACGTCGAGTTCTCGGCCGACACCGTCGGCGAGGAGGCGAAGACAAAGGCAGCGGGGCTTGACGACGGCGAGGTGCTGCTGCTCGAGAATCTCCGCTTCAACCCCGGCGAGACCTCGAAGAACGATGACGAGCGCAGGGCCTTCGCCGCGCAGCTGGCCGAGCTGGCAGACGATTTCGTCTCCGACGGCTTCGGCGTCGTTCACCGCAAACAGGCCTCCGTGTACGACATCGCGGCTCTGCTGCCGCATTATGCCGGATCACTCGTCCGCGACGAGGTGGAAGTCAGCGACCGTCTGCTCAACGATCCACAGGCCCCGTTCACGGTTGTCCTGGGCGGATCGAAGGTCTCGGACAAACTCGGCGTCATCGACAACCTCATCGACCGCGCCGACAATCTGCTCATCGGCGGTGGAATGGTCTTCACCTTCCTCGCCGCACTCGGCCACGACATCGGCGCCAGCCTCGTCGAGAAGGACCGGATCGACGACGTCAAGGGCTATCTCGACCGCGCCGAGGCCGGGGGAGCGAGAATCGTCCTGCCCACGGACATCGTGATGGCCGCCTCCTTCGCCGCCGACGCCGAGAACTGGGAGCGTCCGGTCGCCGAACTCGAGTCGACACCGGCCGGAGCCCAGGGCCTGGGCCTCGACATCGGCCCCGAATCGGCCGATACCTATGCGAAGATCATCGCCGAATCCACGACCGTGTTCTGGAACGGCCCCATGGGCGTCTTCGAGTTCCCCGCCTTCGCCGCGGGCACGAAGGCCATCGCAGCGGCCCTGACCGATCCGCCCGAGACCAGTAACCGTCTGACGGTCGTCGGCGGCGGTGACTCGGCCGCGGCCGTGCGCTCCCTCGGTTTCGCCGATGACGAATTCGGCCACATCTCCACCGGGGGCGGTGCCAGCCTCGAATACCTCGAAGGCAAGACCCTGCCCGGACTCGAAGCACTCGCGTGAGAAAGAAGACGACAATGAGCGAACGCACCCTGCTCCTGGCCGGCAACTGGAAGATGAATCACGATCATCTCGAAGCGATCTCGAGCGTGCAGAGACTGGCCTGGGCGCTCGAGGACGCGAAACTCGACGAGACGATATGCGATGTCGTCGTCATCCCGCCGTTCACCGACATCCGCTCGGTGCAGACCCTCGTCCAAGGCGACAAACTGTGGCTGAACTACGGCGCACAGGACGTCTCCCAACACGAACCCGGCGCACACACCGGGGAGATCGCCGCCTCGTTCCTATCGCGGCTGGGCTGCACCTACGTCGTCGTCGGCCACAGCGAACGCCGGGCGAACAACCACGAGACCAACGACATCGTCGCGGCCAAGGTCAAGGCGGCGCTGGCGCAGGAGATCACGCCCATCCTGTGCACCGGAGAATCTCTGGAACAGCGTCAGGAGAAGACCCATGTGGACTTCACCCTCACCCAGCTCGAGGAATCACTGGAGGGCCTCGACGCCGCCGCACTCGAAGGACTCGTCATCGCCTACGAACCGGTCTGGGCGATCGGCACGGGCGAGACTGCGACGGCGGCCGACGCGGCCGAGATGGCAACGGCCATCAGGGCGCGACTCGAAGACCGGCACGGGTCCTCACTGGCCGGGTCCACCCGAATCCTCTACGGCGGTTCGGTGAAGACGGACAATGTGGCCGAGATTCTGGCCTCCGACGACATCGACGGTGCCCTGGTCGGTGGCGCCAGCCTCAACGGACCCGACTTCGCCGCTTTGTGCAAGGCCGCGGCGGCACAGTAGACTGATCACCAAATCCTCTGACGAAATATAGGTTGAACTCGACGTGGAAATCCTCGAAATCGTACTCATCGCGCTGCTCGTGCTCACGAGCATCTTCCTGACCCTCCTCATCCTCATGCACAAGGGCAAGGGTGGAGGCATGTCGGACATGTTCGGCGGCGGGATGTCCTCGTCGCTGGGATCGTCGGGCGTGGCTGAGCGCAACCTCAACCGCTTCACCACACTGATGGCGATCGTCTGGGGCGCCTGCATCATCCTGCTCGGCCTCATCACCCGCTTCAACGCCTGACAGGGCCTCCCGGACGACCACCATGACAGAAGGGCCCCGACCGATCGGTCGGGGCCCTGACTCATGCGCTTGGCACGATCAGTCGACACCGAAATGGTGGCGGGGCTCCACCTCGGCGATCACAGCTCGCAGCTGCTCAAGCCCCCGGGCACGGTCGAGCAGATGGATCCGCAGCACGGGACGGCCCTTCTCCTCCAGCGCCGCGGCATCGCCGAGAGCCTGCGCCCGCTGCAGCTGGGTGAAGCCATAGGCGCGACCGGGCACCAGCAGATCCGTTCGGGGCTCAGCGGTGATCTGCAGGAAGACCCCGTTGGGGCGCCCGCCCTTGTGGTACTGGCCCGTCGAATGCAGATATCGCGGCCCGAAGCCGAATGTCGTCTGCACCCCCGAATGCTGTGAGACCAGGGCACGCAGATCCTCGGCATCGGCCTCCGCCAGACGATCGAGGAACGCCTGCACGCCGATGTAACCGTACTCGTCGACCTGGGCGAACAGACCGGCGACGGCACCGACGAGATCGGTCGCCTCGTCGAACTCACCGAAGACCTCGATCTGATCCTCGCGGAACGCCGGCTGATCCGGTGCAGTCGAGGAACCGTGGGACAGCGCCTGCCTGGCGTGCTCCTTGGCCGACTCGACATCCGGCTGGTCGAAGGGATCGACGGCGAGGCTGTAGCCGGCGATCGCGGTGGCGTACTCCCAGAACACGAAGAGTTCGCCGAGTTCGCCGTCGATCGTCGATTCGAACCCGGAGGGGGCCTCGACGTCCGTGGCGGGACCCTGGGTGCACAGCATCGCATCGGCCCTGGCATCGCAGAATCCGATGTCTGAGGGGCCGTCGACGACGACGGGCAGGATCCCCTGACCGTCCTTGCCCAAGGATTCGGCGATGAGCTGTTCGACCCATCTGCTCAATCCGGACAGTGCCGGTGACGTCTCTGCGAGCACGAGTTTCTCCGTCGTCCTGGCGTGGCCGATGCCCAACCAGGTCCCGAACTGCAGCGCAGGATTGTCCGAGGCATCGGCTCCGAGGCCGTCGACGGCCGCTGCCGCCGAGGAAACGATCTCGCGGACGTCGACGCCCGCGAGGCCGGCCGGGACGAGACCGAAGGCCGATAGGGCGCTGTAGCGTCCGCCGACGGTCTCATCGGCGTGGAACGCAGCCAGGAATCCTTCTTCGGCGGCCAGCGTATCGAGTTCCGTCCCCGGATCGGTGATCGCGATCATGCGTGAGGCCGGGTCGATGTCGACCGATTCGAACGCCGCGGCGAAGGCCCGCCGGATCGCGTCGGTCTCGATCGTCGTCCCCGACTTGGAAGCGACGATGAGCACTGTGTGGGAGAGATCGGTCCCGATCGCCTCGGCGACCTGATTGGGATCCGTGGAGTCCACGACCTCGAGCCTGACGCCGGCGGCCTGGGCCATGACCTCCGGGGCCAGGGACGAACCGCCCATGCCGGTGAGGGTGATCGATCGCAGCCCCTGCACATCGAGGACCGAACGCAGCGACTCGATGTCATCGAGCAGGCCCGAGGCCCTCTGCGGCAGGTCCACCCATCCCATGCGGGACGCAGACGCTGCGTGGTCTGGGAACAATGTCGCATCTTCGGCCGCCAGACGTGAGGGCACGTGCGCGTCGAGGAGTCGGTCCACCTCGGCGGTGTAGTCCTCCGTGACCGGGACATTCAGCTGCAGTCTCATGATCGGTCCAGGGCTGTGCGAATCGTGTCCTGAAGTTCGGCCCAGCTGACGTCGAACTTCTCGAGTCCCTGAGTCTCGAGCACGGTCATCACCTCCGCATAGTCGATTCCGAGACGGGCGATGCGGTCGTAGACCTCATCGGCGGCCCGGTAGTTCTCCGGCGAGATCTCACCGGTGACCTCGCCGTGGTCGGCGAAGGCCTCCATCGTGGGTTCGGGCATCGTGTTCACGGTGTTCTCGGCCACGAGCCCGGTCACGTACATCGTGTCCGGGTAGTCGGGGTTCTTGACTCCGGTCGACGCCCACAGCAGCCGTTGGGGCCTGGCTCCGGCGAGCTCGAGGACCCGGAAGCGTTCGGACGTGAACAGCTGCGAGTGGATCTCATGGGCCAGCACGCAGTTGGCGATGCCCGCTCGGCCCTTGAGGTCGGCGGCGGCAGGATCGTCGAGACTGTCCAGACGGGAGTCGATCTCCGCATCCACGCGAGAGACGAAGATCGACGCCACCGACCGGATCCGGTTGAGGTCGTGCCCGGCCGCACGGGCCTTCTCGAGTCCCTGGAGGAACGCCTCGACGACGTGGCGGTAGCGGGTGAGCGAGAACACCAGGGTCACATTGACGCTGATGCCGGCCGCGATGGTCTCCGAGATCGCACGCAGTCCCGCTTCGGTGGCCGGGATCTTGATCATCGCATTGGGTTCTCCGACTCGCTCCCAGAGTGCCTTGGCCGCCGCGACGGTGGCCTCGGCATCATGGGCCAGCGGGGGGGCGACCTCGATCGACACGCGACCGTCATCGGCGTTCGTGGCGTCGAAGACGGGACGGAGGAGCCGGGCAGCGGCCGCGACGTCCGAGGTCGTCAGAGATTCGATCGCCTCATCGGCGGAGGCCCGGTCCGTCGCGAGTCCGGTCAGAGCGGAATCGTAGCTGTCGGATCCGGCGATCGCATTCGCGAAGATCGTCGGATTCGTCGTCACTCCGGTGACGCCGGAGTCTTCGATGAGTCGTGCCAGGTCACCGGATTCGAGGCGCGTCCGCGAGAGGTCGTCGAGCCAGATGGAGACACCGTGTTCGCTGAGCTGTTCAAGATTGCTGTTCATGCTTCCGCCTTCGCTGCCGTGATGGATTCCTGGGCAGCCGTGACGACGGCCGCCGAGGTGATTCCGAACTTCTCGTACAGAGTGGCGTAGTCGGCCGATGCGCCGAAGTGCTCGATCGACACGGCACGGCCGGCATCGCCGAGGTATCTGTGCCAGCTCATCGCGGACGCGGCTTCGATGCTCACACGTGCCTTGAGGCCGCGGGGGAGCACCGCCCGTCGATAATCCTCGGGCTGGGCGTCGAACCATTCCTGGCACGGCATCGAGATGACACGTGCGGCCGTGCCTGCCGCCTGCAGCTCTTCCGCCGCGGCGATCGCGATGGCGACTTCCGAACCGCTGGCGAGGATCGCGACCTCGGGTTCACCGGCGGTGTCGAAGAGGACATATCCGCCGCGGGCTGCTTCGGAGGCGGGAGCGCACTTGTCACGGTCGAGGATCGGCACGGCCTGGCGGGTGAGCACGAGGCCGCTGGGCCCATCCGTGCGGTCGAGGATCTTGCGCCACACGACCGAGGTCTCATTCGCGTCGGCCGGTCGCACGAGGTCGAGGCCGGGGATCGCACGCAGCGCGGAGAGGTGCTCGATCGGCTGGTGGGTGGGACCGTCCTCGCCGAGGCCGATCGAGTCGTGGGTCCACACGAACACGTTCGGCACCTGCTGCAGGGCGGCCAGACGGATTGCGGGCCGCTGGTAGTCGCTGAAGATGAGGAAGGTGCCCGTGTAGGGGCGGGTGCCCCCGTGCAGGGCGATGCCGTTGCCGATGAGTCCGGCGGAGAACTCCCGGACGCCGAAGTGGATGTTGCGACCGTATTCGTTGCCGGAGAACGCCTCGGTCGAACGATGCTCGGGCAGGAAACTCGGCTCGGCCTTGATCAGGGTGTTGTTCGACCCGGCGAGATCGGCCGACCCTCCCCACAGCTCGGGCATCGTTGCGGCGATGGCGTTGATGACCTTGCCGGAGGCCGCGCGCGTGGCGATGCCCTTCTCGTCGGCGTCGAAGACGGGGAATTCGCTGTCGATGCCGGCGGGCAGCTCACGCTTGGCCAGACGGTCGAAGAGTTCGGCATTGGCGGGATTCGCCTCGCGCCAGGCGGTGTAGGCCCTGTCCCATTCGATGTGGGCCCCACGGCCCCGGTCCATGGCCGAGCGGGTGTGGTTGAGCACCTCGGCAGGGACGGCGAAGGTCTCATCGGGGTCGAAGCCGAGGATCCGCTTGGTCGCTGCGACCTCTTCGGCACCGAGGGCGGAACCGTGCGAACCCCCGGTGTTCCGCGCGTTCGGGGCGGGCCAGGCGATGACCGTCGAGAGGCGGATGAAGGAGGGGCGGGAGTCGGCCTTGGCGGCCTCCATGGCCCGGTGGAAGGCATCGACGTCTTCCGTGTACTCCTCGCCGGCTCTGAAGTCCACGTGTTGGACGTGCCACCCGTAGGCGGCGTAGCGGGCAGCCGTGTCCTCGCCGAAGGCGATCGCCGTGTCGTCTTCGATGGAGATCCGGTTGTCGTCCCAGACGACGATCAGATTGGACAGCTCCTGGGTTCCGGCGAGGGAGGAGGCTTCGCCGGAGACGCCTTCCTCGAGGTCACCGTCGGAGGCGAGCACCACGATCGAGTGATCGAACGGGGAGGACCCCGGTGCCGCATCGGGATCGAAGAGTCCGCGTTCACGGCGGGAGGCCATGGCCATTCCAACCGCCGAGGCGAGACCCGAACCCAGCGGGCCCGTGGTGATCTCGACGCCTGCGGTATGCCCGACCTCGGGATGGCCCGGGGTCAGCGAACCCCAGGTGCGCAGCGCCTTGAGGTCGTCGAGTTCGAGCCCGAAGCCGGACAGGTAGAGCTGCACGTACTGGGTCAGCGAGCTGTGTCCGCACGAGAGGACGAACCGGTCGCGGCCGATCCAGCTCGGATCGGCGGGATCATGCTTGAGACCGTACTGGTAGAGGTAATGAGCGATGGGAGCAAGACTCATCGCGGTTCCGGGGTGGCCGTGACCCGCCTTCTGAACCGCGTCGGCGGCGAGGAGACGGGCGGTGTCGACTGCGCGGTTGTCGAGCTCTGTCCAGGACAGGGAGTTCATGTCTTCGAGCGATCCTTCGTTCGGCTGAGAAGCGTGCACTCAAACTCTACCGCGCCGGACCCCGAACGCCAGGGGCCGACCGTCCCCACCGTGCCGGTGCGCAGAGTTTGTGAGGATCCGAACAGCACCGAAACGCAGCATCATCGGACTGGCAAAATATTCGACAGCGGGTAGAATCGGTCACGTGAGTGAACTTCGTCAGAACCAGGGCACGCAGAGTGAACGTCCTCTGCAGAGATCAATCGACGAGGAGGGGCTCGCAAAACGTCCTCGCTCGATCATCGGTGCCTACATCGCACTGACCAAGCCCCGGGTGATCGAACTCCTGTTGGTGACCACCGCCCCGGTGATGTTCCTCGCCGCGCAGGGCATGCCGAACATCTGGCTGGTCATCAACACTCTCATCGGCGGCGCCGCGGCCGCCGCCTCGGCATCGGTGTTCAACTGCTATGTCGACCGTGACATCGACGCGAAGATGGAGCGGACCAAGCACCGCCCGCTCGTCACCGGCGAGATCACACCGCGCGCCGCACTCATCTTCGCCTTCGTCCTCGGGCTGGGCTCGATCTTCTGGCTCGGCGGAACCACCAACTGGGTGACCGCGGGCCTGACCGCCTGCGCCATCCTGCTCTACGCGGTCTTCTACACCCTGATCCTCAAACGTCGCACGTCTCAGAACATCGTCTGGGGCGGCGCCGCCGGCTGTATGCCCGTGCTCATCGGCTGGTCGGCCGTGACCGGTGGCCTGTCCTGGGAAGCGCTCCTGCTCTTCCTCGTCGTCTTCTTCTGGACGCCGCCGCACTACTGGCCGCTGGCGATCAAGTACAAGGCCGACTACGACGCCGCAGACGTTCCGATGCTGCCCTCGAAAGTGCCGCCGACGAACGTCGGCCGCCAGATGATCGCCTACACCTGGGCGATGGTGCTCTGCTCACTGGCCCTGATCCCGCTGGCCCCGATGGGCCCCGTCTACACGGGCGTGGCAGTCCTCGCCGGTGTGTGGTTCCTGTGGTCGTGCTATTCCCTCGTCTCTCGTGCGAAGAAGGGCAGGAACGGCACCTCGCTGCGGGCGATGAAGGTCTTCCACGGCTCGATCACCTACCTGTCGCTGCTGTTCCTCGCGGTGGCGATCGACCCGTTCGTCCTCCCCGGCTTCTGGTGACACCCTGCCCCCTGGCATGCGCCGCGCCCGCCAGGGGCTGACCCCGGCTGGCACTGATTCCGGCAGACCCTGAGTGGGCTGGCCTCAAACCGAGCTCGTCGATGACGATCTTCTACCTCAGGTCCTGACCCGAGCGCCTCTGCTCGTCAGTTCGCCGAGGTGGGCCCGCACGATCTGCCGGCCGATCCCGTACACGTCGTTGACAGCCGCACTGTGCGCTGTCCGACACGGCCGCCAGCGATGACCAGCGTAACTCCACGGCCTCCTCGGCGTGGTCAGCGAATCGCAGGCACGGCGTGATCGGTGCTGTCATGAGTGGTCCTCCGGTATGCGCTGTCGACGACGGCAACGCTTGCCGCGACCGTGGCCGAGATCCCGATCATATGGAGGGCCACAAGTACGATCGGCACACCGGTGAAGTACTGGATGTAGCCGATGACGCCCTGTGCGAGTTCGATGATGAGCAGCACGACGAGGGGCCGGACCATGGCGCTGTGCTTCTTATGGGCGAGGACGAGGGAGACGACGGTTGCGATGACCAGGAGCCATACCGGGAAGGCGTGCGCCCGGGCGATCCACAGGGTGTCCAGGCCGTTGCGCGTCGACATCGTCGACCCCGAGTGTGGGCCCGCACCTGTCGTCAGCACTCCCAGGATCACGACGATCGCGGTCAGACCGAGGATGGTCCACGCCAGGGCCGGCAGGGGGGCCGGTGCCTTCCGCCCCGTGCGCACTCCCGTGTCGTAGGTGCGCCGGACGAAGTAGGCGGCGACGCCGACGGCGATGGCCGAGGGCACGAAATGCCCGGCCACGACCCAGGGGTTGAGTTTCGTCCACACGGTGATCCCGCCGACGATGGCCTGGACCGGGACGATGGCGAGGAGTCCGAGGTTGAGCCAGAACAGATCGGGACGCCGCTTGCGGTCCTTCCACAGCATGAGGAAGATGACGACGCCGAGCAGGGCCAGCAGCACCGCCAATGTGCGGTTGCCGAACTCGATGAGGCCGTGGATGCCCATCTCCGGCGTCGTCACCAACGAATCGGGGGTGCATTTGGGCCAGTCGGTGCAGCCGAGCCCGGAGCCGGTGAGACGGACGATGGCGCCGCTCAGAATGATGCCGGCCTGTGCGATGAGCATGATCCAGGCGGCGACACGGATCTTGGTTGTGACCATTTCTCTCCTCATTCGAATCGGAACCACCTGCGTGCCGCAAGCGTTCCCAGCAGCCCCCACACGAGGAGCACGATCAGAGCTTTGACGTCGAAGCCGGCACCGCCGACGGCCGCGCGCATGGCATCGCCGAGGGCACCGGAGGGCAGATACCCGACTACGGTGCCCCACTCACCCGGGTGGGCGAGGACGAGCCCGCCGACACCGGCCATGACCACCCAGATCAGATTGGCACCGGCCAGCGTGGCCTCCGCGCGCACGGTCCCCGCCATGAGCAAGCCTAGGGACAGGAGCGCAGCGGTGCCAAGCAATGTGGTCACCAGCAGCGAAAGAACGTCGACCGGGCCCTCGAAGCCGAGTCCGAGGGCGATGGCGAAGGCGAGCAGGAACTGGATGATGACGACCGCGACGACCGCGCCGAGTTTGCCGAAGATGAGGCCATTGGTGCCCAGCGGCGTCGTCGCCAGCTGGCGCAGCACCCCGTAGCGGCGGTCGAAGGCGGTGGCGATCGCCTGGCCCGTGAAAGCCGTCGAGGCCAGGCACAGGCTCAGCGCACCGGGCAGCGCCACGGTGAGCGGATCCCTCCCGTCGGCAACGACCCTGAGAGCGCCGAGCAGGGGAGTCTTCGCGAGGAACACGAGCATGCCCAGCGGCAGGATGAGGGAGAGCAGCAGCTGCTCACCGTTGCGCAGAACCGAGACGGTCTCGAACCTCGTCTGCGCCATGAGGCGTTTCGCTCTCATCGGCGGCGTCGTGCTCATCGCAGCGGCCTGCCTGTGAGCTCGAAGAACACGTCGGCCAGCGACTGCGAGTGCATGTCGATGTCCGTGATCGCCAGGCCCGCCTCGGCGACGACCGTGCACAGGCCCGCGATCGCTGCACTGTCGAGGTCGCCGTCGACGACGAGGGCCGATCCCATCGCCGAGGTGGGGGCGATCGTGTTCATGGTCTCGATGAGTTCGCGAGGTGCGGCGTCGAGGTCCCGGTCGGTGGCGATGACGAGTCGGCGACCGGCGGGGGAGGCGTTGCGCAGGTCCTCGGGCGCTCCCTGGGCGATGATGCGGCCGCGATCGATGACGACGACCTCATCGGCGAGCTCCTCTGCCTCGGTGAGGTCATGGGTCGTCAGGACCACTGCCACCGAGGCGGCGGCCAGCTCGCGGATGTAGTCGTGGACGACGGCCCTGGCCTGGGGGTCGAGACCGGCACAGGGCTCATCGAGGAAGACCAGCCGAGGTCTGCCGATGAGCGCGGCGGCCAGAGCCACGCGCTGCTTCTGCCCACCGGAGAGGCGGCGGATCGTGCGCGAGGAGAATTCGTGTATGCCCAGCGGCCCGGCGAGTTCGTCGGCGGGGAGGGGGTCGGGATAGAGGGAGGCGAGGTGCCGCAGCACCTGCAGCGGCTTCGCGCTCATCGGCAGCCCCCCGTCCTGGAGCATGACACCGGCGAGCAGCGCTGTGCGCTCATGCTCGCGGTGGGGGTCGAAGCCGAAGATCTCGACCGTGCCGGCATCGGGGGCTCTGGTGCCCACCGCCAGTGAGATCGTCGTCGACTTGCCGGCACCATTGGGCCCGAGCACACCGAGGATGAATCCGGTGGCGGCTTCGAGGTCGATTCCGTCGACGACGTGGTGCGCGCCGTACGAGTAGTGAAGACCACGGATGGTGAGGGCCGATTCTGACACCAGTCCATTCTACGACGCGTCGAATGCTCCTGTACTTAGGCTCACCTAGTTTTACGAAACAAATTACGCAACAATAGTGTTGTGTTAGTCAAGGAGGTGGAGAATGGCAGCGAACGACACAGAAGACCGTCGGACACGGCAGAAGGTGTTCAGATCGGTGCTCGATGAAGGGCCGATCACTGCCTCCGAGCTTGCCAGGTTGCTCGACCTGACTCCTGCGGCGATCCGTCGCCATATGGATGCGCTGGAGAGCGAGGGGCTCATCGAGGTTCGCGAGCTCGCCGGCAAACAGGCAGGTCGCGGTCGACCGGCCAGGCACTATGTGGTCACCTCAGAGGGCCACGGCTCCGTCAGCCACTCCTACGACGAACTGGCGGTCAACATCCTCCGGTTCATGCAGGACCGCGTCGGGGCCGACGCCGTCGAGGACTTCACCGAGGACCTGATCGCGAAACTGCGCGACCGCCTCGGCGGGGAGCTGGACAGACGGGGAGGCACCACCGTGGCTTCCCGTTCCCGCGGGCTGGCCGCAGCGCTGACGAGGGAGGGCTACGCCGCCTCGGCGACCCCGGTGGCAGCCGGCACTCCCCTCGAAGCGATGCAGCTGTGCCAGGGCCACTGTCCGATCCAGGCGGTGGCATCCGAGTTCCCCGAGATCTGCGAAGCAGAACTTGCAATGTTCTCGGACTACCTCGGCGTCGATGTCCGCAGGCTTTCGTCTCTGGCGCACGGCGACCACGTCTGCACCACCCACATTCCGACCTCGGAACTCACCAGACCACTCATCCACAGCAATGATCGACCTCAAGGAGGTTCACGATGACTGACACAGGCAATCGGATCATCGATGCGAATCCCGAGCTCAAAGACCTCGGACAGTACGCATTCGGTTGGCACGACGAAAACGACGCGGGCGAGTTCGCGGAACGCGGGCTCTCGGAGGACGTCGTCCGCAACATCTCGAGGCTGAAGGACGAACCGGACTGGATGCTGCAGCGCCGCCTCAAGGCGCTCAAGCTGTTCGACAAGAAGCCGATGCCCAGCTGGGGTGCCGATCTCACGGGAATCCAATTCGAGGACATCAAATACTTCGTCCGTTCGACAGAGGGCCAGGCAACGTCCTGGGAGGATCTGCCCGAGGACATCCGCAAGACCTACGACAAGCTCGGCATCCCCGAAGCGGAGAAGCAGCGCCTCGTCGCCGGTGTCGCGGCTCAGTACGAGTCCGAGGTCGTCTACCACCAGATCAATGAGGAGCTCGAGGCTCAGGGTGTCATCTTCATGGACACCGACACCGGTCTGCGCGAGCACCCGGAGATCTTCGAAGAGTACTTCGGTTCGATCATCCCTGCCGGTGACAACAAGTTCTCGGCGCTCAACACCGCGGTCTGGTCCGGCGGGTCATTCGTCTACGTCCCCAAGGGCGTCCACGTCGAGATCCCTCTGCAGGCCTACTTCCGGATCAACACGGAGAACATGGGCCAGTTCGAACGCACCCTCATCATCGCCGACGAGGGCTCGTCGGTGCATTACGTCGAGGGTTGCACTGCACCGATCTACACGACCGACTCGCTGCACTCCGCAGTCGTCGAGATCGTGGCCAAGAAGGATGCGGAGGTCCGCTACACGACCATCCAGAACTGGTCGAACAACGTCTACAACCTGGTCACCAAGCGTGCGATCGCCGAAGAGGGCGCTTCGATGGAATGGGTCGACGGCAACATCGGCTCGAAGGTCACCATGAAGTACCCGGCCATCTGGCTGACCGGCGAACACGCCAGGGGCGAGACCCTGTCCGTGGCCTTCGCCGGTGAGGGACAGCACCAGGACACCGGTGCGAAGATGGTCCACGCCGCTCCGCACACACACTCTTCGATCGTGTCGAAGTCCGTGGCCCGAGGCGGCGGCCGCGCAGGCTACCGCGGACTCATCCATGTCCACCCGGGCGCCGAGGGTTCGTCGAACAACGTTCTCTGCGACGCGCTCCTGGTCGACAACGTCTCACGTTCGGACACCTACCCCTACATCGATATCCGTGAGGACGATGTGACTCTCGGTCACGAGGCCACAGTGTCGAAGGTGAGTGAGGATCAGCTCTTCTACCTCATGAGCCGCGGCATGGAGGAGACCGAGGCGATGGCGATGATCGTCCGCGGATTCGTCGAGCCGATCGCTCGCGAACTGCCGATGGAATACGCCCTCGAGCTCAACCGCCTCATCGAACTGCAGATGGAAGGTGCAGTGGGCTGACCAGGCCTGCCACCGACCGCAACAAGGAGTTTCAAGTGACTGATACCACCAATCCATTGGGCCTCGATGAGCACTCTCACGGCGCCGACGTGCAGGTCCCCGATTCGAAGCGTGACACACGCACACGCAGCTTCGACGTCTCCGCCTTCCCCGTCCCGACCGGACGCGAGGAGGAATGGCGCTTTTCGCCGGTGCGCAAGCTCGGTGACTTCTTCACCGACGCCGCCTCCGAGGCGAAGCTGAGCACGACGGGCGACCTGCCTGAGGGCATCTCGGTCGAGGAGATCTCGCTCGGGGCCGCTCAGGAGCTGGGAATCCTCGAACCCGAGGATCGGCCGGCTGCAGTGGCAGCCAGCCGCGCCTCGGCGGTGACCCACTACTCGGTTGCCGCGAACACCGAACTCGACGGTGCCGCCATCATCCATGCCGATGGCAACGGCAGCGACATCGCCCATGGGCACGTCGTCGTCTCCGTCGGCGCGAACGCCAAGGCGACCATCGTCGTCGAGCACGAAGGACTCGCCCGGTACTCCGAGCTCGTCTCCCTCGTGATCGGAGACGGCGCCGACGTCACCTTCGTGTCCCTGCAGCTCTGGGACGAGGAATCGCAGCATGTGGGCCAGCACGATGCGATCGTGGGCAAGGATGCGAAGTTCAAGCACATCAACATCAGCCTCGGTGGAGACATCGTGCGACTGAACACGAACGTGCGCTACTCGGCAGCCGGGGGAGAGGCCGAACTGCTCGGACTCTACTTCGCCGATGCCGGTCAGCACTTCGAACACCGCACCTATATCGATCACAACACGCCGAAGGCGAAGTCGAACGTCCACTACAAGGGTGCGCTTCAGGGCAAGGACGCACGCAGCGTGTGGATCGGCGATGTGCTCATCCGTCCAGAGGCCCTCGACATCGACACCTATGAGCTCAACCGCAACCTCATCCTCACGGACGGGGCGCGTGCGGACTCGGTGCCGAACCTCGAGATCGAAACCGGCGACATCGCCGGCGCCGGACACGCGTCGTCGACGGGACGCTTCGACGAGGAGCATCTCTTCTACCTGATGAGCCGCGGCATCCCGGAGGACGTCGCCCGTCAGCTCGTGGTCCGCGGATTCTTCACCGAAGTGATCCAGAAGATCAAGGTGCCTGAGATCGAGGAAGTCCTCAACGAACGAATCGAGGACGAACTCTCCCGGAGCGTTCTGTGACCATGATCGACGTTGCGGCCGCCGACGAGGTGGCCGCGGGCGCGACGATGCGGATCGACGTGGACGACTTCGAGATCTGCATCGCCCGCGACTCCGACGGCACGATCCATGCCGTCGACGATGTCTGCACCCACGGCGAGGTGTCCCTGGCCGAAGGCGAAGTGGAAGGTTGCGCCATCGAATGCTGGCTGCACGGCTCCCAGTTCGACCTGACTTCCGGTCGGCCGCTGAGCCCCCCGGCCTTCGAACCCGTTGCGGTCTACGACTGCAAAGAGATCGCCGGCCGCATCCTCCTTGACCCGAGCACAGTGGTCAACTGACCAACACGCTCGATTGATCACCACGCTTACCGAACTGAAAAGGATTGACATGTCCATTCTGAAAATCTCCGACCTGCACGTCAGCGTCAACACCGACTCCGGTCCCAAGCCGATCCTCAACGGCATCAACATGGAGATCAACTCCAACGAGACTCACGCCATCATGGGGCCCAACGGCTCCGGCAAGTCCACCTTGGCCTACTCCCTGTCCGGTCACCCGAAGTACCAGGTGACTTCCGGCTCGGTCACACTCGACGGTGTGGACGTGCTGGCGATGTCGGTCGATGAGCGCGCCAAGGCCGGACTGTTCCTGGCCATGCAGTACCCCGTCGAGGTTCCCGGCGTGACCGTGACGAACTTCCTGCGCTCGGCCAAGACCGCGATCGACGGTGAGGCTCCGAAGCTGCGTCACTGGACCAAGGATCTCAAGAACGCGATGGAGAACCTTCGTGTGGACCCGGAGTTCGCCAGCCGCAACGTCAACGAAGGATTCTCCGGTGGTGAGAAGAAGCGTCACGAGATCCTGCAGATGGAGATGCTGAAACCGAAGTTCTCGGTCCTCGACGAGACCGACTCCGGTCTCGACGTCGACGCCCTGCGTATCGTGTCCGAGGGAGTCAACCGGGTGCGGGAGTCGACCGACGTCGGCATTCTGCTCATCACCCACTACACCCGCATTCTTCAGTACGTCAAGCCCGATCACGTCCACGTGATCATCAAGGGCAAGGTCGCCGAAGAGGGCGGTCCGGAACTGGCCGATCGCCTCGAGAACGAAGGCTACGACCGTTTCCTGCAGGCCCCGGCCTGATGTTCTCCCGTCTGCGGAACGACTTCCCGATCCTCGACACGAGGATCGGGGAGTCGTCTCTGAGCTATCTCGACTCGGGTGCGACTTCGCAGAAGCCGCAGTGCGTGATCGACACGTTCACCGAGTACTATGCTCAACGCAATGCCGCCGTCCACCGCGGGGCGCATTCGCTCGCGGTGATGGCCACGGATGCGTTCGAAGCCGGACGCGAAGCCGTGGCGAACCTCGTCGGCGGATCACCGGAACAGGTGGTCTGGACGAAGAACGCCACCGAGGCGCTCAACGTGGTCGCACTCGGCCTCGACCGTGCCAGTCACGGTTTAGGGGGAGAGGCCGCACAGCGCTTCGCACTCGGACCCGATGATTCGATCGTCGTCACCGAGATGGAACACCATGCGAACCTCGTTCCCTGGCAGCAGCTGGCGCAATCGACCGGGGCCCAGCTCAGATGGATTCCGGTCACGGACTCCGGAGAACTCGATCTCAGTGATCTGGATTCCATCGTCGACGAGACCACGAAGGTCTTCGCCTTCACCCATGTCTCGAACGTCCTCGGCACCATCAACCCGGTCGAACGCCTCGTCGCCCGCGCCCGCCAGGTCGGTGCCTTCGTCGTCCTCGACGCCTGCCAGTCGGTCCCGCACATGCCGGTGAGCTTCGTCGACCTCGACGTCGACTTCGCAGCCTTCTCCGCCCACAAGGCGCTGGGCCCCACCGGCCTCGGCACCCTCTGGGGCAAGTCGGAGCTGCTGAATTCGCTGCCACCCGTCCTCACGGGCGGGTCCATGATCACCACGGTGACCATGGAGGAATCGCAGTTCATGGACGCTCCGCAGCGGTTCGAAGCAGGCACGCAGCCCGTGGCAGAGGTCGCGGCGTTCACCACTGCGGTCAACTACCTCGCCGAGGTGGGACTTGAGGAGGTCTTCGACCACGAGCGCGAACTCGCCGCCGTCCTCCTCGACGGGATCGCGACGATCCCGGGCATCACCGTGCTCGGATCCGCCGAGGACCGGATCGGGACGGTCGCGTTCGACGTCGACGGCGTCCACGCCCACGACGTCGGCCAGTACCTCGACTCCCAGGGAGTCGCGGTGCGCGTGGGCCACCACTGCGCCCAGCCGCTGCACCGGCGCTTCGGGGTCACCGCCACGACGCGGGCGAGCACCTATCTGTACAACAACACCGAGGACTGCGAGCGGTTCGTGAGCGCTCTGGCCGAGGTTCGCGGCTTCTTCGGGGCCGAGTGAGGGGCGTGTCATGAGCACCCAGATGCAGCAGCTTTACCAACAGGTCATCCTCGACCACTCGCGGGAGCGGATCGGCAACACCGACCTGCTCGGCGACGCGACCCAGGGCCCGCACGGCTCCTCTCATCAGATCAACCCCACGTGCGGGGACGAGATCGAAGTCGAAGCCGAACTGGGCGCCGACGGCGTCATCGCCGTGCGCTGGACCGGCGACGGCTGCTCGATCTCCATGGCGTCGGCATCTGTGCTGTCGGACCTCGCGGCCGAGAACACCGTCGAGGGAATGCTCGACATCGAAGCGAAGTTCCACGAACTCATGCACTCCCGTGGGACACTGGAAGGGGACGAGGAAATACTTCGCGACGCCGCTGCGTTTTCCGGAGTGTCGAAGTTCCCGGCCAGGATCAAGTGCGCGCTCCTGTCCTGGGTGGCGTTCAAGGACGCACTCAACCAAGCCCAAACGTCTCTGAAGGAGTAGAAATGCCCGACGTGATAGACGCACCGCAGAATGCCAGCATCGACGAGGTGCGCGAAGCCATGATGGACGTCGTCGATCCGGAGCTCGGCGTCAACATCGTCGACCTCGGTCTCGTCTACGGACTCTCCGTCGAAGACGACGGGACCGCCGTCGTCGAAATGACGCTGACGTCCGCGGCCTGCCCGCTCACCGACGTCATCGAGGATCAGACGGCCCAGTGCCTCGAGGGCATCGTGCCGGCCTACCGGATCAACTGGGTCTGGATGCCGCCATGGGGCCCGGAGAAGATCACCGAAGACGGACGCGAGCAGATGCGGGCGCTGGGGTTCAACATCTGAGTCCGGAGAAACTCTACAGCGACATCCCCGCGGGGACGTCGCAGGACGCGTGCAAGACGTCCGACCACCACCTCGCCGAGGTGGGTGTGCCGTTTCCGGCGCCCCCACCTCGGCGATGTTCATGGGCGGGGTCGTGGGCCGGGTACGGTGCAGCAGGTACGTGAGTCGGGGCGGGGTCGCGGAGATCACCCGCCCTGAATGCTGACGCGGGACGTCGGCGTGAAAGAATGAAGACCGACTTTCCAAGGAGAACCATTGACGATCATCGCGGCCGCAGACGGCTCTGCCCTCGGCAACCCCGGACCGGCGGGCTGGGCCTGGTACGTCGACGACGACTGCTGGCATGCCGGCGGGTGGAAGGAATCGACGAACAACCGTGGTGAGCTCATGGCCGTCCTCGATCTGCTGAACTCGACGGCCGACGCCGATGAGGACCTCAAGGTCTTCTGCGACTCCAAATACGTCATCAATGCGCTGACGAAGTGGATGCCCGGCTGGAAGCGCAAGGGATGGAAGAAGGCCGACGGCAAGGACGTGCTGAACAAGGACCTCCTCGCAGACCTCGATTCCGCTCTCAGCGGTCGCGACGTCGAATTCGAATGGGTCAAGGGCCACAGCAACCACGCGATGAACGAAGCGGCCGACGACCGTGCGCGGGCTGCGGCCACCGCCTTCCAGTCGGGTGCGAGCGTTCCGACCGGGCCGGGGTACGTCCCCTCGCGGACGTCGCTGTCGATCACCGCAGAGACCGAACCGGCCCCGGCAGCCGCCGATGCTGCGACAACGGCAGCGGCAGCCGATGATGCACCGGCGTCGACGACGCTCGTGTCCTGTCGCGTGCCCACACATATCGCAGACGAACTCGTCTCCCGGGCCCAGGCTCGGGGAATCCACCCTCAAGAATTCTTGGCCGAGATCATCGGTCGCAGTTTGGAGAACGAATGATTCAGGCATCCGACCTCGAGGTCGCCGTCGGGGCCCGCACGCTCATGTCCGAGGTCTCCTTCCGTGTGGACAAGGGCGACCGGGTCGGCCTCGTCGGACGCAACGGGGCGGGCAAGACCACCCTGACGAAGGTGATCATGGGAGGACACTCCGCCACGGCGGGCAATGTCTCCGTCTCCGGAACCGTCGGCTACCTGCCGCAGGACCCGCGCAGCGGTGACCTGCAGGCCACGGGCATGGAGCGCATCCTCTCCGTCCGCGAGCTCGATGTCCTCGTCAAGCGCCTGCGCAAGGCCGAACACCAGATGGCCTCCTCCGACGGGAACGTCGCCGCCAAGGCCCTCGATCGCTACCCGCGCATCGAATCCGAATTTCTCGCCGCTGGTGGTTACGCAGCGGAGTCCGAAGCCTATGCGATCGCTGCGAACCTCGGTCTCGACGAGGACCTCATCAACCAGGAGATCGGCACCCTCTCCGGCGGCCAGCGACGCCGGGTGGAGCTGGCACGGATCCTGTTCTCGGCCCCGGACACGATGATCCTCGATGAGCCGACGAACCACCTCGACGCGGAATCCGTGCTGTGGCTGCGCGACTACCTCAAGGGCTATGCCGGCGGTCTCATCGTCATCAGCCACGACCTCGACCTCATCGACGAAGTCGTCAACAAGGTCTTCTTCCTCGATGCCACCCGACAGACCATCGACATCTACTCGATGGGCTACCGTCTCTACCTCAAGCAGCGCGAGGATGATGAGCGCCGTCGCCGTCGCGAACGTGCCAATGCGGAGAAGAAGGCCTCGGCGCTGACGGCCCAGGCGAACAAGATGATGGCCAAGGCCACGAAGACCGTCGCCGCCCAGCAGATGGCCAAACGCGCCGAACGCCTGCTGTCCGGACTCGAGGACGAACGCAGCTCGGAGAAGGTCGCGAACCTGCGGTTCCCCGCTCCCGCCGACTGCGGCCGAGTGCCGCTGACTGCGGAGGGACTGTCCCGCAGCTACGGCTCCACCGAGGTCTTCACCGGAGTCGACCTCGCCGTCGACAAGGGCTCACGCGTGGTCATCCTCGGCTACAACGGTGCCGGCAAGACCACCCTGCTGCGCCTGCTGGCCGGCCTCGACGAACCCGATTCGGGTGACGTCGTCCCGGGCCACGGCCTCAAGCTCGGCTACTACGCGCAGGAGCATGAGACGCTCGATTTGGAGCGCAGCGTGCTCGAGAACATGAAGCGCAACTCGCCGCATCTCGACGACACCGCCGTGCGCAATGTGCTCGGTTCGTTCCTGTTCTCCGGCGATGACGTGCATAAGCCGGCGAGCGTGCTCTCCGGCGGTGAGAAGACCCGATTGGCCCTGGCCACGCTCGTGGTCTCCAGCGCGAACGTCCTCCTCCTCGACGAGCCGACGAACAACCTCGACCCTGCCTCGCGTGAGGAGATCCTCTCCGCCATCCGCCGCTACGAGGGTGCGATCATCCTCGTCACCCACGATGAGGGAGCGGTGTCCGCACTCGACCCCGACCGTGTGCTGCTGCTTCCCGACGGCGACGAGGACCTGTGGAACGACACCTACCTCGACCTCGTGACGCTGGCCTGAGGCTCAGCCACACCGGTCCGAGTCTCACTCACGCCGACCCGAGGCTCAGGAGTGCCTGAAGCGGTCCTCGATCAGTTCGTCCTCCTCGGCCTCGTCCCGCCCGTGCACACCTGGTGATCTCAGGCGATGGCGCCCGTAGCGGTTGCCCGGCTGCGAGACCTTCGCCCCTGCTCCCAGGGCCGCCTTGTCCACCACGACGTATTCGACGTCGTCCGTGGGACTGCCGGCAGCCTCGGCGGCGGCTCTGCGCTCCCGCCTCGCGGAGATCGTCACGGCGATGATGATCATGATGCCGAAGGTGAACCACTGGAGCATATAGGACAGGTGGTTGCCCGGATCGAGGTCGGGCGGGGGCAGGGGCATCAGCCCCGCATCATCGTCGGCACCGCCGCCCGTGTGGACGACCTCCGCATAGACGTTGTCGTATGCGGATCCCATGCCGGGGATCCGAGCGGGATCGATGGCCTTGATCAGCCCGTCCGGATTCTTGTCCTCCGAACCGTCCTGAGCCGGTTGCAGACGTGCGTCGATGGTCTGCTCTCCGGTGGGGGTCGGCGGAATCTGGTCCGGTTCGGCGATCCACCCCCTGACGAGGGCGATCGTGTCGCCGGACGTGAGCTCGAACGGCACGACGACGTAGTAGCCCACCTTGTCGTTGACCGTGCGGTTGCGGGCGAAGACGGTGTCCGCAGTCTGGAATTCACCGGTCAGGGACACCTGCTGCCACTCATCGGATTCGTCGAGAGTCGCCGAGGTGGTGGGCAGGACGCTGTCGATGTCGACCGGCTCCGAGGCATAGTTCGCGTTGATCGTGTCGATCTCGTGCTGCCGCTGATCCTGCCGGTCCTTCTGCCACAGTGCGAGGAAGATGCAGGCGATGACGACGATGATGGTCATGGCGATGTATTTCAGCCATCGGGGGCTGATGAGGAAGGAGTAGCGGGACTTCAACCGGCGTCCTCCGGGATCTCGTCGATGGAGACGTCGCTCAGGTAGAAGCTGCGCATGGTGAGGAACTCGCGCAGGTAATCGAGATGTTCGTCACAGGCGAGCCAGGTCTTGCGGCGTTTGGGCGTGTGCAGCCTCGGGTTGTTCCACAGAATCGCGCGTGTGGCGTTCGCTCGGCAGTCCTTCGCCGAGCACTGGAGCCTCTCGGTCATGAATCCTCACCTCGTGTCCGTCCCTCGGACCGGTCTGCGTCGTCTGCCGGTGCGGTGTCGGTGTCGTGCGCAGACGGTGCGTCCCCGGCCGACGCGCCGTCATCGGTCTCGCCGGCGATCGTGTCGCCGGAGACGGTGTCGCCAGAAGCCGGCGGAAGTTCGTCCATCGGTGCAGCGTCGAGCAGAGCCGTATCGTCATGGCGGGTGCGTTCCCGGCCGGCGTTGGCGAAGATCACGGCGGGATAGGGGAGGAACACGGCTCCGGCCACGCAGATCCACATCAGCACGACGAGATCCGCCCGGAACATGAAATAGGCCGCCACGAAGCAGAGCGTCCGAATCCCCATGGTGATCGAATATTTGATGATCCGCGACTTCATGTCGTCGTCAAGGGCCGTGTCTGCCGTGGTGATCTGCTGCGGGTGCTTGGACATAACCTTCTTCGCTCGATTACTCATACAAAATCATACTCTTCGTTTGTGTGAGTCGTATCGACACCCGATCGGACACGATAGGTTAGTCACGGTACGTTTGATCTCAATCGTCGATCAATCTGAATTGTCCACCAACAGGAGAGAGTCGTGTCAGAACCACGCACAGTCCTCGTGACCGGAGGAAACCGCGGAATCGGTCGCACCATCGCGGAGGAGTTCCTCGCCCAGGGCGACACAGTGGCGGTGACGTCCCGCAACGGCGACGCACCCGAAGGTGCACTGGCCGTGTCCGCCGACGTCACGGACGCCGAATCCCTCGATCGGGCCTTCTCCGAGATCGAGGAGAAGCTGGGCCCCGTCGAGGTGGTCGTGGCCAACGCCGGGATCAACCGCGACAACCTGCTCATGCGGATGAAGGACGATGAGTTCGAGGACGTCGTCGACACCAACCTCACCGGCACCTTCCGCACCGTCAAGCGCGCCATCACCTCGATGATCCGGGCCAAGAAGGGCCGCATCGTGCTCATCTCGTCCGTGTCCGGACTCTACGGAGTCCCCGGGCAGTCGAACTACTCGGCGTCGAAGGCCGGTCTCGTCGGGCTGGCCCGGTCGATCACCCGTGAGCTCGGTTCACGCGGCATCACTGCCAATGTCGTCGCCCCCGGCTTCATCCGCACCGATATGACGGACGAACTGCCGGAGAAGCAGCAGAAGGAATACCTCGCGACCATCCCCGCGAAGCGATTCGCCGAGCCGGACGAGGTCGCGAAGGTCGTACGCTGGGTGTCCTCGGACGAGGCCTCCTACATCTCCGGAGCCGTCATCCCCGTCGACGGCGGATTGGGGATGGGGCACTGAGCGCCCGCACCGCCTAGACTTCACAGCAAGGACGTCGACGCCAGCGGTGTCGACGACAATGATTCGTTCGAACAGTCTGAAAGGACCACCATGGGAATTCTCGATGGAAAGCGCATCCTCGTCACCGGCGTTCTGACGGAGGCGTCGATCGCCTTCGCCGCCGCCCGTCTCGCCCAGGAGCAGGGGGCCGAAGTCATCCTCTCCAGCTTCGGCCGCCAGATGAAGATCACCCAGGTGATCGCCGAACGTCTGCCCGAGACGCCGAAGGTCATCGAACTCGACGCCACCAACGAAGAGAACCTCGCCGCACTGCCCGAACGGCTCGAAGGCAACATCGACGGCATCGTGCATGCGATCGCCTTCGCACCGAAGGACGCCCTCGGCGGCGTCTTCCTCGACACCCCGTGGGAGTCTGTCTCGGCCGCGATGGAAGTCTCCGCGTTCTCCCTCAAATCCATCACGGTGGCCGCGAAGCCCGCACTCAACAAGGGCGCAGGAGTCGTCGGGCTGACCTTCGATGCTACGATCTCGTGGCCGGTCTACGACTGGATGGGCGTGGCCAAGGCCGCCTTCGAGTCCACTGCCCGCTACCTCGCGAAGTACGTCGGCGAGGACGGGGTCCGCGTCAATCTCGTCTCGGCCGGACCGCTGAAGACCACGGCCGCCACCTCGATCCCCGGATTCGGGACCCTCGAGGACATGTGGGGCGACCGTGCACCGCTGGGCTGGGACCAGACGGACACCACTCCGGCAGGCAAGGCGATCGTCGCCCTGCTCTCGGACTGGTTCCCCGCGACCACCGGCGAGATGGTCCACGTCGACGGCGGATTCCACTCCACCGGAGCCTGAAACATGCCTGTGCTCATTCTCGCCCGCCACGCGAAGGCCGAGGCCGAAGGACCGACGGACTTCGAACGCTCGTTGAACGCCAAGGGCCTGGCCCAGGCCGTCGAAGCCGGGGCCGAGGTCGCCGAGCGGTGGTCACCCGATGTGGCCATCGCCTCGGCGGCCAGGCGCACCGTCCAAACCGGGCAGGCCGTCGTCGAGGCCGTCAACCGGCACAACGGTGAACCCGAATCCGGGCAGGGCCTCGAGCTGCGTCAGGACGGGGCCCTCTACCAAGGCGGAGTCGAGGATTGGCTGGATGCGATCAATTCGATCCCGGCCGAGTCGACGTGTGCCTATATCGTCGGCCATCAGCCCACCGTCGCCGAGGTGGTCGGTCACCTGAGTCCGGCCACCGGCGTCCCAGGGGCGTTCCGTCCCTCCTCGCTCGCGGTCTTCGAGCTCGAGAGCTGGGACGTCGAGCCGGGGCAGTATCCCGAACCGGAGATCCGGGTCTTCCTCGGCACCTGAGGCCCGCATCCACGCCGGACGGGCGCCTCGATCAGGCGGGAGCGTGGGCCTCGATCAGGGCCAGGACCTCACGCAGATCCCGAACCGTGACCGAGGCATCGGCGGCGGCGACGAGTGCCGGCTTGGCGCAGAAGGCGACACCGAGGCCGGCCGCTTCGACCATGCCGATGTCATTGGCCCCGTCGCCGACGGCCACCGTCCGGGCCGGATCGAAGTCATAGGTTCGCGAGAGCTGGGCGAATATCTCCGCCTTCGCGCTCGGGTCGATGACCCGACCGCTGGTGAAGCCGGTCAGCAGCCCGTCGGCGGAGGCGAGACCATTGGCATGGACCTCGGTGATGCCCAGCTCGGCTGCGACCGGCGCGATGATCGGAGTGAAGCCCCCGGAGACCAGGGCCACCACACCACCGTCCGACTGCACGGCGGCGACCAGCTCGCGGGCGCCCCTGGTCAGGGTGATCTGAGATCGCACCTCGTCGAGGACGGTCTCCGGCAGTCCCCTGAGCAGCGCCACCCGTTCGGCCAGGGAGGCGGCGAAGTCCAACTGCCCGGCCATGGCCCGTTCGGTGATGTCGGCAACTTGGGCTCCGACTTCGGCGTGGACGGCGATGAGGTCGATGACCTCCTCATTGATGAACGTCGAATCGACGTCCATGACCAGGAGCTGGATGGCGTTCTTTGAGTCATTCACCCCTTCATCGTAGCCACTGCCATGATGTAGTCGGCGGCGGCGGGGTGCAGACGGGACAGCAGATCGCCGAACTCGGGCGGCTCGACGGTCGCCGGTGCCAGCACCGTGCGCATCCGCTCATGGATGTCGAGGGCGGCATAGATGGCCCGAGCGTCGGCGGACGAGGGGATGAGCCGGGAGATCGGATGGTGCGTGCTCAGCTCCTCCTGCCAGTCCCGCCACGGCCCTTCCCGCCAGACGGGCGGGACCTCGATCGACTCGATGAGGCTCAGTCCCTCCATGACGAGCAGACGCAGTCGGCGCAGCGCCTCGGCGGGTGTGCCCACGGTGACCGGGCGGAAGACGGTGTCGCGGCACGCGATGGCCTCGACGTTCGCCTCGGCGCCGAGGAGGAGGACCCCGACCTGGTGCGCACCGGAGTGCAGGACGATCGGGGCGGTGTGCCGACCCACCCGGAGACGGTCGCCCCTGTCGACCGGAGGGGTGGTGTGCGGCAGCGAAGGGTGGTGCAGCGCCAGCCGCGCATGCGTGACTCCGGCCGCAGCCGTCTCGGCGGTGAAGAGCAGCAGACCCGTCGGCGGTGCGGTGTCGAAGACCTCGTCGGAGACGATGAGAGGGACATCACGGTCATCGTCGAGGAACGCGGAACTGACCTCGTCAGGGGCGAGGCTGGAGTGCAGACGGTGGTTCATCGCCAGGGTCAGCAGCAGTGAGTCGGTAGTCAAGTCCATGTCGAACCAGAATAGACGCCCTGCCTGCGATAGAGTTGGCAGATATGAGTGATGTCCTGACTTTGGATTCCGTTTCCGTGCGCCGAGGAGAGAATTTCCTCCTCCAAGATTTCTCCCTGACCGTCTCCGAAGGTGAGCACTGGGCCGTTCTCGGGCCCAACGGTGCCGGGAAGACGACTCTGCTGGAGCTGGCAGCGGGACGCATGCATCCGACGACGGGCACGGTCGGGATCCTCGAGGAGCGCCTCGGGCGCGTCGACGTCTTCGAGCTGCGTCCGCGCATCGGCTACTCCTCGACGGCCCTGGCCAATCGGATTCCTCTGTCCGAAGCCGTCCTCGACACCGTGCTCACCGCCGCCTACGGCGTGACCGGTCGGTGGGTCGAGGAATACGAAACCACGGACCTCGAACGGGCCAAGGACCTCCTCGCCGCGTTCGACATCGCGCATCTGGCCGAACGCACGTTCGGAACCCTGTCCGAGGGCGAGCGCAAACGCGTGCAGATCGCGCGGTCCCTGATGACGGATCCGGAGCTGCTGCTGCTCGACGAGCCGGCCTCCGGGCTCGACCTCGGCGGCCGTGAGGAGCTGCTCGGCGCGCTGACGGAGATCCTGTCCTCGAAGTGGGCACCGGCGACGATCATGGTCACCCACCACGTCGAGGAGATCCCCGTGGGCATCACCCACGTGCTGCTGCTGGCCGAGGGCACCGACCTCGCCGCCGGCCCCATCGATGAGACGCTGACCGCCGACAACCTCTCGGCGACCTTCGGGATCGACGTGAAGCTCACCCGCGACGGGCAGCGGTTCCATGCCCGATCCGCCCACTGAGCATGGACCCAGTTCTCGGAATGGAACTGTGGCAGATTGCGCTGATCGTCCTGGCCGGAATCGGTGCCGGCGGGATCAACGCCGTCGTCGGTTCCGGCACGCTCATCACCTTCCCGGTGCTCGTCGCCTTCGGCGTGCCGCCGGTCGTGTCGACGATGAGCAACGCGGTCGGCCTGATTCCCGGCAACATCGCCTCCTCATTCGGCTACCGGGAGGAGCTGCGCGGCCAATGGCGTCGGATCCTCGGCTTCGTCCCGGCCTCCATCCTGGGCTCACTGACCGGTGCCTATCTGCTGCTGCACCTGCCGGAGGATGCCTTCGAGACGATCGTTCCGGTCCTCCTCGTCGTCGCACTCATCATGGTCGTCGGCCAGCCCGCGCTCTCGCGTTATCTCAAAAGCCGCTCGGTCCGCCGCGCCCAGAAGGCAGGGGAGGAGCATGTGGCTGCCTCGGTCGGAGACAAGCTCACGACGGGACGCTATCTGCTCGTCCTCCTCGTCGTCTTCCTGACGGCAGTCTACGGCGGCTACTTCGCCGCGGCACAGGGCATCATCCTCATCGCCCTGCTCGGGCTCCTGCTGCCCGACGACCTGCAGCGCCTCAACGGGCTGAAGAACGTTCTGGTCCTCGTCGTCAACACGGTCTCGGCGAGCACCTACATCATCGTCGGACACGACCGGATCAACTGGATCGCCGTCATCTGCATCGCAATCGGGTCACTCATCGGCGGCTACTTCGGTGCCCGCGTGGGACGGAGATTCTCCCCCGTCCTGCTGCGCTCCGTCATCGTCATCCTCGGCCTCGTCGCCATCTGGCGCATCCTCACACTGTGATCGCATGAATACCCCCGCCAAGGCACCACTGACACAGCAGCAGGTCATCGATCGTGCGGCCGAGGAGGGGATCGCCGCGGAGCGACTGCACTTCTTCGACGAGGAGACGCTGGTCGGAGGTGAGCATCGCGACGGCAGCCCTGGCGGCAGAACCTCTGCAGCGGACCTGCACGACTACACCCGGCTGACCGATGTCGCACTGCGCAGCGTCCGCGAACCGGCCGAGGGCCTGTTCATCGCCGAATCCTCGAAGATCATCCGCCGTGCCCACGCCGCCGGCATGGTGCCCCGCTCGTATCTGACCAGCCCCAAATGGCTCTTCGACCTGGCCGACCTCATCGCCGCCAACGAGGCGCCGATCTACATCGGCACCGACACGGCAGTCGAATCGCTGACAGGATTCCACCTCCACCGAGGAGCGCTGTCCGCCATGCAGCGGCCGCAGGCGTCCGATGTCGCCGATCTCGTGGCCGGGGCCAAACGCATCGTCGTCATCGAGGACGTCGTCGATCACACGAACGTGGGAGCGATCTTCCGTTCCGCCGCAGCGTTCGGCGTCGACGCAGTCCTGGTCACGCCGAGGTGTGCCGACCCTCTCTACAGGCGGTCGATTCGCGTGTCGATGGGCACCGTATTCCAGGTGCCGTGGACGCGCATCGAATCCTGGCCCGCTGGCATCGACTCCCTGCGTGAACTCGGTTTCCATGTCGCCGCCCTGGCCCTCGACGAGGACTCTGTGGCGATCCGGGAGTTCGCCGCCGATTCGCCCGAACGTACCGCCATCGTCTTCGGCACCGAAGGTGACGGTCTGCGACGGTCGACGATCGCCGCCTGCGATTCGACGGTCATGATCCCGATGAGCGGGGGAGTCGATTCGCTCAACGTCGCAGCCGCCTCGGCGGTGGCCTGCTTTGCACTGCAGACCGACTGAGGTGGGCCAGGCTGTGTCCGTGGCTCAAGTTACGGTGTGACCATGAGTGACTCGATCGAGATCTTTCAATCAAACGATGGCGGAATCCAGTTGGATGTCCGCACTTCGAACGGAACTGTCTGGCTGACTCGGCATCAGCTTGCGACTTTGTACGGCAGGGACGTCAAGACGATCGGCAAGCACATCGCGAATGCTCAGCGCGAAGAACTTGCGGGCACAGCAGTTGTCGCAAAATTTGCGACAACTGCTTCGGACGGCAAGACCTACCAGGTCGAACATTACGATCTCGACATGGTGCTGTCTGTCGGCTATCGGGTGAAGTCTGCGCAGGGTGTGCGTTTCCGACGGTGGGCGAACGACGTTCTGCGGCGATATGCGCTCGAGGGCGCGGCGCTCAATGAGCGGCGGCTGTCCGAAATCGGCAAGATCGTGACTGTGCTCGCACGTTCGGATGATGAGTTGCTCGCGGGCGTCGCGGATGTGCTCTCAGACTACATGCCGAGTTTGGCCTTGCTTCGCGATTTTGATGAAGGGACCATCGATGCGCTGCCTGCCGCGGCCCCCGCTTGGACACTGACACTCGACGAAGCTCGCAGCATCATCAATCGTCTGGCAGCGGAATTTCCCAACGATCGTCTGCTGGGCCACGAGCGTGGCGACGCGTTGGACGCTGTTGTGGGCGCGATCTATCAAGGAATTGGGGAGCAGGAACTGTATCCGACAGTCGAAGAGAAAGCCGCGAACCTGCTCTACTTCGTGGTGAAGGACCATCCGCTTGCCGACGGCAACAAGCGCAGCGCCGCAGCGCTGTTCATCACCTTTCTCGACCACAATAACGCTCTGCTGAACAGTGATGGCAGTATGAGAATTGCGCACAATGCTCTCGCCGCGATCACTCTCTTGGTTGCCATGAGTGATCCGACGGAAAAGGATCTGATGATCGCGCTCATCATTCGCATGATCGTCCCCGAAACGCAGTGACACGATTCGAAGCAGAGAACGAGAGGAGACCAGTGGACCGCACCACGCTCGCCCACGCCCTGGAGACAGCTCACATCACCGGTGAGGTGGCGACTCCCAGAGAGAACAATCTCTCTCACATCCACCGATTCCTCGCCCACGAGAGGCAGTTCGACTTCGGTGTGGAACTGCCCCGGGACTGGGACTTCGATTCGGTGCTCGCGCTCATGATCGACCGTGCCGGCCTGCGCCCTGACAAGAAGTTCCTCGAAGGCGTCGACACGATCTCGACCGAGGCCTGCATCGACGCGCTCAACCGGATGGCGACTGTGATCGGTGATGTCGCTCGCGCGGGTGGAGAGATTCTCTTCGCCTCCGGCCATCCTGCCGGTCTGCTTCCGGTGCACATGGCGATCGCGGCCGCGGCCGCATCCCACGGAGCACGTATCAGTCGTCAGACCAACGCGGTTCCCGTGCCCGGAATCGGCGGCGACTGTCGGCAGATCAATCGGGTGTGGATCTGGCACCAGCACGGCGGGAGCCCGCATACGCACCTGGCCGAACCCATGCACGCACTCCTCGACGACATCACCTGCCGAGGCGGCTCTGTCCCGGACCTGGTCGTCGCCGATCACGGCTGGGCCGGTGCCGCAGCAAGCCGGGGGCTGCGCACGGTCGGCTACGCCGACTGCAACGATCCGGCTCTCTTCGTCGCCGAGGCGCAGGGCACCATCGAGGTCACGGTCCCCCTCGACGATGACGTCGTGCCCCACCTCTACGAACCGCTCATCGAATTCGTCCTCGACCGGGCCGGGCTGAGCTGACGTGCGAACTCAGCCGATCTCGTTCGCGAGTCCCTCGACCACCTCGGCGGTGGGAAGCGACGCCAGTGCTGGACCCGAGAGGATGAGCTTGGACCCGCGGATGCCCGAACCGATGATGAGCTCATCGGCCTCGGCCACACGTGAGTCGACGAGGATCCGGTAATTGGCCGGCAGACCGATCGGGCCGATGCCGCCGTACTCCATCCCCGATTCCGAGACCGCGCGCTCCATGGGCAGGAATGAGGCCTTGCGCACGTCGAGGATCTTCTTCACACGCTTGTTCACATCGGCACGCGTATTGGCCAACACCATGCAGGCCGCGATTCTCTCCTCCCCGGAACGAGTTCCGGAGACGAGGACGCAGTTGGCCGAGGTCTCCGGCCCGAGCCCGGTGGCGTCGAGCAGGGCAGCGGTGTCGGCGATCTGCGGATCGATGGCGAACGCCTTCACATCACCGGTGATCGTCGGTATCGCCTCGGCGGTGGGACCGGCCATGAGTTCGGGAGCAGATGCAGCAGGTGCGAGGTCGAATTGAGTGGAGATGCGTTCCTTGGTGTACATGGACACAGTTTAGGAGACCGTGTGGGAATCGCTTTGGACGAGTCCATCAGATAGACTGGACTGTCGCTTCGTGTCCGGTTCCTACGGTGCGGGGCGTGTCCAGCAGACGAATTCGGGCACTGGCGGATGGGTCGACCCATACCAGGCGCCTGAGAGGATTCAGCAGAGGTAAGAATATGAAGAAGGACATCCACCCGGAATACGCTCCGATCGTGTTCAACGATCTGTCGTCGGGAACCAAGTTCCTCACCCGCTCGACCGCGACGAGCGACAAGACGATCGAATGGGAAGACGGCAGCGTCTACCCGGTCATCGACGTTGAGATCTCGAGCGCATCGCACCCGTTCTACACCGGAAAGCAGCGCATCCTCGACTCCGCAGGCCGCGTCGAGAAGTTCAAGGATCGCTACAAGGGCTTCGGCAAGCGCTGATTCCCCCTCGGTTTCGACCGACCCGACGGTTCCGGCCGTCACGCATGACCCATGCGAACTGCCCCGCACTCCGTTTCAGGTGTGCGGGGCAGTTCTGTTCGTGCACCTCGGCCGTCCCCGCGGGGACGCTTCGTGCCACTCAATCCACGCTGACCGAGACCTTGGCGGAGGGCTGTGTGCGTGCCGCCGGATGGAACAGCGAAGCCACGCCGGTGGCATTGTCGAGGCAGTTCGCGATGCCGTGAGCGACCTTCTCCTTTGCAGAGACGACGGCGTCCCGGATGTTCATGCCGGTGGCGATTCCGGCGGCGATCGATGAGGCGAACGAGCAGCCGGCACCATTGACGAGCTTCTCATTGACCTTGCGCGAGCGCAGCGTCGTGATCGTCTGTCCGTCGAAGAGGATGTCGATCGCATCGTCGCCGGCCAGGCGCGCTCCGCCCTTGACGACGACGTTCTTCGCGCCTTGACCGTGGATGATCTTCGCCGCCTCGACCATGCCCTCGACCGAATCGATCGGGTCGATATCGGCCAGCGTCGCCGCCTCTTCGAGGTTCGGGGTGATGACGGTGGCCAAGGGGACGAGGTTGTCGACGAAGAGGTCCTTGAGATCGACCATCGTGCCCACTCCCTTGCACACGAGGACGGGGTCGAAGACATAGGGAAGCTCATTGGTCCCCAGCTTCTCGGCCAGCACGAGCGCGTTCTCCACGGAGCCGAGCATGCCCGACTTGAGGGCGTCGAACCTGTGCACGGCCAGCGTCGACTCGAGCTGTCTGGTCACCACCTCGGGGTCGATGAATTCGACGACGTGGCTGAAGCCATCGGCCGGATCGAAGGTGACGATGCAGGTCACGGCGGCGGTGCCGAACGCGCCGTACTCTTCGAACATCTTCAGGTCGGCCTCGAGGCCTGCTCCGCCGGAGACGTCGGAGCCGGCGATCGTGAGCACTTTGGAGGTCATGATGGTCCTTTCGCGAATTGCTGTCGGGCAGAAGTCTACGCGCGTTCAGGCGCCGCTGTATCCCTGCTGTCGCCACGCCTCGTAGATCGCGATCGACGCGGAATTGGCCAGGTTGAGCGAACGGCGCGAGGGCAGCATCGGGATGCGCACCGACCGATGAACATGTTCGTCGTCGACGACGGAGTCGGGCAGACCCGTCGACTCCTGGCCGAAGAGGAGGACGTCGCCGTCACGGTAGTCCACCTCGGCGAAGGAATCGTCGGTGTGGGTGGTGAACGCGATCACCCGACGTTCGCCGAGGTGGTCCCACAGGTCCGCCAGAGACGCATGGATGGTGACGTGGGCAAGGTCGTGGTAATCCAGCCCTGCCCGACGCAGCTTCGCATCGGAGAGATCGAAGCCGAGGGGCTCGACGAGGTGGAGGTGGGCGCCCGTGACCGCGGCCAGGCGAATGGCGTTGCCGGTGTTGCCGGGGATCTCGGGCGAGTGGAAGACGATGTCGATGTTCATATGAGATCCATTTTGTCACCGATTCGATTCATCGCTCCAAGCGGACGAGCAGGTACCCCTGACGCGTCGCCTCCGGGAACCGGCCTCCCCTGTCGGGTTCCCGTTCGAGCCGGGTCGCGGGCGCGAAGCCATGGGCCTCGAGTGCGGTGAGAACCGAGTCGAGAGAGCGGCGGTGGAAGTCGAGGTCCACGTCGATTCCTCCCGCATCGGACTGATGGTCGACGCGGTTGCCGAGCTGGAAGGCCAGCTGGAACCATCCGCCCGAGCGCAGGACACGCGCCGCCTCGGCGAAGACGTCGTCGAGGTCCCCATCGCCGACATGGATGATCGAGTACCAGGCGACGAGTCCGGAGAAGCTGGCGTCGTCGTAGGGCAGTGAGGTCATCGACCCGGTAGCGAAGTCGAGATTGGAATAGTGGTGGTCGGCCTGAGCGATCATGGCGGAGGAGAGGTCGAGGCCTGTCGGCGTCAGCCCGAGGGCGGCAAGGAAGGCCGTGATCCTGCCCGGGCCGCACCCCAGTTCGAGCGTTTCGGACCGACCCGTCCGGAGCACGAGTTCGGAGAATGCGCCGAGGACGGCCCGATCATGGGGCTTTGCCGTGAGCTCGTCGGCGATCCATTCCGTGTAGAGCTCGGCGATCGCATCGTAGCTGGCCCGCGTGGCAGCCTCGCGATCTGGTTCCGCTGCGCGAACGCTGTCCGTCTCATCGGTGCCATCGGTCATCCGGTCAGCATACCGCCGCGGTCGAAGGCGGGGGAGGGACGAGGTGTGGGGAGATTTGCCCCCGACGTCCCCGCGGGGACGTTTCGCAGGACCGTCCGACAGGTCGAATGTGAATCGAACCCAGTGGGTGGTCGGATCGACTTGGCAAGTGATGTTCGTGGTCTCGTGTCAGTGGCACCCCGTACGGTGAAAGCACGGTTCGAGGTCATGGGGACTCACGGACCGAATGGTCGCAGAGACCGAAAGGGGAAGGTGGGAACCATGGTGGAGAACACAGACGAGGGCGCCGGGGCGAATGCAGGTACGGGACTGAGCGATCTCAGCCCCGAGGAGCTGGTCGCCGACATCCGACGCAACATCTCGTGCATCGCCTTCTGCCACGCACGCGTCATCGCCCTCATCGACGAGGTCGAGCAGCGCGGCCTGTGGGCGCAGTGGGTGGGTGTGACGTCCCTGGCCCAGTGGGTCATGCACATTGCCGCCGTGAGCGCGCACACCGCCCGGGAGTACGTGCGCGTGATGATGGCGCTGCGCGAAATGCCGAAGGTGAAGGAGGGCCTGGGGGAGGGTGATGTGAGCTTCTCCAAAGTGCGGGAAGTCACCAGACTGGTGGGACGGATCCCGGACGAGGACGCGCTGCGCCTGGCCGATGTGTCGACCGGAAGTCAGATCGGCGTGGTGGCACGCAGCTATCTCCAGCTCTCCGACGCGAACGGAGCCGGAGATGCTCCCCGCTTCCTGCCGAGTGACAGCATCAGCACGCGAACCACCGAACCCGGACGAACTCGCATCACGATCGACCTGGGCGAGGACGAAGCCGCCGAGATCTTCTCGATGCTCGACGCCGCACGTCATGTCCTCGAGCAGCGGACCGTCACGGGCGATTCCGACAGCGAGGAGAGCGCGCAGCGTGTGGACACGACGACTGCCTCGGAGGAGAAGACTCCGCATGAGCCGCTCTCGCAGGTCATGTGCCTGATGGAGATCATCCATGCCTTTCCGCGAGCGGAGATCGACGGCACCGTCGACGTCGATCGCGCCCGCATGCTCGTCCACGCCTCCGCCGAGGTGGTGACTCGATCCGGTGCCCGTGTCGTTGCCGTTGATTCCACCGCGTCCGAGTCGGAGACCGCCGACGTCGTCCTCGACGGCGTCCCCGCGGGGACGCCCCCGGACGAGAGCGGCAGCGGAGAGGTGAAGGCGGACCTGACCTGTCGGGTCGATGGCTTCGGCGGCATCACCGCGGCCACAGCAGAGCGACTGACCTGTGAGGCCCTGATCAGCGGTGCGATCAAGGACGGCGACGGCGACGTGCTCATGCTCGGCCGATCGAAGAGGTTGGTGAGCAGACGCCAGCGCCTGGCATTGAGTGCGCGGGACATGGGATGTCAGTTTCCCGGCTGCCGCGCCCGCAGGCGATGCGATGCCCACCACATCCGCCCCTGGTCGCAGGGCGGGGCGACGGACATGGACAATCTCATTCTGCTCTGCCGCACCCACCACACGGCGGTGCACAGATATGAGTTGGATATCTCACGGACTTCGGCTCCATTCGCCGGAACACTGGGCGGGCAGGCCGCGTTCGCGTTCTTCCTGCCCGACGGATCACAGCTGCTTCCGCTCGAGAGCGGACAGCGGGGGCGCCAGGTCTTCGACACGGCACTGCTGGTGAAGGTCGTGGAGCAGGCGGTGGCAGAAGCGGATCCGAGCACCTTCGGCGGTGGCTACGGGTTCCACCTGGACTATTGCATCGCCTGGATGTTCGAGGCGGAACGACGACACGCTCGGGTGAACAATGCGGCCGCTTGAATCTTGCCTATTTAGAACACTAGTTCGATAATGGGTGTCATGTCCGCAGTGCCACTCGTTGAACAGCTCAGCCGGGAGATGGGTATCTCCACGGCCACTGCTCTGTTCGATGGGATCCCGCCCCGGCCCGTGGACCCGGTGCTGACACCGCTGTTTCGCCGAGGCGGTCTTCCCAGAGGTGAGATCGTGACCTTGACCGGGGGGCAATCCCTGAGCTGTGCCCTCGCCACGATCGCGGCTGCGACCCAGGAGCAGAAGTGGTGTGCCGGCATCGGACTCGGCGAACCGGCGGTGGCGTCCATCGCCGATCTGGGCGTCGACCTCGACCATTTCGTCAATCTCGTCACCCCGCCCGAGGACTGGCTGCGCGTGGCCTCCATCCTCATCGAATCCTTCGACGTCCTCGTCGTCGACCCGGGCTTTCTGCCCAGCGCAGGCGAGCGCGCCAGACTGCTGGCGAAGGTGCGCGAACGCAAGATCAGCTTCATCAGCCTGACCTCGATGCCCGGCAGCACGGAGCAGATCGAGATCACCGACACGCGGTGGTCGGGTACGCAGCACGGCCGCGGGCGTCTCCGCTCCTGCCTCGTTTCGGCCCGGTCGCAGACCGGAGTCCACCGATTCCTGCTGCCCGGGCCGCAGGGAACTCCCGCCGAGGAGCCGACACCGACCTCTGCGGAGGGCGCTTTCGAACGGCCGGTGATCCGCAGTGTCAGCTGATTCCGTCGCCGGGCACGAGAATCGCCGACGCACGCTCGTCCTGACCGTTCCCGATTGGTCAGCAGTGGCGGCCGCGGCCGAGCACGAGCTCAGCCCACGGACCCCGGTGGCGGTTCTCCATGCGGGCAGGGTCGTTGCCGCCAATGCCCCTGCCCGGGCAGCCGGGGTCGCGGTGGGCAACAACAAGCGCGCGGTCGGCTACCGCTGCCCCGAAGCGCACGTGATGGCCTGGGACGAGGAGGTCGAGAACAAGCACTTCTCTGCAGGTGTCGGAGCGCTCGAAGGGCTCGTGGCTCGATTCACCCTGCTCGGTCCCGGTACGCTCGCGATTCCCCTCGACTCGCTCCGGCACGGCTATGCCGATGAGTCCGGCGCCGTCGAGGCCCTGATCTCCGCACTCGTGTCGGAGACCGGGTGGGAGTTCTTCCCCGGCATCGCCGACACCGTCTTCGCCGCCGTGCTGGCCGCGGGGCAGGCCCGGCGGGTCGAACCGGGGGCGACCGTGGATTTCCTGACCGCTCAGCCGATCAGCACCCTCGAGTACGTCGGCGCCGGTGCCACCGAACTCATCGACACCTTCACTCAGCTGGGTCTGCGCACCCTGGGCGACCTGGCCGCCCTCGACGTGCGGGACGTGAACTCACGGTTCGGGGCACTGGGTGCGCATGCGCATTCCCTGGCCGCAGGGGCTGAATCGGCGCCCCTGCACGACCATGTCCGCGAGGACCAGCTCAACGTCGAACTCGGTCTGGACACGCCGACCACCCGCAGCGACACACTGGGGTTCCTGACCCGTCAGCTCGCCGCCGACCTGCTGGCCAAGGTGCGTGGTCGGGGGCTCGTGTGCACACAGATCACGATCGAACTCCTCGCCGTATCGGGGCAGTCTTCGCAGCGGACCTGGCGGATCGATGACATGAACGAGAACACCATCGCCGATCGTCTCCGCTGGCAGGCTGAAGGCTGGCTGGCCGGAGCCGCTCGAAGGGCCGTCTCGTCTCCTGTCCGAACGAACGGCGAAGCACCCCGTGCCGAACGGCCCGCCCCTGACCAGCCTGCCCCTGACCAGCCCGGCGTCGATCAGCCCGGTCCCGATCCGGAGGATTTCTCCGAGGAGGGCATCAGCGCAGTCGCCCTCGTGGCCGCGGAGCTGACCACCCCCATCGGTGCGACGAAGAGCCTGTTCGACGAGAACACCGGCCAGGTCACCCACACGCTGGAGCGGCTGCAGGGGCTGTTCGGCCCTGACTCGGTGCTCGTTCCGGGCCTGCAGGGCGGATGGGACCCGGCCGAGACGAATCTGTGGACACCGTGGCAGCAGGCGGCATCACCTGTGCGCAGCCCCGGAGCACCGTGGCCCGGAGCCCTGCACGCGCCTCGGCCGACGACGGTCGAACACCTGCCCGTCGACGTGCTCGCCGCAGGAGGACGACCGGTGGGGGCTCGACCCGCAGGCCTGGAAGCGGCGCCGCATGCGATCCGCTTCCCGGCCGGGACCACCGAGGCGATCGTCGACTACTCGGGTTCCTGGCCCATCGAATCCGGTTGGTGGGACCCCGAGGGGGCGACGTACCGGACCCGTCTGCAGGTCGTCACCGAATCCGGGCAGGCGCTTCTGCTGAGCAAAGAGAACGGCCAGTGGCATCTCACCGGCAGGTACCGCTGATGGGCTTTTCGAATCCGCGCACTCCCTGGTCCCAGCTGGCTCAGCGGCTGGAGGGAAAGCCCGTCGTCGACAAGCACGCCGATGGATCCGACGCGCCCGCCTTCTCCCGTCCCGACCGCCACCGGGTGTCGGTGGGACCGGGCGGCTCCGACGGCCCCAACCGGTATTCGGGACCGGGTCAGGGGCCCCTCCTGCGCACTTCGACCGTCGAGTGGGCGGAGCTGCATGTCCACTCCCAGTTCAGCTTCCTCGACGGGGCCTCCGACCCCGAAGAGCTCGTGGCCGCCGGTGCCGCGGCAGGGCTGACGTCCTTGGCCCTGACCGACCACAACGGACTCTACGGCGCGGTCCGGTTCGCGAATGCCGCCGCCGAGGCGGGCCTTCCCAGCGTCTTCGGAGCGGAGCTGTCCGTGGGGTTGGAGGAGAAGATCCCCGGCCAGACCGATCCCGACGCCACTCACCTGCTGGTCCTCGCCCGTGGGGTCGAGGGGTACCATCGGCTGTCGACGGCCATCACCGAGGCCAACCTGGCTGGGGAGAAGAACCGGCCGGTGTTCGGTCTCGAAGAGCTGGCCGCGATGAGCGGGGACTGGATGATCCTCACCGGCTGCCGCAAGGGGCCTCTGCGCAGGGCTCTGAACGATCCCGACGGTGGGCTGGGAACCCTGCGGAGACTCATCGCGCTCTTCGGGCGCGACCGGATCGCGGTCGAACTCAGCCGGGACGGAGCTCCCGATGACGACGAACGGCTGCGCCACCTCGGCGAGTTGGCCGAACAGACTCATCTGCCCGTCGTGGCCAGCAACAGCGTCCACTTCGCCACCCGGGCGCAATGGAAGTCGGCGCAGGTGAGAGCCTCGGTGAGGTCCCGGCTGTCCCTGGACGAGTTGGCCGGATGGCTGCCGGCGACGGCGAACGCCCGGATCCACACGGGAGAGGAGATGGCCGCACGCTTCCCGCGCCGGGCACTGGAGAACGCCGTGGCCCTCGGCAGGGAATGCTCCTTCGTCCTGAATTCGGCCCGTCCGGATCTGCCGCGTGCCCCGAAACCCGATGCCCGTGGGGCCGAAGAGTATCTGCGCGAGCTCATCGAGGATCGTGGTGCGAAGCGCTACGGGTCCCGGGTCGCGAACCCGCGGGCGTGGGCGCAGCTGGATCGGGAGATGAACATGATCGCGAAGCTGGGGTTCTGCGGGTACTTCCTCATCGTCTACGACATCACCGAGTTCTGCCACCGGGCGAGCATCTTCTGCCAGGGGAGAGGCTCTGCGGCGAACTCCGCTGTCTGCTATGTCCTCGATATCACCGCCGTCGACGCGGTCAAGCACGAACTCCTCTTCGACCGCTTCCTCTCACCTGATCGCAAGGGCTACCCGGACATCGACATCGACATCGAATCGGGGCGGCGGGAGGAAGTCATCCAATACGTCTACGATCATTTCGGCCGTGAACGGGCCGCCCAGGTCGCGAACGTCATCACCTACAGGGCGAAGTCGGCGATCCGGGACGCGGCCTTCAGCCTCGGTTACGAACCCGGCCAGCAGGACGCGTTCTCGAAGGCCAGCAACCGCTGGTCGTCCCTGCCCGCCGCCGAGGACTCCCCGGTGCCCGCACCCGTGCTCACGATCGCCGACGACCTCCTCGGCTCACCCCGTCACCTGGGAATCCACTCCGGCGGCATGATCCTCGCCGATCGACCCATCGGCGAGGTCGTTCCGATCGAGAAGGCCACGATGGGCCATCGCACGGTCGTCCAATGGGACAAGGACGATTGTGCGGCCATGGACCTGGTGAAGTTCGACCTGCTGGGGCTGGGCATGCTCACGGCCCTGCACGAGATGGTCGACCTAGTCCACCGGCATACAGGCGAACTCATCGAACGCGCCCATATCGACGACGAGGACGAGGCCGTCTACGAGATGCTGCAGAGGGCCGACGCAGTGGGGGTCTTCCAGGTCGAATCGCGGGCTCAGCTGGCGACCCTGCCGCGTCTGCGGCCCGAGACGTTCTACGATCTCGCCGTCCAGGTCGCCCTGATCAGACCCGGGCCGATCCAGGGCGGGTCCGTCCATCCCTACATCCGCAGGAGGCAGGGCCTCGACGAGGTCGAATACCTCCACCCCCTGTTGGAGAAGTCCCTGGCCAAGACCTACGGGGTGCCGCTGTTCCAGGAGCAGCTCATGCAGATGGCCATCGACGTCGGCGGCTTCACCGGAGCCGACGCCGACCAGCTGCGGCAGGCGATGGGATCACGGCGGTCCGAGAGGCGGATGGCCGAACTGGCGCAGAAGTTCCAGGCCGGGGCAGCGGTCAAAGGCGTCGACGCCGAGACAGCGGAATCCATCTTCTCCACGATCGCGGCATTCGCCAACTACGGGTTCCCCGAATCCCACGCGATCAGCTTCGCCAACCTCGTCTACCAGTCGGCCTGGTTCAAATACCACCATCACGCGGCCTTCACAGTGGGCCTGCTGCGCAGCCAGCCGATGGGCTTCTACTCACCGCAGTCGCTCGTCGCCGACGCCCGCCGTCACGGGGTGACGATCCTGCCCGTCGACCTCCGCCGCTCGATGGCCGGCAGCGATCTCGAGCGAACCGAGGACTCGGGCGAGTTCGGGATCAGGTTGGGGCTCGATTCCGTGACCCATGTCGGATCCTTCGCCGAGGTGATCGTGACCGAACGCGCCAAGGAACCGTTCACCTCGGTGGCGGACCTGGCTGAGCGGACCGGGATCGGCAAGCAGGCGCTCGAAGGACTCGCGACGGCGGGAGCGCTGAGCTGCTTCGACCTCGACCGCAGGCAGGCGCTGTGGCTGGCCGGGGGAGTCGCGGGGGCGCACCCAGGGGTGCTGCCGGGAACCGCCACGCTCACCTCGGCGCCGGCCCTGCCGACGATGGATGCCTTCGACACGACCCTGGCCGAGCTCTTCTCGACCGGGATCACGGTCGACGGGTACCCGACCGAGATCCTGCGCCGGTCCCTGATCGAACGCGGCTATGCCTCGACGGCGGATGCCGCGGCGGCTGCCGATGGGACCCGGATGACGGTGGCCGCCATCGTCACGCACCGGCAGCGCCCGGCCACCGCCTCGGGAATCACATTCATCAACCTCGAGGACGAATTCGGGATGCTCAACGTCGTGGCCACGGCCGGGCTGATGAAGCGGTTCCGACCGATCGCGACCTCACGCAACGCCCTCGTGGTCACCGGGCTGATCCAACGCGGGGGAGAGGTGGTCAGTCTCTATGCCCACAAGCTCATCCCGCTCGAGGTGCAGCTGCCGACCAAGGCCCGCAACTTCCGCTGAATGACCGGGTGGTGTGACGAAACATGACGCCAGGTGACACGAACATGACGAGTTCGCATGCTTCCAGCCTGAGAGTCGAAGACAGTGGACACATCACCACAATCACTCGCGCGAACGACCACGGGCGAATCAACCGCACCCGAAGGAGACACCATGACTCAGTCATTCGACACCCGCCAGATCCATGCCGGCCAGACACCGGACCCGACCACCGGGTCCCGTGCGCTGCCCATCCACCAGACCACCTCGTTCGTCTTCGACAGCAATGAGACGGCGGCGAACCGCTTCGCCCTCAGCGAGCTCGGCCCCATCTACACCCGCATCACCAACCCGACCACCGAGGTCGTCGAGAACCGCATCGCCGACCTCGAAGGCGGCGTCCACGCCGTGCTCACAGCCTCGGGACAGTCGGCGGCTCTGCTGGCGATCACGAACATCGCCGAGGCGGGAGACCACATCGTGGCCAGCTCCAGCCTCTACGGCGGAACCTACAATCTGCTGCATGTGACCCTGCGCAAGCTCGGCATCGAGACCACGTTCGTCGACGTCGACGACCACGACGCGTGGAAGGCCGCGGTCAAGGACAACACGAAGCTCTTCTTCGCCGAGGTCGTCTCCAACCCCCGCTCCGATGTCCTCGACATCGCCGCCGTCGCCGACATCGCCCACCAGGCCGGTGTTCCGCTGTTCACCGACAACACGCTGGCCACCCCCTACCTGGTCCGCCCCATCGAGCACGGCGCCGACGTCGTCCTCCACTCGGCCACGAAGTACCTCGGCGGACACGGCACCTCGATCGCCGGCGTCCTCGTCGACAGCGGAAACTTCGACTACGCCACGCAGCCGGAGAAGTTCCCCGGCTTCAACACCCCGGATGAGTCCTACAACGGTCTGGTCTACGCCCGTGACCTCGGCGCCGATTCGCCGTTCGGCGCGAACGTGTCTTTCGGGCTCAAGGCCCGCGTGCAGGGTCTGCGCGACCTCGGACCGGCCGCCAGCCCGTTCAACGCCTTCCTCATCGCTCAGGGGCTCGAGACCCTGAGCCTGCGCATCGACCGTCACGTCGACAACGCGAACAAGGTCGCCTCCTACCTCGAGAACCACGAGCAGGTCTCCCGGGTCGCCTTCGCCGGACTCGAGTCCAGCCCCTGGCACGATCAGGCGAAGAAGTACCTGCCGAGCGGCGTCGGATCGGTCCTCGCCTTCGACATCGCCGGTGGCTACGACGCCGCCGTGGCATTCGTCGATGCGCTCGACCTGCACTCACACGTGGCCAACATCGGCGATGTCCGCTCCCTGGTCATCCATCCGGCGTCAACGACTCACTCCCAGCTGGGAGAAGAGGCGCAGGTCGCCGCGGGTGTCAACCCGGCCCTCGTGCGCCTGTCCGTGGGACTCGAAGGCATCGATGACATCATCGCCGACATCGACAAGGGCTTCGCCGCCGCTGCGGCAAAGACGTCGGCCGCCGCCTGACATGCCCACACAGAGCACTTCCGTCGAGCGAATTCTGGGCTTCGTGACAGAATCCGGACACACGTTCGGAACTGTCGAGGTCGCCTACGAAACCTTCGGCACACTCAATGCGGACCACAGCAACGCGGTCCTGATCGAACACGCCCTGACCGGCGACACCCACGTCACCGAATGGTGGGCAGGAGTCGTCGGACCGGGTGAGGCGATCGACACGAACGAGTTCTTCGTGGTGTGCGCGAATTCGCTCGGCGGGTGCTCGGGGACCACCGGCCCCCAATCGCTGTATGACGACGGGCTGCCCTACGGGTCCAGGTTTCCCGCGGTCACCATCCGCGACATGGTCCGTCTGGAACACCATCTCACTCAGATCCTCGGAATCGAGTCCTGGCACGCGGTGATCGGCGGGTCGATGGGTGGGGCCAGAGCCCTCGAATTCGGTCTCCTCGACAGACACAAGGTGAAGAAGTGCGCGGTCATCGCCGCACCGGCCTTCTGCGAAGCCGACCAGATCGCCTGGGCGATGATGCAGGAACGTGCGATCGAGCTCGACAGCGACTACTACTCCGGTGACTACACGGCCGTCGGCCGATTCCCCAGCCAGGGCCTGGGCCTGGCACGTCAGATCGCCCACCTGACCTACCGCAACGACGCCGAGCTCAACCAGCGGTTCTCGCGCCGGCTGCGATCGCCCGATTACTACGAGGTCACTTCGTACCTCGACCACCAGGCGAAGAAGCTCACCGCCCGCTTCGACCCGCACAGCTACGTCGTGCTCACCCGCGCCCTGCGCGACCACGATGTCCGCGTCGGCCGTTCGCACGACCTGACCACTGCTCTGGCCGAAGGCTGCACCGACAACCTCGTGGTCTCCGTGTCCTCCGATCGTCTGTTCCCGCCCACGCAGGTCGAACTGCTCGCGCAGAATCTGCCCGGTGCCGTGACTCATGACGTCATCGAGTCGGATGTCGGCCACGACGGCTTCCTCACCGAGACCGCGGCGATCTCCGCGGCGCTGGAAAGCTTCCTCCACGCCTGAGCTCCGACGGTACGCCTGAGCTCCGACGGCATCTGCCCCTGACAGCGGGGCCCTGACAGAAGGCACCTGACAGAGGGCACCTGACAGAGAGAGGGTCGCACGACTGATTCGTCGTGCGACCCTCTCTCGTCTCTTCATCCGGTTCGACTACTTTCCGGACTTCGCCTTGTGACCGTCCTTCTCGGCGGCCTTGCGGGCGGCCTTCGCGGCCTTGCGCAGCTGCTTCTCCGGCACCGGATAGTCCTCCTGCGCACGGGAGTGACGGTAGTGGTCGGCGGCTTCGGTCTGACGTTCTGCCTCGACTCCCGTGGCGATCGTGGCACGGCGGTGGTCGTCGCCGTACCCGAAGGCCTCCACCAGGTCCAAGGAGTTGGCCGCAAGCTTCGCGCACAGGCGATTCAGCGTCTCGTTGAGCTGACGTGCCCGCAGCATCGGCAGGCGACCGTACATGAGGTGCCAGCCCACGTGCTTCTCGATGAGACTGAGTCCGTAGGTGTCGCGCAGGCGCCGGAACAGTTTGTTCTGATCGGGATCCGCCTGCTCCCTCATCGCCTCGTCGAGGGCCTTCCACTTCTCCAGCTCGACGTATGCACGTGCCATCTCGATGAACTCGTGCTGATTGGTGTTGAACACGTCCGCGGCGTCCGCGGCCGACATCTTCGCCGCCGGACGCAGCGCCTGAGCGAGGTTGGAGAGCATGACTTCGAGTCTGGTTTCGAGCAGCGAGCGCTGCAGGCGACCCGAGCGGATCCTCTTCTCGCTGAGATTGAGGGTGAACACGTCGGAGATCGCGAGCCCCGCGTTGGCCAGGCCTGTGCGGTAGAGCGTGTGCTCGGCCGCCTGGGTGCCGATGTAGCGGGCGGCACCGCCGACGTCGATATTGGCCAGTTCCTTGGCATAGTCGCCGAGGAGACGCTTGCCCGCCAGCTGCAGGAGGACCGTGTTGTCGCCCTCGAACGTGGCATAGATGTCGAGGTCGGCGCGCAGTCCCACGAGGCGGTTCTCGGCCATGTAGCCGGCCCCGCCGCAGGCTTCCCGGGATTCCTGGATGACGTCGAGGGCCATCCACGTCGTATCGGCCTTGAATGCCGCGGCCCGCGTTTCGAGCAGGGCACGATTCTCCTCGCTCTCGTCGGCGCCGGAGAACACCTCCTCGAATGAGGTGAGCAGCTTCTCGTGGGCGAAGGCCGAGGCGTAGACCGAAGCGATGGCCGGCATCAGTCGCCGCTGATGCTGCTGATAGTCCAACAGAGTGGTCTCATGGATGTCGTCGGCGCCGGTGAACTGTTTGCGTTCGAGTCCGTAGCGCACGGCGATGTCGAGGGACAGCTTCGAGGCGACGATGGCGGCACCGTCGAGGGAGACCCGTCCCTGGACGAGGGTTCCGAGCATGGTGAAGAAGCGTCGTCCGGGGGAGTCGATGGAGGAGGAGTACTCGCCGGCCGCGTTCACGGCGCCGTAGCGGTCGAGCAGGTTGAACCGCGGAACGCGGACCTGCTCGAAGTCGATCCGCCCGTTGTCGACTCCCTTGAGGCCGCCCTTGTGCCCGTCGTCCTCGATGCCGATGCCCGGCAGGGGCGTCCCGTCCGCGTCGCGGATCGGCACGACGAACGCGTGCACACCGTGGTTGACCCCGCCGGTGATCAGCTGGGCGAAGACCACGGCGGCATGAGCGTCGCGTGCGGCATTGCCGATGTATTCCTTAGTGGCGGCGCGGAACGGGGTGTCGATGACGAATTCCTCGTCCTCGGGCACATAGGTCGCGGTCGTGCCGACGGCGGCGACATCGGATCCGTGGCCGATCTCCGTCATCGCAAACGATCCCAGCAGCTCACCCTTCTGGGCCGCCAGCAGCCAGGCATCGTGCTGCTCGGCATTGCCCAGGTGCAGGATCGCCCCACCGAAGAGTCCGAACTGGACTCCGGCCTTGACTTGGAGGCTGGGGGAGGCGGTGACGGTCTCCTCGAAGCTGGCGACATTGGTCGCATGTTCATTGCGTCCGCCGAGCGCCGCCGGCAGCGCCACCAACGGCAGCCCGGTATCGGCCATGAGCTGGACTCCGGTCAGCGTCTTCGCCCGAGCGGTCTCGAGGTCGTCGGCCGGATCCTCGTGTGTGATCTCGTCGAGTGCCAGCGTCCGCCCGCGGCGTCGGGCCTCGGCCCAACGACCGTCGACGACGGCGTTGATCGCCTGGGGGTCAAGGGAAAGCTTCATTCGTCTACTCCTAGTTTTGCGGGCAGCGAGGCCCAGAGCCATTGGCTGATTGCGCTGGCGAACTCCTCTGGGCGACCGGGATCGGCCAGCCAGTATTCGGTCGCGGCACGCACGAACCCGATCGCCCCGGCCGCCCACAGTCGGCCCTGTGCGCCCTCAAGGGCAAGGCGATCGGCGAGCAGGCCGGCGATCGAGTTGAAGAAACCGCCGGCCTCTGTGGGAGCGAACCGGTTGACCGCGGTGTCGCAGAAACGGTAGATGTTCGGCGATTCGGCGGCGAGCGCGACGAAGGCGTGGATCATCTCCGTCAGGGCGTCCTCCGCCGAGGTGGCTGTGGCGTCATCGAGTGACTTGGAGATGACGTCCATCGCCCATTCGCCCATCGCCGCCTGGAGTCCGGCACGGTCCGTGAAGTACCGGTAGAGCACGGACTTCGTCGTACCAGAATGCTCGGAGATCTGATCCATGGACAGTTCGTCCCCATGCTCGTCGACGACATGTCGGACGGCTCGCAGCAGCTCCTGGCGCCTGAGGTCCCGATGCTTCTGCCACCGAGTGGACCGACCATCTGTGAGCGATTTCATGTGACAGACAGTATCAGGTACTGTCGGTAACAGTTAAATCCATATACCGGAGGTGCAAATGTCCACTCCCACTCAGCGTGCCGTCATCCTCGGCGGCAACCGCATTCCGTTCGCGCGTTCGAACAAGCAGTACGCCAAGGCCAGCAATCTCGATATGCTCACCAGCGCCCTCGACGGGCTCGTGGCTCGCTTCGGCCTCGCCGGAGAGAGCATCGGGGAGGTTGCCGGCGGCGCCGTCCTCAAACATTCGAAGGACTTCAACCTCACACGCGAAGCGGTGCTCGGCTCCGCCCTGGCACCGACGACTCCGGCCTTCGACGTCGGCCAGGCCTGCGCCACCGGCCTCGAAACCGTCGTCAGCCTCAACAACAAGATCAATGCCGGTCAGCTCGAATCGGGCATCGCCTCGGGCGTGGACTCCGCCTCGGACGCACCGATCGTGATCAACGACTCGATGAGGGAGATCCTGCTGGAGCTCACCCGGGCGAAGACCCTGGCCCAGAGGGCGAAGATCGCCGCCCAGATCCGCCCCGCCTACCTGGCTCCGCAGGCCCCCTCCACGGGTGAACCGCGCACCGGGCTGAGCATGGGCGAGCACCAGGCGATCACGACGGCCGACTGGCAGATCAGCCGACAGGCCCAGGACGAACTGGCGATTGCCTCTCACCACAACCTCGCCCGCGCCTGGGACGAAGGCTTCTTCGACGACCTGTCGACCCCCTACCTCGGTGTCAGTCGCGACACCAACATGCGCCCGGACTCCTCGGCCGAATCACTGGCGAAGCTCTCGCCCGTGTTCGGCCGGAACCTGAGCACACCGGCGACGATGACCGCCGGAAACTCGACCCCGCTCACAGACGGTGCCTCATCCGTCCTCCTCGGCAGCGAGGACTGGGCGAACGAGCACGGGTACACTCCCTTGGCCCGCCTCGTCGACGCCGAAGCCGGAGCCGTCGACTTCGTCGACGGCTCAGAGGGGCTGCTCATGGCCCCGGCCTACGCGGTCCCACGCCTCCTGTCCCGCAACGGACTGACCTTCGACGACTTCGATGCATTCGAGATCCACGAGGCCTTCGCCTCGACCGTGCTCAGCCATCTGGCGGCATGGGAATCGGAGGAGTTCTGCCGCGACAAGGCGGGCCTCGACGGAGCCTTGGGCGCCATCGACCGCTCCAAGCTCAACCCGCTCGGTTCGAGCCTCGCCGCCGGACATCCGTTCGCGGCGACCGGTGGACGCATCATCGCCTCCACCGCGAAATACCTCAAGCTCACCGGCAAGAAGAGGTCGCTGGTCTCGATCTGCGCAGCAGGCGGCCAGGGACTCACCGCGATTGTGGAGGCAGCATGAACGACACGTACCTGAGCCTGGTCAACGGCCCCCTCAAGCAGGTCGCGAAGACACTCGGACTGCCGCAGCCCGTCGAACTGCACCGCTTCGACTCGACCCCCGCCGACTATCGCAGGAAGCCCGTCCTCGTCCTCGGCTCCGGGTCCGGCGCGCAGCAGCTCGCCGACCTGCTGCTCGACAACGGTCTCGAGGTTCGGCGCCACGCGAACTCCGGAGAGTCGCTGCGGGCGATCATCGCCGTCCTCGACGACGCCGGCGCACCCGCCGACCTCTCGGCGACCGTGCTCGAGATCGGAACCGCTTTGCGCTCGCTCGCGAAGTGCGGGCGCGTCATCACCGTCTCCGCCGCACCGAAGACCGAGCAGCAGTCCCCGGAACTCGCGGCCGCAACGCAGGGAATCACGGGCCTGACCCGCTCCATGGCACACGAGATGCGCCCCGGAGCGACCGCCAACGGCATCCTCCTCGATGGAGTCGACGTGCAGGCTCCGTCTGTGGCCACGGCACTGTGGTTCCTGCTCTCCGGCAAATCGGCCTACGTCTCGGGACAGTTCATCACCGTCTCGACCCAGGCCGGGACTCCGATCGGGATGCGGGAGTTCCTCTCCACAGGAGATGCCGGCCCATTGGCCGGACGGACCGCCGTCGTCACCGGCGCGGCCCGCGGAATCGGTGCCGCGATCGCCCGCAACCTCGCCCGTGACGGAGCCCAGGTCATCGGCGTCGACATGCCCCAGGCCGGACAGGCCCTGGCCGAGGTGATGAACGAAGTGGGAGGCAAGACCCTCCAGCTCGACATCACCACGGACACCGCCGCCGAGAAGATCGCCGAGGCGGTCGGGGGACAGGTCGACATCCTCATCCACAACGCCGGGATCACCCGGGACAAGATGCTGGCGAACATGGATGCTTCCCGCTGGGACTCCGTGATCGCGGTCAACATCGCCTCCCAGGCCCGGATCAACGCTCACCTGAGCGAGAAGGACCTCTTCGCCGAGGGCGCGCAGGTCGTGTCCCTGGCCTCGACCTCGGGCATCGCCGGCAACCGCGGGCAGACGAACTATGCGACGACGAAGGCCGGAGTCATCGGACTCACGGCCGCCTCGGCGTCGGACTTCGCCACACGCGGAGGCACGATCAATGCCGTGGCTCCCGGGTTCATCGAAACCGATATGACGGCGAAGATGCCGACGCTGACCCGACAGGTCGCGCGTCGGCTCTCCAGCCTCCAGCAGGGAGGGCACCCGGTCGATGTGGCCGAGACCATCGGCTTCCTCGCCTCGGCGGGGGCTCGGGGGATCAACGGCTCGACGCTGCGGGTCTGCGGTCAGAACATGGTGGGTGCATGATGGCGAAGGATTCGATGCTTCCGCTCTATGCCAAGGCCGTGCTCAAGGCTCTGCCGTTGGGAGCCCGGACGAGCCCCGACCTGCCCCGGCGGGCTCTCGACCGGAGCATGCCGATCGAGGCCGATGCCTACGCGGGATTCACCACCGTCATCGGAGCGGGCCTGGGCAACATCGTCCATCCCGGTTATCTGCATGTGCTCGCATTCCCCCTGAGCATGCAGCTGCTCAGCGACCCGGAGGTGCCGCTGCCGATGATGGGCATGGTCCACGTCCACAACCGCATCGACAGTCTCGGCCCGGTGCAGGTCGGTGACAGCGTCGACTTCCACGTGGAGCTGGCCGGGCCCTTCCAGCATCCGTCCGGGACCACGATCGAGGTCATCGTCGCAGCGAAGGTCGAGGGTGAGCTGAAGATGCGCGAGACCACGACCTATCTGGCCAAGGGCAGGAAGCTGCCCAACGCGGAGCCGAAGCCGCAGCCGCCGCGGGAGGAGTTCACGGCTCCCACCCCCACCGCGCTGTGGCGATTGGATCCGATCATCGGCAAGCGCTATGCTCACGCGTCGGGTGACTACAATCCGATCCACCTCAACGGTCTCGCGGCGAAGGGATTCGGTTTCCCGCGGCTCATCGCCCACGGAATGTACGGAGCCTCGCGCGCCCTGTCAGCCGTCGATACGCGGCTCGACTCGTACCGGTGGGACGTGTCGTTCGCGAAGCCCGTGCTGCTGCCCTCGACCGTCGGCTTCGCCATCACCGAAGGGCACCGACACGAGGCTGCGAAATTCGCCGTCTTCGACCTCAGATCGGGCAAACCGCATATCCTCTCCGAGGTCTCTGAGCTGGGCGAATGAGCTTCGCAGGGTCGACTGAGACCGCCTCGGCGGATGCGGCGAAGTGCCGTGCATCACAATCGGCGAATCCGATTTTGCGCGGCCGAAACTCGCGTGTAAAGTTATCTCTGTTGCCAGCGCGAGTGGCGGAATTGGTAGACGCGCTAGCTTGAGGTGCTAGTGCCCAACTTATCGGGCGTGGGGGTTCAAGTCCCCCTTCGCGCACAACAGAGGAAATGGCCTCCGGATCTGATCCGGAGGCCATTTCGCATACCCGCCCTTCCCGGGCACGACACCGCGTGCGTCCGACATCGGCGGGTGGCAGCGCCGCTGTTGCTATAACGTGGATCACGTCAGCATCTTTCCACCGACCCGACGGGAGACACCGTGTACGATTTCAGCGCTGCAGAGGCCGAAGTCACGTCGCTGTGCCAGCAGCTCATTCGCATCGACACTCAGAACTGGGGAGGCAACGAGGTCAACCCCGAGCGACCGGCAGCCGACCTCATCGCGGGTTGGTTCGACGAGGTGGGCCTGAAGTCGACGATCCACGAATCCGCACCGGGTCGGGCATCCCTGGTGGCCCGGATCGAGGGCACCGACTCCGATGCGGATGCTCTCGTCGTCCACGGCCACACCGATGTGGTCCCGGCCGCCGCCGAGGATTGGAGCGTCGACCCCTTCGCCGGTGTCATCAAGGACGAGCTGCTCTGGGGCCGTGGCGCCGTGGACATGAAGGACATGGACGCGATGATCATCGCCGCCGCCAGGGACATGCTGGCCCAGGGGCTGCGACCCCGCCGCGACCTGATCATCGCCTTCTTCGCCGATGAGGAGGCCGGAGGCAACTACGGCGCCCGCTACATGGTCCGCAACCATCCGGAGCTCTTCGCCGGCGCCACCGAGGCGATCTCCGAGGTGGGCGGATACTCCGTGGACGTGCGCGGCCAGCGGGTCTACCTCGTCCAGACCGCGGAGAAGGGCCTCGCGTGGCTCAACCTCATCGCCCACGGTACGGCGGGGCACGGCTCGCAGCGCAATGACGACAATCCCGTCACCAGGCTCGCAGCGGCCATCACCCGCATCGGTGAGCATGCCTGGCCCCAGGAGATCCCGGTCGCGACCAGACAGCTGCTCGAAGGCGTAGCGGAGATCACGGGCATCGAGTTCCGGGCCGAGACCATCGGGGCGCTGCTGGCCGAACTCGGCTCGGTCGAGAAGTTCGTCGCGCCGACCCTGCAGAACACTTCGAACCCGTCGTTCCTGAACGCCGGCTACAAGCACAACGTCATTCCGGGCACGGCCACCGCCTACGTCGACTGCCGGACGCTTCCGGGCCAACACGAGGATGTGATGCTCAAGATCAAGGAGCTGGCAGGGGAGGGCATCGACATCGAGGCCAACGACGAGGGCAACGCGCTCGAAGCGCCCTTCGACACCCCGCTGGTCGCGCAGATGCGCAACAGCCTGCTCGACGACGATCCCGCGGCGAAGGTCCTGCCGTACACGCTCTCCGGCGGCACCGACAACAAGTCCATGGCCGAATTGGGCATCATCGGCTACGGGTTCGCCCCGCTGCAGCTGACCGGGGACCTGGACTTCCCGGCGATGTTCCACGGCGTGGACGAACGGGTGCCGATCTCCGCACTCAAGTTCGGCGCGCGGGTCCTGGGTGATTTCCTGATGAGGGCATGATCGTGATCGCGATTCCGGCGAGCACCAGGGCGGCGCTGACGACCGTCGTGGTGCTCACCAGGGATCCGGGAATCGGGAGGAGGAGATCGAGCAGCAGCGCGCCGAGCAGATTCCCGAACAGAGAGAACAGGCTCAGCAGGAGCACCCCGAGCCTCGCCACGGTCAGTGCCGTCAGCCCGATGAAGACGACCCCGAACGCCCCGCCGAGGAGCATCCACCACCGAGTCGGCTCCGTCGGGAAGCCGGTCCACACGACCCCGGTGGCCATGATGATTCCGGCAGCGGCCAGCAGGGCGAGGAATCCGATGCTGAAGTTCACTGTCGTGGCCACGACGACCGATCCGGTGGCGGACTTGATCCGACCGTTGAACGCCTGCTGGACCGAGGTCAGCGCCCCCGAGACGAAGGGCAGCAGCGGTGCCCAGAGCGGGACTCCGAGGGTCAGTCTCTCCGAAGCTCCGTAGACGAGGGCGGCGATGACGACGAGGACACCGAAGACTCGGAGGAACGTCAGGCGCTGCCTGCCACCGGGCGGCAGGCGAGTGGAGTCGACGACGAGTCCGCCGGTGACCTGACCGGAGACGAAGGCCATGGTGAACATGGCCACACCCATGATCGGCACCGTCGAGGCCTGGGCGATGACGACCAAACCGCCGCTGAGACCCCCAAGAAGCATCCACCACGGCATCGCCTCGTTGCGCACCAGCCCGATCAGCGTCCGGGCACCGGCGCGAGAGCGGGAGGAGCAGAGCAGCGCCGATCCCACGATGACGAGACCGACGAGGAAGGAGACGAGCGCGGCGAAGACGGCGTGGCCGAGCACCGGACCGAGCAGACCGTTCGCGCGGCCCTGCAGAGACATCGCAGAGCCGGCTGCGATCGTGACGAGACCGGCGAGGAGGACGGGGACGAGCGCGGAGGGTGACTTCACTGACGCCGGTGTCAGCTGCTCAACGTCAAGGGCATGATCTTCCGGCGCAGCCAGACCGTTCTCATCCCGCTCTCGGAGATTCGCGTCCGGGCCAGCTCCCACTTGCCGTACTCCGCCTCGTCATTGAGTTCCTGGAGGCTGACGGACCGCGGTGTCTCCTTGGTGAATGAGACCTTGCGAAACTCGTAGGTCATGGCCGGACGCTGACGTTTCATAGGCCCACTGTAGACGATCTGGGCTAGGGTTGATGTCATGCCCGTCATCGTTCTCCTCCGGCACGGCGTCTCCACTGCGAATACGGCAGGGACACTCGCCGGACGTGCACCCGGCGTGTCATTGACCGAGCAGGGAGTCGGTGCGCTCGAAGACACCCTGCGGATGCTGCCGCAGCGCCACTTCTCGCACCTGCTGCACTCGCCGCTCCTGCGCTGTGAACAGACAGCACGGATTGCCGCGTCAACGATCGACGCAGATTCTGTCGAGGCCGTCGATGACCTCATCGAACTCGACTACGGCGAATGGACCGGACGGAGTCTGAAGGACCTCGGCTCAGAAGAGCTGTGGAAGACCGTCGTCGAAGAGGCGTCGAAAGCGCGTTTTCCCGGCGGAGAGTCCATCGCCGAGGCGGCAGAGCGTGCCGTGTCACGTGTGAGAACCGTCGTCGACGGCCTCCGCGCAGACGAACACAGCGACGAGGAGCAGCGAGCCCGGAGCGAGGACGACAGGGAGGGCAGTGTCACCCGATGGGCGATGCTCGTCTCCCACGGGGACATCATCAAGGCCATCATCGCCGACGCCCTGGGCATGCCGCTCGACGACTTCCAGCGCATCAGCGTCGCTCCCGGCTCATTCACCGTCATCGACTTCTCCGGACCGCGTCCGATCCTGACCGCGATGTCCGTGACCGCTGCCGGGCTCTCCGAGGGGAGCGCACCCGGCGGTGGCGGTCTGAAGTGACGCGCGGCCGCTGAAGCGAGGCGGCGCCGATCAGGTCGCGGCGAGGACTCCCGTGCCCAACAGGACGTAGAGCGTGATGCCCAGTGCCACGCGATACCAGACGAAGATCGCGAACGACCTGGTCTTGACGTACCCGAGGAACCAATGGATGACGAGGAGCCCGAGTCCGAAGGCGATGATGGTCGCCAGGATCGTCGGCCCCCAGCCGATGACCATATCGGCGCTGCCGAGCGACTGGAAGACGCTGTAGAAGCCGGAGCCCAGGACTGCCGGAATGGCGAGCAGGAACGAGTAGCGGGCGGCGGCAGGCCGGTCGAAGCCCATGAACCGCCCGGCCATGATCGTGCCGCCGGACCGCGACACGCCGGGGATCAGAGCCAGCGCCTGCGCGAAGCCGTAGGCGATGCCCTGCCCCCAGGTCATGTCTTCGAGACTGCGCTCCCTCTTGCCCACCCAGTCGGCGAGTCCGATGATGAGACCGAAGACGATGAGCATGGTCGCGGTGATCCACAGGCTGCGCAGCGCGCCTTCGATGGCGTCCTGGAACAGCAGACCGAGGATGACGATCGGAATCGAGCCGACGATGATCAGCCAGCCGAGTCTGACCTCGGGGTCTCTTCGGTCGTGCCTGCCGACCAGTGCCTTGCACCATTTGGAGATGATGGAGACGATGTCGCGCCAGAAGTACACGACGACTGCCGCCTCGGTTCCGATCTGGATGATGGCGGTGAAGAAGGCGCCGGGGTCTTGGCCCGGCAGCATGAATTCACCGACGATGCGCACATGCGCCGACGACGAGATCGGCAGGAATTCCGTCAGTGCCTGAACGATGCCGAGCACTGCTGCGACCAGCCAGTCGTACATGCGTCTCCTTGAGAAAGTGGGGTGGGAACGAAACCACGGTAGTCGCCGAATCAGGTAACCTCAACAACCATGAAGCAACAACGCCTCGGCAGCACCGGTCTTGAAGTCAGCGATGTGGGTCTCGGCACATTTGAGTGGGGGCATCGGGTCGATGCCCCGGTCGCACAGCGACTCGTCGATGACTTCGTCTCTGCTGGTGGGAACCTCGTAGAGCTTCCCAGCTCGGGGACCCATGCGGCCGGAGTGGTGTCCCAGCTGAGACTTCCAGAACAGATCGTGCTGATTGCCCGCGTCGGTGTGTCCATGAGTGAGCCATCCCACATCGACGTGGGCCTGGGACGGGCTCGCATCCTCACCCAGGTCGACGCGCTGCTGGCCGCCACCGGACGCACCCACATCGACGTGCTCGTCCTCGACGTCTTCGACGCGGAGGTGGATCGGGCGGAGACCGCCTCGGCGATCGAGACCCTGCTGACTCTGGGCAAGGTCCGCTACGTCGGCGTGTCTCACCATGCCGGATGGCAGCTGGCGGAGATGCGTGGGGCCGGTGTGCCGATCTCCTGCGCCATCGCCGAGTACTCCCTCCTCAACCGGGAAGCAGAACAGGACCTGCTTCCGGCCGCGGACTACGCAGGGGTGGGTCTCATCGCCGGCGCCGGACTGGGCAGGGGAGTCCTCAGCGACAAATACCGAGGCGGAACCCCACAGGACTCACGCTTCGCCGGCGAACTCTCCGATTACGTCGGCGCCTACCTCGATGAACGCTCGGCCCGAGTGCTGGCGGGAGTCCGCAAGGCCGCTGCGGCGCTGGGTGTGACCACGACCGACATCGCCCTGGCGTTCAACCGGCACCGGGGCGTGGCCGCGTCACTGGTCTCCGCCCGCACGCCCGAGCAGCTGGCGCAGGTAATCGGCAGCGATGTCGAACTCGAACCCGAGATCGCCGAGGTGCTCGACCAGATCTCCTGAGGGCTCAGTCGTTCCCGTCCTCGTCATCGATTGTGAAGTCGTCGTCGAGGTCGTTGTCGTCATCGTCCTCCTTGGCGTCTTCGACATCGTCGAAGAGCTCGAACGGAGTGACCTCATCATAGGCGGTGTAGATCGCGTCTTCGTAGATTTCGAAGGCGTCGGCCAAGGCCATGTAGGCGGCCTCGACACGAGGGTCTTGGTCTCCATTGCGGTGCGCGGAGGCAGCGAAGTGCTCTCCCACTGCTTCGAGGAATGCGTCCAGGGCCTCACGAGGATCAGTGCTCATGACTCAAATGTATCCCAGGGACGTCGGACATGTAAGTCTTTGAACTAGGCTGAAGGCATGGCAGCTTTGTACGACCACCCCACACCTGAACGATTCGTCGTCGGCACGATCGGTCTGCCCGGCGAGCGAACGTTCCTCCTGCAGGCGAAATCAGGGTCCGCGCTGACCACCGTGGTGGTGGAGAAGGAGCAGGTGGAGATCCTCGCGGATCGGGTCACCGAGCTCCTCGACATGGTCATGGTCAAGGACCCGGCTGCACGAGTGCCTCAGACGGCGATCGACGAACGCATCGACAACGCGAGCCTCAACGTTCCCATCGAACCCGAATTCCGAGTCGGCACCATGAGCCTCGGGTGGGACACGGTCGCCCACGAGCTCGTGGTCGAATGCTTCGAACTCACAGAAGAGGACGCGCAGTCGGGGACCTCGGCGGACCCCGACGACGATGCCGTCGAACGAGATGTGCTGCGCATCGTCCTCGATGCCGCCGGCTCCCGCGAATTCGCCCGCCGCGCCGACCAGGTGGTGTCCGCCGGTCGCGGCGACTGTCCTTTCTGCTCGCTGCCGCTCGAGCCCGAAGGGCATCTGTGCCCCCGCGCAAACGGCATTGCGCGCACCTGAGAGTCATGCACGCAGCATTTGTCCAAGAGGCACTGGAACAGGGCACCTGCACGGTGATGGGATCGATCCCACGGGCCAGCAACGACACCCGTCTCGTCGTCGTCGAACACGAAGGCGTCCATCTCAAAGCCGTGTACAAACCCGCATCAGGTGAACGACCGCTCGTCGACTTCCCTCCGCAGACTCTGTCACTGCGGGAGACGGCGGCGTACCGACTCAGCGCCCACCTCGACCTCAACGTGATCCCGCCGACCGTACTGCGCGGAGACCTGGGAGCGGGGCCGGGCTCCCTCCAGGCCTACGTCGAAGACTCCGGAGACACCGAGTCCGTGGCTTTGACAGCAGTCGAGGCCATTCCCTCCGACCACATCCCGATGTTCGCCCTGAGAACCGAAGACGGCACCGACCTGGTCCTGTCCCACGACACCGGTGACGGGCTCCGGGCGATCTCCTTCTTCGATCTTCTGTCGAACAATGCGGACAGGAAGGCCGGCCACATCATCACCGGCAGCTGCCTGCCCGGCGGCGGACCCGGCAGCATCGCCACCTACGGCATCGACAACGGGCTGTCCTTCCACTCTGACGAGAAGGTGCGCACCGTACTGTGGGGTTTCTCTCAGGCATCGTTCGGCTACGAGGAGATCGACGCCCTCGACGAGGTGTCCCGGATGTCCGAAGACCTGCGCTCGACGTTGGAGGAGTGTCTCAGCGATGACGAGATCGACAGTCTGCGACACCGGGCCGAACACCTCGGCGAGGCCGGAGCCTTCCCCGAACCACCCGAAGATCGGACCGTCATCCCTTGGCCGCCGATCTGAGCCCAGAAAGGAAGCCGACCTGCGATGAGCACGACACGATGCAGGAGGTGCCCTTCTGCGGTGACTCGGATAGGCTGGTCTGCGTGAAGTCATGGTCCGAACCTCAGCTACCCCGCCTCACCAGCTCCGGAAAGGTGCCGACAGTCTTCGACACCAGCACTCGGAGCCCACGCAGACTCAAAGGGCGTGACCAGGCGGCAGGTCTCTATGTATGTGGAATCACCCCGTACGACGCCACCCATCTCGGCCACGCGGCAACCTACGTTGCCTTCGACCTGCTCAACCGGGTCTGGCGCGACGCTGGACTCGACGTCGTCTACGTGCAGAACACGACCGACATCGATGACCCTCTCCTCGAACGAGCCGATGCCACGGGAGTGGATTGGCACGAACTCGCCGAATCGCAGATCGAACTCTTCCGCGAGGACATGGCCGCGCTGCGCGTGCTGCCTCCTCGCGACTTCATCGGCGTCGTCGAATCGGTGGAACAGATCGTCGAGGCCGTCGAGGACCTCGTGGAGACGCGCGCCGCATACACCCTCGACAACGGCGACGTGTACTACAGGGTTTCGACCCCGATCCATCCGCCATTCGGCAGCGTCAGCCACGACGACCGGTCCACGATGGCCAAGCTCTCCGCCGAACGCGGAGGCGACCCGGAGACTCCGGGCAAGGACAATGAGATCGATCCCCTGCTGTGGAAGGCCGCTCGCGAGGGCGAACCGTCCTGGGACGGGGGCAAGCTCGGCCCCGGACGTCCTGGCTGGCACATCGAATGCACTGTCATCGCGAACAACTACGGCGGGCTGCCCGTCGACGTCCAGGGCGGCGGCAGCGACCTCGTGTTCCCACACCATGAGATGAGCGCGGCGCACGCGGCGGCGTGGAAGCAGACACCGCTGGCCCGGACCTACATGCACACTGGCATGGTCGGCTATCAGGGCGAGAAGATGAGCAAATCGAAGGGCAACCTCGTCCTCGTCTCGAAGCTGCGCGAACAGGGTGTCGACCCGATGATCATCCGCACAGTGCTGCTGTCCAACCACTACCGCAGCGACTGGATCTTCACCGACGATCTGCTCGAATCCGCCTCGGCGCGACTGCAGGCGTGGAAGCACGCGGCGATGTGCGAAGCCGAATGCCGGGAGGGACTGCGGGACCACATCATCGGTCTGCTCCGTGAATCTCTGGCCGATGACCTCGACAGCCCCCGTGCGCTGGGCATCCTCGACGAATGGGCCGAGCACTATGCCGACTCGCCCGCGGCCGAGACCGCTCCGGTCTGCGGCGATCGGGTCGCAGACGCCGTCGATGCCCTGCTCGGCATCGATCTGCACGCCTGACCCGGCCGCTTTCCGAGACTATCTGTCGCGACCGCGCTTGCGCAGATAGCGTTCGAACTCGGCGGCGATCGCGTCACCACTGGCCTCGGGCAGCTCCGTGGAGTCATTGAGCTGCTCGAGGCCCTTGAGCAGCTCCACGAGGTGGGGGTTGAGGGCAACGAGTTCATCGGCGCCGAGCTCCCAGGCCCGACTCTCCTCCTCGAGGATGGGGATGTCGATCTCGAGTCCCGTGATCCGCTCCACCGCAGACGCCAGCGCCAGTTCAGCCTTGGGCGACGGGGAATCGGTGAGATAGTCGGGCACGCCCACCCACAGGTTGACCGCATGCAGGCCTCTCCTGTCGCATTCGACGCCGAGGAGGCCGAGAATGCCGATCGGCCCTTCGTAGCCGTTGACCTCGATGCCCAGCTTCGCCGCGAGACGTGCATCCTCAGTGTTGGTCACGACGGGCAGTGGTCGCGTGTGGGGAACCTCGGCGTGCAGGCCGCCGAGCAGGACCACCGAATCTTCGGCCGTGACGTCGGAGAGGACCAGCGACAGGAACTCCCGCCATTTCAGGCCGGGCTCGTGCCCATGGACGACGGTGACCGGCGTGCCCAGATGGTGTCCGCGATGGACTTCGATTCCCGGCCAGGCAATCGAGGCTCGATTCGCTTCGTCGCGCACGATCTCAGGTTCTGAGAATCTGAACTCGTAGAACCCGTCGGTGTCCAAGATCTCACTGTCGTTGAGGCGCCATGCCTCGATGATGTCCTTGACCAGCGAACTTGCGGCCTCAGAGGCATCCGCGTCCTGTCCCTCGAAGGCGATGAACACGAGTGCCCCGGACCCTGATGGAAGAAATGTCATGCTTCAAGATTACGCTGGAATCATGACGAATCCTGCCGCAGTCCTCTGGGACATGGACGGAACTCTGGTCGATACGGAACCGTATTGGATCAGGGCCGAGACCGAACTGATGAACGCACACGGAATCGAGTGGAGCGAAGAGCAGGGCCTTGAGTTCGTGGGCAACGATCTGCTGACCTCGGCGGCGATGATGCAGGACGCCGGGCTCGACCTTCCAGCTGGGGTCATCGTCGAGACTCTCCTCAACGAGGTCGTCACACAGATCACGGAAAGCGTGCCGTTTCGGCCCGGTGCACTTGAGTTCCTCGAAGCGATCGTGACCGCGGACATTCCGTGTGTCATGGTCACGATGTCCTATCGACGACTCGCCGAGGCGGTGATCGCGGCGTGCCCGACCGGCAGCTTCGCCGGGCTCGTCTCCGGCGATGAGGTCAGTGTCGGCAAACCCGACCCTGCCCCCTATCTCGAAGGTGCGGCACTGCTTGGCCTCGAACCCGGAGCCTGTGTGGCGCTCGAGGATTCGAAGCCCGGTCTCGCCAGCGCGGAGGCGGCAGGCACGATCGCGATCGGCATCCCGCACCTGGTTCAGCTCGAGGCCCGGCCCGGCCGAATCCTGTGGTCGAGTCTCGAGGGGCGGACCGTGGACGATCTGAGAGAGCTCACGTCCCGACTATCCGTGTGATCTCCGGCGTCGGTGGGGGAGTGTTGCCCCATGCCGGGCACAGCGGTTTGAACGTGCACCAGTTGCACAGGGGAGACTTCTTCGGACGCCAACGATCCGTTTCGGCAGAGGCGATGATGTCCTTCCAGATCGACTCGATCTCGAACTCGGTGCGTTCGATGTCGCTCATCGTGGGGTGGGACTTCAGGATGGACTGCGAACCCAGGTACATGAGCTGGAGGGTGTGCACGAGCTCACCGGTGAGGCGGTATTCGACGAGGGCGTAGAAGCCCATCTGAAAGTTCGCCTCGCGGCCGTACTGGGGTTTGGGCTGCTTTCCGGTCTTGTAGTCGACCAGGCGCTTCTCTCCGCCCGGTGCCACGTCGACGCGATCGATGAATCCACGCAGTTCGAGACCGTTGTCGAGGTGGGTGCGAACGTACTTCTCCGTCTCGTCCGGTTCGAGATGCTCGGGGAACTCGAGTGTGAAGTACGACTGCAGCAGCCTGCTCGCACTTGTGAAGAATGTCTCCTTCTCTCCTTCGTCGTTGAAGATCTCGAGCACGTTCGGGTCCTTCTCCACCAGTTCGTCCCAGCTGGGGCGCAGCAAGGACTCGGCGACGTCCTGCGTCCGCTGGGCCGCTGGACGCTCGAAGAGCTTTTCGAGGACGGAGTGGACGACGGTGCCTCTGAACCCGGCCTGCGAGGGCGGCTCCGGCAACTTGTCGATGCTGCGGAAACGAAATTTCAAGGGACATTGTACGAAGTCATTGGCCCGGGAGGGCGAAAGACTGATCAGCTCGGCCATACGACCCACTCTAACGACTTGCTCTGACACGACGCGTCAGAGCACGTCGGAGGCCTTGTCGCTGTTAGGCTGAGTGGACCCGACCCCAAGCAGAGGAACTCCTTCGATGGCCGCGAAAAATCACCAGACAGGTGCCTCTTCGGGCTTGCGCCTGGGGACTGTTCTCGGCGCCCCGGTGATCCTGGCCTGGTCGTGGTTCCTGGCCGCCATCGTCATCACGATCCTGTTCGCCCCATGGCTGAACACCGTCCGTCCCGACCTCGGCGTCTGGGCCTGGTTCGTGGCCTTCGCATACGCGGTCCTGCTCTTCGCCTCCGTCTTCCTCCATGAGCTGGCGCACGGCGTGGCGGGCCAGTTCTACGGGCTCAAGGTCGCCGCGATCGAATTGAATCTCTGGGGCGGATTCACACGGTTCGAACCGCAGGTCGAGAATCCACGCGACAAGGCAGCGTTCACGAGCTTCGTCATCTCCATCGTCGGCCCGATCGTCAACATCGTGCTGGCGCTGCTGGGCTGGTGGTGCTTGAGCGCGGTCACGCCGACCTCGGTGCCGTGGCTGCTGCTCATCGCCGTGACCTTCGCCAACGTCGCCCTCGGCGCCATCAACCTGCTGCCCGGAATCCCGCTCGACGGCGGCTGGGCGCTGCAGGCGCTGATGTGGCGCCTGACCGGTTCGCAGTACCTGGGCACGATCGTGGCGAGCTGGGTCGGTCGGGTCATCGCCGTCGGATTCATCGGCTGGTCGGTCATCACACCGCTCCTGGCGGGAGAACGTCCGGATCCGCTGCAGGTGGCTTGGATGTCACTCATCGCCATCATGCTCTGGTTCTCCGCGGGTGACGCCGCAACGCATGCAAAGCGGGCCCGGAAGATGGAGACCTACGAGCTCTCACAGGTCATCCAGCCGGCTATCGCCGCCACCTGGGACGCCGATCTCGCCGACACGCTCGACTACGCGAACACGCTGGGCAACGCGAAGGAACGCACCCTCATCGTCGTCCTCGACCAGAAGGGCCTGCCCTACGGACTCGTCGACCGGCACGCCGCGGCGGGACGCCTGGCCGAGTCATTGGAGCCGATTCCCGCCGGAGAAGTCGCCCGACAGCTGGCCGGCTGGATCGGCGTGCCCAAGGACATCACCGCACCCCATCTGCTCGAGTCGCTGACCCACCGCCCCAAGGCGCAGTTCAGCCTGGTCATGGACGGAAACACCCTCGTCGGCGTCATCGACCTGCAGGAATTCTTCGACGAGCTTCTCGCAGCCTGAGCCGGGTGTGCCCAGACACTTCTCACCAGCGTAGAGTGGACACATCATGACTGAGGCAAGCCATACCGAACCCCGCCGGGCTCTGAAGACCGGCGAGAAGATCCAGCTCACCGATCCCAAGGGCCGAATGCACACCATTGTGCTCGCTCCCGGAGAGCTGTTCCACACGCATAAGGGACTCATCGAGCACGACGACATCATCGGCCGGACCGAGGGCATCATCGTGACGAACACCGGAGGCATCGACTTCCAGATCTTCCGTCCACGGTATGAGGACTTCGTCCTGTCGATGCCGCGCGGTGCCGCCGTCGTCTACCCCAAGGACTCCGGGCTCATCGTCACCCTCGGCGACATCTTCCCCGGGGCGGTGGTCGTCGAGGCCGGGGTCGGGTCCGGGGCGCTGTCCATGGCGCTGCTGCGCGCCGTCGGCCCCACAGGCGGCGTCCATTCCTTCGAACTCCGGGAGGAGTTCGCCCACATCGCCGCCGGCAACATCGCCGACTTCTTCGACGGCCGCCCGGACAACTGGTCCGTGACCGTCGGGGATCTCTGCGACGAGCTTCCGGCCGCCCACGAGCCCGGCACCGTCGACCGCGTCGTCCTGGATATGCTCACCCCCTGGAACACCCTCGAGGCGGTGACCGAGGCACTGGCCCCCGGGGGAGCGGTCATCGCCTATGTCGCGACCGTCCCGCAGCTCTCACGCTTCGTCGAGGCGCTTCGAGCCACCCGGTGCTTCAGCGAACCGCAGTCGATGGAGGCCATGATCCGCGGCTGGCACGTCGACGGACTCGCCGTGCGACCGGACCACCGGATGATCGCGCACACGGGCTTCCTGGTCATGGCACGCCGTATGGCACCCGGAGTGGCACCCCTGGAGAAGAAGCGACGGCCCCAGGGCTCCCCGGCCGCGAGCGAAGACGTGGACGCATGGACGCAGCCGGAAGTCACCGAGGAAGCCGTCGGTGCACGAGTCGCCAAGGGAAAGAAGCTGCGACGCGTGATGCGCGAGGCGGGAAAGCGTTTGGACCAAAAGGAGGATCAATGACCGAAACCACGACCGAAGTCAAACGACTGCGCGAGGACACGGCGTCATTGCGCCAACAGCTCTTCAGCGCCGGCAAACGCAACGAGGCCCTCTCGAAGACCCTCCGCACGGCGCGAGACGAGCTGAACCGGATCAAGGAAGAGGCCCGCCGCCTCACCGAGCCGCCCAACAACTGGGGCACCCTCGTGGCGCTGAGCGAGAACGGAGTGACCGCGGACGTCATCGTCGGCGGACGCAGAATGCGTGTGGCGGTCGGACCCGAGGTGGAACCGGCGCAGTTGCGAGCGGGAACGGACATCCTTCTCTCGGAGGGCCTGGTCATCATCGGGACCGGCTCCTTCCCCCCGGTCGGCTCCGTGGTCAACGTACGCGAATTCGTCGACGACACAAGGATCCTCGTCGGTGCTCCCGGAGACGACGAACAGGTCTTCGTCCTCGGCGAGGACCTCATCGATGCGGGTCTTCGCGTCGGTGATGCCGTGGTCGTCGACACGCGCACTCACTATGCCCTCCAGGTGGTGGAGAAGCCCGAAGTCTCCTCACTGCTGCTCGAAGAGGTCCCGGACATCACCTACTCCGACATCGGAGGCCTGGCCGATCAGATCGGTCAGATCAAGGATGCCGTGGAGCTGCCCTTCGAACATCCGGAGCTCTACACCGAGCACGGACTCAAACCGCCGAAGGGCATTCTGCTCTACGGTCCTCCCGGCTGCGGCAAGACCCTGATCGCGAAGGCCGTGGCCAACTCACTGGCCGACCGGACGGGTGCCGGGCAGTCCCGGAAGACGTACTTCCTCAACATCAAGGGCCCCGAGCTGCTCGACAAGTACGTCGGAGAGACCGAACGCCAGCTCCGTCTCATCTTCGCTCGCGCCAGGGAGAAGGCCTCGGCCGGTTTCCCCGTCGTCGTCTTCTTCGACGAGATGGAATCCCTCTTCCGCACTCGCGGCACCGGCAAGTCCTCCGATGTGGAGACGACCATCGTGCCGCAGCTGCTGACCGAGATCGATGGGGTCGAAAAGCTCGACAACGTCATCGTCATCGGTGCCTCGAACCGTGAGGATCTCATCGACCCGGCGATCCTGCGGCCCGGCCGTCTCGATGTCAAGATCCGCATAGAACGTCCCGACGTCGCTGCAGCCCGCGACATCTACGAGAAGTACCTCACCGACGAGCTGCCGCTGCATGCGAGCGTGCTGTCCGGTCACGAGACCTCCGCCGAGGCGGTCTCGGCTCTGATCTCGTTCTGCGTCGATCGCATGTACGCACAGTCACCGGAGAACGAGTTCGTCGAGGTGACCTATGCCGACGGGTCGCAGGAGGTCCTCCACTTCTCGGACTTCGCCTCCGGGGCCATGATCCACAACATCGTCGACCGGGCGAAGAAGGCCGCGATCAAATCGCTGCTCGAGACCGGTGAGCGTGGCCTGCATCCGGAGCACTTCGAAGAGGCCATCGCGGAGGAATTCAGCGAACACGAGGACCTGCCCAACACAACGAATCCCGATGAGTGGGCGCGGATCTCCGGCCGCAAGGGCGAACGGGTCACCCACCTGCGGATGATGCACCTGGACACGACCCGTGGTGCACCTGCGGTGCCGCTGGAGACCGACATCGTCGAGGTGTCCCCGGACTCCGATCTGGTCTGAGGCGAGCAGCTCTCCGACCAGATCGGATCCGTGGCTCTGGTCAGTGGCGGCGGCGACGCCGAGTGCCGGTTCCGCCACCGGTCACGGCCGTGGCGATGATCCGCCAGCCGAGCAGGGTGATGAGATTGAAGCTCGTGGCTACGATCATGAAGCTCACGGGAACCACACCAGGGTCGCCACCGGCACCGGTGGCGCCGCGGATGACGAGCCCGAGCAGGATCGTGATCGCCCAGACGCCGGCTCCCGTGGCCAGCGGAGCGATCGGACGGTCCCAGACCGCTGAGAGCAGCCAGGCCAGGACGAGTCCGGCCAGGAACGGCCACGCTGTGGTCAGGAGCCCCTGAGGGTCGAGATTATGAGAATGTGTGTAATGACCGATGATGGTGAATAGAACGACCAGGATGAGGTCGACGATCAACGCGATCGGGAGATGAGATTTCTTCGCAGCCACATCCCGAGTCTAAACGTTAGAGGGAGTTCAGATGCTCAGTGTCCACCGTGTGATGGGGTCCGAGACCGAGTTCGGACTCAGCCAGCCGGGCAACCCGGGGGCGAACCCGATGCGTGACTCGGCGCGTGTCGTCGATGCCTATGCGGGGCCGCGGGGGTTGAAGTCGTCTCAGAACTTCTGGGACTTCGCCACCGAGTCACCGCTGGCCGATGCGCGCGGCTTCTTCATGAATGTCGCCGATGCCGACATCTCGCAGCTGACGCACATGCCGCAGGAGTCCGTCGAAACGCAGTATCTGGCCAATGTCGTGACTGAGAACGGGGCCCGCTACTACGTCGATCATGCACACCCGGAGTACTCCTCACCGGAGGTGCTGACTCCGCGTGACCTCGTGACCTACGACCGAGCGGGAGACCTCGTGGCTCTGGCCTCGGTCCGCAGCCTCGAAGCCTCGGACGAACCGGTCAACCTGTACAAGAACAACACCGATTCGAAGGGGGCGTCCTACGGCACCCACGAGAACTACCTCGTCGACCGTTCGGTGGAGTTCGACGCCCTCGTTTCGGGGCTGATCCCGTTCTTCGTCACCCGTCAGATCCTCTGCGGGGCCGGTCGGGTGGGAATCGGGCGCGAGGCCGAGACCGCGGGCTTCCAGATCTCTTCGCGTGCGGACTTCTTCGAAGCCGAGGTGGGCCTCGAGACCACTCTGCGCCGACCGATCGTCAACACCCGCGACGAACCCCATGCCGATCCCGCGAAATATCGCAGACTGCATGTCATCATCGGCGACGCGACGATGGCCGAACCGGCCACACTGGTCCGCTTCGGCTCGACTTCCCTGGTCCTCGGCCTCATCGAAGCCGGACTGGCCCCCAGGATCGAGCTCGCCGACCCGCTGCAGTCGCTGTGGGACGTCAGCCATGACCTCAGTCTGAGCACGAAGCTGCCTCTGTCCGACGGCACCTCGATGACGGCTCTCGAGATCCTGGACATGTATCACGTCGCCTGCCTCGAACACGCAGGCGACGACCCGGACACTCGCGAGGTCCTCGGCGAATGGAAGCGGCTCCTCAACGGCTTGGCCACCGATCCCCGCAGTCTTGCCGACTCGATCGACTGGGTCGCCAAATGGGTCCTGCTCGAAGGCTACCGGCAGAAGGAGAACATCGAGTGGGACCACCCGAAGCTTGCCCTGGTCGACGTCCAGTACCACGATGTGAGGCCGGAGAAGGGGCTGTTCCACAAGCTGGAGAAGGCCGGACGGATCCGGAGGACGACCACCGACGAAGAGGTCGCCGCGGCTGTGCGCAGCGCACCCGACGGAACCCGCGCCTACCTGCGGTCCTTGGCCGTGACCCGATTCTCGGACTCGCTGGTGGCAGCGAGTTGGGACTCGCTGGTCCTCGACGCGGGGGAGTACGGGATCGTGCGTCTGCCGATGGGCGAACCTCTCAAGGGCAATCGCGAACTCCTCGAAACCAGACTGGCCGATGTGCACGACGCGGAAGCGCTGCTGCGTGCGCTCGGAGTGGATAGACTGACAGCGAAGAACGAGAAAGAGGTGTGAGATGAGTTCCCAGGAGCAGGTGAACAAGGACCACTCGGCCGGCGGCGGAGAGCCACCGGCTGGCCCGCCCGAGGCTGTGCAGGGTCAGGTCAACACGCAGAACGTCGACTCGATCCTCGACGAGATCGACGGCGTGCTGGAATCGAACGCGGAGGAGTTCGTGCGCAACTTCGTCCAGAAGGGCGGCCAATGAGATGTCGGGGTTCTCTCCTGCATTTCTGAGTTCGACGAGCCATTCCTTCGTCGTCCTCGCCCGGGCGGGGACGACGATGCAGCGGTGCTCGACCGGAGCGCCAACCGTCACCGCACCTTCAGACGACTCGGAGACCCCGCGATGACCCGACTGTGGGAGGGCTGATGGCCAGGATCTACGGACTCGAGACCGAATACGGACTCGCTCATTCGGCCGGCGCGGGCGACCGCCGCATCGGCCCGGAGGAGATCGCCAGATATCTGTTCCGGCCCATCGTCGAATGGGGACGCTCATCGAACGTGTTCCTGCCCAACGGCTCCCGTCTCTACCTCGACGTCGGGTCCCACCCCGAGTACGCCACCGCCGAATGCGACAACCTGACGGACCTGCTCGTTCAGGACCGCGCCGGCGAATCCCTGATGATCGACCTGCTGGATCAGGCACAGGCGAGCATCGAGGACGACGGCCTCGGCGGTCGCATCCACATGGTCAAGAACAATACGGATGCGGCGGGGAACTCCTACGGCTCCCACGAGAACTTCCTGATCCGCCGCAACCTCGACTTCAACCGCCTGACGACGGTGCTGCTGCCGTTCCTCGTCTCCCGCCAGCTGCTCGTCGGCGCCGGTGCCATCATCCCCGCGCAGTCCTCGATCCAGCCGGACGCGGAGGTCAACCGGTCAGAGATGATGTTCGGACTCTCGGGCCGCTCCGATGTGATGTGGGAGGGACTGTCCTCGGCCACGACACGATCACGTCCGATCATCAACGCCCGTGACGAACCGCACGCCGACGCGGAGAAGTACCGCCGCCTCCACGTCATCGTCGGTGACTCCTCGATGTCGACGGCCACCTCGGCGCTCAAGATCGGCTCCGCCGTCCTCATCCTCGATCTCATCGAACAGGGCGCACGTATCCCTGAACACGGACTGCGGCACCCGGTCCGCGACATCCGCCTCGTCGCCAGGGATCTCACCGGATCGGTGCCGCTCGAACGCACGGACGGGACGACGATCACGCCGCTGAACCTGCTCACCGACTACCGCGACCGCGCTCAGCGCCTCGTGGAGAACGGCGACCACAGCCTCGGCGACGATGGGATGGCCGAATACGTCATCGACCTGTGGTCCCGGATGCTCGAGGCCGTCTCGGCTCAGGACTTCTCGACCGTCGACCACGAGATCGACTGGGTGATGAAGAAGGCCCTCGTCGACCGGGCGATGGCGCGCGGCATCGACGATGTCACCGATCCGCGGATCTCTCGGCTCGACATCGCCTACCACGACATCACCCCGAGCACGGGCCTGTTCCCCAAATTGGAGCGGTCGGGGATGGCCAAGAACCTGGTCTCGGGCGAAGCCCGCGAACGTGCCAAGGACATCCCACCGGCGACGACCCGAGCGGCTGTGCGCGGTGAATTCGTCCGAGCCGCGCACGAGGCACGTCGTGACTACACGGTCGACTGGGTGCATCTGCGGCTCAACGACGAATCCGGTCGGGCCGTGGCGCTGAAGAACCCCTTCGAACCGACGCACCCGCAGGCGCAGGCACTCATCTCCGGCCTGTAAGATCTCAGTGATCCGGTCTTGAACGAAAGGAACCACGTGCGCTCAAAAGTGCTCGCCGTCATCGCGGCCGCCACCCTGGCACTGTCCGCCTGCGGGCAGGGGGACGAGGCGGAGGACACCGCAAGTGCCCCGGCATCCGTCGCACCTCAGGACGCGAAGTCGAGCAGCCTCGACGACGTCACGGTCGAGGGCGAGTTCGGCGAGAAGCCGAAGGTCAGCTTCGAAGCGCCCCTGGTCGTGGACGAGACCGGCAAATCGGTCATCAGCGAGGGCGATGGGGACACGGTCGCAGACGGTGAGCAGGTCACCGCACAGATGACCCTGGTCTCGGGCACCAGCGGTGAGGAGATCGAGTCGAGCTATGATTCGAAGTCCCCGGCCGGTTTCCCCATGGACAAGGGCCAGATCTCCGAGGAACTCTACAATGCCCTCATCGACACCAAGGTCGGTTCGCGGGTCCTCATGTCCCTCAACGGCAGCGCACAGCAGGGCCAGCCGGCGCAGACCCTCGTCTACGTCATCGACATCGAGAAGACCACCAAGCCGCTGACACATGCAGAGGGCGAGAAGGTCGACCAGTCGGACAACCCCGTCACCGTCACCCGGGCCGACAACGGCGAGCCCTCCATCTCGAAGCCCAAGGGCAAGGCCCCGAAGGAGCTCGAGACCTACACGACGATCGAGGGTGAGGGTCCGAAGGTCAAGGAGGGCCAGAGCGTGGCCGTGCACTACTCCGGCTGGCTCTGGGACGACAATTCGAAGTCCTTCGACTCCAGCTGGCAGGATGGACGCGGGCCCTTCGCCGTCGACCCGGTCGGACAGGCCCAGGTCATCGACGGCTGGAACGAAGGCCTGGTCGGGACCAAGGTCGGCAGCCAGATCGTCCTCGTCGTCCCACCGGACAAGGGGTACGGGGAACAGGGCAGCCCGCCGAACATCCCCGGCAACGCCACCCTCGTGTTCGTCATCGACGTCCTCTCCGCCCAGGGCTGAGACGCGACGAGCACCACAGAACCAGAAGATAGGGAGACACCATGAGCAAGCAGAAACCAGAAGTCGACTTCCCAGGCACCGAGGCTCCGACCGAGCTCGAGATCGTCGACGACATCGTCGGTGACGGCGCCGAGGCGGGCCCCGGGGACACCGTGAGCGTGAACTACGTCGGCATCGCCCATTCGACCGGTGAAGAGTTCGATGCCTCCTACAATCGGGGCGCCCCACTCGAGTTCCGTCTCGGGTCCGGCATGGTCATCTCCGGTTGGGACCAGGGAATCCAGGGCATGAAGGTCGGTGGCCGGCGCACCCTGCAGATCCCACCGCACCTGGCCTATGGCGATCAAGGTGCCGGCGGCGTCATCATGCCGGGTGAGTCCCTGATCTTCGTGTGCGACCTCGAGGACGTACGCTGAGGCCTGACCGAACGTAGGCCGTCGAGACTCAGATCTCGACGGCCATTCTGCCCGCCGATGCGGCAGCGAGGAACGCTGCCGCATCGGCGGGCAGTCTGCGTCCCATCGTCGACAGGCTGACGGGCGTGGACTTGAGCTGGGACCACAGACCTTCGAGACTCACATCGATCTGCTCATGCATGTGCAGCAGCGGCAGCTGGGAGGCGACGACCTCGGCCACGGCGGACGGGTCGGGGTCCATCTCACTCAGCTCCACCTCGGCGAGGGTGGAGAAGTCCGGGACAGCGACCCTGACTCCGGGGCGGGCGATCTCGGCCAAGGAGGTCAGCGAGTGGTGGGAGATGCCGAAGTGCCTGCCGCGGGCATCGGCATTGGACATGCGCAGAACGCCGACGGGGATCCCGTCCAACAGGGCGGCCGCGTTGAGATGGTCACCGGTGACGAGGCCCGAATAGCCGTACTTCGTGCCGGTGCCGAGATTTCCCGGCCCCTGCGCGACGATGGTGATGTCGGCATTGAGCACATGCTTGGCCGCCAGCAGACCGGTGTGGACCGTCACGGCCTCGAGATCGGCGCCCCAGGACTGACCGGTGCTGATGGTCCCGTAGAGCCAGCCGGCCTCCTTCAGCCCCGCCGCGGCCTGTGAGAAGCTCGCGGGCAGGGCAGCCCCGTCGCTGAGCACATAGGCGATGCGCAGCCCCGGATCGACAGCGCGGATTCCGGCGATGATCGCCGGCAGAGTCGAATGCAGATCGGCCACGATCACGGGCATCCCATGAAGTGAGTCCTCGCCGGCGAGGGTCTCATGATGCTCGGACTCCTGATCGTCGACGCCGAGAACCATCGTCTGCAGAGGCGAATACCGGTCCTTCACCAGATGCCCCGGCCCCTCGGGCGGATCGGCGGGAAGCGCATCGGGCAGAGCCACGACCAGGCCGAAACCGCCGGTGCCCAGGCGTTTGGCCAGGGCCGAGACGTTGAGCAGGACGGTGTCACCGACGCGGGGATGACCGACCGCCTCGGTATAGGCGACGGCTCTGATGGCGGTGATCGTCGTCGACGGCAGCGGCCGGCCAATATCGGCCTCGACCTCTGTGTATCCTGGCCGGGTGGAACGAATCGTCGTCACGATTCCTCTGCGCCAATGAATCATGGTCCCAAGACTATCGCCCGCGTTAGGTTACGGTGGAATTGTGAATACACCCCGCCCCAGCAGACAGAGGCAGCAGACCGAACGCCTGATGAACCTGCTGATCGCTCTGAGAGCCGCCCGTGGATGGGTCTCGCGCAAGACCCTGATGGGGGCCATCGACGGGTACGCGGATCTCGACGACATCGCCTTCGACCGCAAGTTCTCCCGTGACAAGGAGCTCCTACGGCACATGGGGATCACGATTGCGACCCGTGCCGAGCACGACGCCTACTCCGACGCGGGGGAGACCGGCTACCGGATCTCCGCGGCCGACTATGCGATGGACGATGTCGAGCTCACCACCTCCGAAGCGGCCGCCGTGGCGGTGGCCGCGCAGTTCTGGTCGGACACCGAGCTCGGCGAGTCCAGCTCGCAGGCACTGACGAAGCTGCGCGCCCTGAGCATCGACCTCGCCGAGGCGGGACCGGGGCGCGTCGAAGCGAACCAGGGGCCCGCTGCCCGCAAACTGGGCAGCGCGAACTTCGCCACCGCGCTCCACCACATCAACGCCCGTGAGGCGATCGGCTTCAAGTACCACAAGCCCGGCCAGAGCCCCCGCAAGGTCAAGCTCGAACCCTACGCCCTACTCAGCCGCGGCGACCGGGTCTATCTGCTCGGCCACGACATCGACCGCGGCGCCGAACGCACATTCCGGCTCTCCCGCGTCGAGGGCAAACTGACGAAGCTCAGCGGTCGTGACCCGGGCGACTACGAGATCCCCGCCGACTTCGCCCCGCACGTGACTCTGAATTCGAGCGCTGAGATGGCAGTCGTCGCCGAGGCGAAGCTGCGCATCCGTGCCCACCGAGCCGACCCGCTGCGACGCCGACAGGTCCGCGCCGAGGGCGACGCGACCATCGTCGAATACACGGACGCGGCATCGCTGGCCGCGGAGATCGTGAGCTTCGGCAACGTCGTCGAAGTCCTCGCACCGGAGGAGCTTGCCCAAGCCGTCGAGGACCGGCGCCGCACGGTCAGGGAATCACTCGAACGACTCGGAGGTCGCAGTGTCCTCAGCGCGTGAACGACTCACCCGGCTGCTCAGCCTGGTTCCCTACCTCGACGCCCATCCCGGAGCGGACCTCGAGGAGACGGCTGCCTACTTCGCGATCGACTCCGATACCCTCATCGATGATCTGCAGCTGCTCTTCGTCACGGGCCGGCCCGGTCATATGCCCGATGACCTCATCGATGCCTCGTGGGAGGGCGGGAAGATCTTCGTCTCCAACGCCGAAGAGGTCTCCGTGCCCGTGAGGCTCAGCGCGGAGGAGGCAGGAGTCCTCGTCCTCGCCCTCGACCTCATCGACACTTTGCCCGGACTCGATACCGAAGCGGTGCGCACGGCGGCTGCGAAACTGCGGCGCGCGGCGGGGGAGAACCTGCACACGCCGGTCGAAGTCAGCCCGATCCCCGCAGACGAAGAGCTCATGGCGTTCTTGAGACAGGCGATCGATGGGCAGTCGGCGGTGACGATCGACTACTACGTCGGTTCCCGGGACGAGCTGACCACACGGACCATCGCCCCCAGCAGGCTGGTCCCCGGCGCGGACTGGTATGTGGACGCCTGGTGCTACGCGGCCCAGGCTCCCCGCCGATTCGCCCTGAGCCGCATCCGTTCCTGGGCCTCCGCCGCCCATCCGCCCCTGAAAGTCGGCGAATCGGGCACCGAGCCGAGAGAGGTCACGATGACCCTGTCCGCGGCCGGAGCATGGCTGGCGGATGAACTGGAGCTGAAGGAGCGTGAATACTCGGACAACGGCGAACCGAGCGTGCGAATCAGGTTCCTCGTGCATTCCGTGGACTGGTTGAGTCGGTTCCTGCTCTGCCATGCCGATGTCATCACCGACATCGACGACAGCGAAGCGGTGGAGGCCGCTGCCCTGCGATTGGGCTGAGACCTGCCTTCGAGGACCGGTGAAGTCGGGCGTCGAGGATGAAAGGCTCACTGACACAGCGTAGAATCTTTCAGAGCAGACAACAGTCAAGGAGTTCCCATGAAACCGAGTTTCGTGCAGATCGCGATCGTCATCCTCATCATCGTGATCATTTTCGGCGCGCCCAAGCTGCCGGGACTGGCCAGAAGCCTCGGCCAGTCGATGAAGATCTTCAAGTCGGAGGTCAAGGATCTGCGCAAGGACGACGATGAGGAGCCCAAGACCACGGAACCGGGCGAACTCAACCGCGAGGCCACCGAGAACGACACCTCGTCGACCGCATCGAACGGGTCGAGAGCCGAGGCTGTTCGAGATTCCGAGCAGCCTGCGAAGGATAAGCAGGATCCGCAGTCTCACGAGAAGTGAAGGAACACGACGACGGGCGATCGTTCTCAGGACGCAGGAAGAACCCCGAACGGAAGATGCCCGTGGTCGGGCATCTCGTCGAACTGCGCAATCGCTCCTTCATCGCGGCGATCGCGATCATCCTCGGTGCCGTCGGTGGCTGGTTCCTCTACGATCCGGTCCTCGACATCCTGCAGGAGCCCATCCGCAACATCCGCGCCTCGGGCGACCGCACGGCTGAGATCAACTTCGCCGGAGTCGCGTCACCATTCGATCTCAAGATCAAGCTGGCGTTCTTCATCGGCATATTCATATCCTGCCCGATCTGGCTCTACGAACTGTGGGCCTTCATCGTTCCGGGACTGACCAAGAAGGAGAAGCTGTACTCGGTCGGCTTTCTGGGCGCGGCGATCCCGCTGTTCCTGGCCGGATCGACCATGGCCTTCTTCGCCCTGCCCAACGCGGTCAAAGCACTGACGTCGTTCACCCCGCAGGGCGGGACGAACATCATCCCGGCTCAGGACTATCTCAGCTTCGTGATGGTCATCATCGTGGTCTTCGGCCTGGCCTTCGTCCTGCCCGTCCTCATGGTCGGTCTCAACATGCTGGGGATCCTCTCTGCAGTCAGGATCCAGAAGTCATGGCGGGTGATCGTGATGATCGTGTTCCTGTTCGCCGCCATCGCCACACCCACCCCCGACGCACTCTCGATGTTCTTCCTCGTGATTCCGATGATGACGTTGTTCTGCGTGGCCTGGGTGATCTGTGCGCTCAACGACGGCAGACGCAAGAAGAGACTCATCGCTCAGGGCCTGTGGGTCGACCCCGACGATCCGATTGACTGAAGGAAACATGACTGAATCCGCGAACCCGATCGACTCCACGGCGTCCACCGAAGCTCTCAGCCCCTCAGCGGCCTATGCGAGATACAAGGACAGGAAGACACAGGCGCAGACTCCGCTGGGACGATTCAGCGCCAGGACCGACTTCGAGCTCGACGATTTCCAGGTCGAGGCGTGCACTCAGCTGCAGGAGGGCAAGGACGTCCTCGTCACCGCCCCCACCGGTGCGGGAAAGACCCTGATCGCCGAGTTCGCCGTCGAGCTGGCCAGGGACGAAGGCAAACGCGTCTTCTACACCACGCCGATCAAGGCGCTGAGCAATCAGAAGTTCGCCGATCTCATGGACGTCCACGGTGTGGAGAACGTCGGTCTGCTCACCGGTGATACGTCGATCCGGCGGGATGCGCCGATCATCGTCATGACCACCGAAGTTCTGCGCAACATGCTCTACAACGACCTGTCCGGGCTGTCCGACCTCGGCTTCGTGGTTCTCGACGAGGTCCATTACCTCGCCGATCGCTTCCGCGGACCGGTCTGGGAAGAGGTGATCATCCACCTGCCCGACCGTGTGCAGATGGTGTCGCTGTCGGCCACCGTGTCCAATGTCGAGGAATTCGGCGCCTGGCTGAGCGAGGTGCGCGGTCCCACGACGGTCATCTCGACGACACATCGGCCGGTGCCGCTGGTCAATCATGTCCTCGTCGGCCACCGCATGTACGATCTGTTCACCCACCACGACTCCGACCGGATCGATCCGGCGCTCAATCACGCGACACGCACCCACGGAGGCCCACGGTCGAAGCGCGAGCGAGCGACCCGCGCGCGATTCCGCAGACCCAGTCGGACCCAGGTCGTGTCGTCCCTGTCCGAGACCGGAATGCTGCCGGCGATCATGTTCATCTTCTCTCGGAACGCCTGTGATGAGGCGGTGGAGCAGTATCTGACTTCGGGCATCGACCTGAACTCCCGCGATGAGAAGGTCATCGTCAACGCCGAACTCGAGAAGCTGCGCGATGAGCTCGCCAGCGAGGACCTGGGCATCCTCGGTTTCCATTCGTTCCGCGAAGGTCTCCTCCTCGGCGTGGCCGCCCACCACGCGGGAATGATCCCGCAGTTCAAACAGCTTGTCGAGGACCTGTTCTCGCAGGGCATCGTCAAGGTCGTCTTCGCGACGGAGACTCTGGCCCTGGGCATCAACATGCCGGCACGCACCGTCGTGCTCGAGAAGCTCGTGAAGTTCAACGGGGAGGCCCATGTCTCGATCACGCCGGGGGAGTACACGCAGCTGACCGGGCGCGCGGGTCGGCGCGGCATCGACCAGATCGGTCACGCCGTCGTCGTCTGGCATCCCAGCTTCGAGGTCAACGAGATCGCCGGTCTCGCCTCGAATCGCTCCTACGCGCTGAACTCGGCATTCGGCCCGACATACAATATGACGGCGAACCTGTTGTCGCGGATGAGCTCCGCAGAGGCCGCAAAGGTCCTCGAAACCTCGTTCGCGCAGTTCCAAGCCGACAAGGCCGTCGTGGGGCTGGCGAAGAAGGTGCGCAAGAACGAGTCGACGATCGAAGCCTACGAGAAGTCGATGCAGTGCGAACTCGGGGACTTCGCCGAGTACGCTCGGCTTCGACAGGCGATCAGCGACACACAGAAGCAGGAGACGCGGACCAAATCGAAGAACCGGCAGCGTGACATCGTCGAATCCCTGAGCGCACTCAAGATCGGCGACGTCGTCACGCTGCCCGCGAAGCGAGTCGAGGGCGCGGCCGTCATCATCGCCCCCATGAGTTCCCGCGACGGCGGGTCACGACTGCCGACGGTGCTGACCGAACAGGGCAAGGTCTGGCATCTGCGACCCCACGAGGTGACCGAACCGCTGGCGGCACAGGGCCGGGTGCGGGTGCCGAAGAAGTTCAACCACCGGCAGGCCGGCGATCGCAGGCAGCTGTTGGCCATCCTCAGCGACGCCAAACACGACGGCAGGGTCGACCCCGACGCTCACTGGGAATCCGCGCCGAAGTCCTCCAGCGTCAGCTCGAGCGTGGCGGAGATGACCGCACAGATGCGCGCCCATCCCTGCCACGACTGCCCGGACCGGGAGATGCACGCCCGGTGGGCCAACCGCGCGGCCAAACTGGTCAAGGACAACGACTCTCTCATCGCCCGGATCGAGGGCAGAACGACATCCATCGCACTCGTCTTCGAACGCGTTCAGGACGTGCTGCGCACACTCGGCTTCGACCCGGAGCACTCCGATATGCTGCGTCGGATTTACGGGGAGCGGGACCTCCTGGTGGCGCTGACCATCCGGGCGGGTCTGTGGGACAAGCTCGTCGAACCCGAACTCGCGGCATTCGCCTCGTGCTTCGTCTTCCAATCACGGCGCGGTGACACCCTCCATCCCGAACGGGCACCGACCCGCGACCTCAAGGTCAACGGCGATGAGGCGGTGACGATCTGGCGCCGACTCTTCCAATTGGAGGAGCAGCAGGCTCTGTCGACGACGCAGGAGCCCGACCGGGGTCTGTTCAAGCCGATGTACCGCTGGACCGAAGGCAAGAATCTCGCCGAGTCCCTGCGCGGAACCGACATCGCCGCGGGCGACTTCGTGCGCTGGGCCAAACAGAGCCTCGACCTCCTCGGTCAGGTCGCCGAGGTCACCGAACCGGAGACTGCTGTGCGCATTCGCCGCACCATCGAAGCGATCCGCCGCGGAGTCGTCGCCGACTCCTGACCGCGGCCCGCCTCAGACGTCAGTCACGGAGGCGGGACCACGAAGCCCTCAGCGCTTGACCTTCTTGACGATGTTCTCGATGTCGGAGCCGAAAGCGCTCTCCGTGGTCAGATAGGTCCACGTCGAGGAGGGTCGTTTGAGCCCGTGCGAGGCCAGGTCGATCCCGGTGTCTGTGAACTCCGCCTCCTCGACCGTCGACGCCGAATCTTCGACGACATCCGACCAGAACGACGAGAAGATGCGGATCGACTCCGCATTGAATGCCTCGTGCGGCTTCTCCCTCGCAAAGGTGCGCAGATGGATGCCTTCGCGCAGATCGTTGAGGAAAGCGAGATGGTCGACCCAGCGTGCGTCGAGATGGAAGAGCATGACCTCGCGCAGCGTCGAGTCGACGAGGTCCTGCGGATGCTCCTCGGCCAGGTTCGCGGCGACTTCCGAGAGCCGGTCCTTGAGCTCGTCGATCGCCGCATCGTCGGTCCGCAGCTCCCGGCGTCGGGTGAGGACGAGTTCACGCTGTTTGGCCATGAGCTCGTTGAACTTCCACGTGTCGCGGTGCAGGGCCGTGTTCTGTCCCTCGGAGATGCGCTGGGCGTGCTCGACGAGCCCCAGAGCACGCTTCGACTCGATCCATCCCGTCTCATCGCCTTCGGAGACGAACCGTTGGATCTCCGGGACACGGGTGAGCAGTTCGTCCTCGAGACTGGTGAAGAACACCGATGTCCCCGGATCACCCTGACGCCCCGCACGGCCGCGCAGCTGGTCGTCGAGACGTGAGGACAGATAGCGGCCGGCCCCGATGACCAGCAGTCCACCGGCATCGGCGACCGATGCGTCGGCCAGGCGGATATCGGTTCCCCGCCCGGCCATCTGGGTCGAGACGGTGACGGCGCCGGGAGCGCCGGCGGCCGCGATGATCTCGGCCTCGAGTGAGTCGTCCTTCGCATTGAGGACCTTGACCTCGATGCCGCGATCGACGAGCCGAGCCGCCAGGGACTCGCTCTCCGCCACCGAGGAGGTGCCGATGAGCACCGGCCGGTCCTTGGCATGGTTGTCGGCGACCTCTTCGACGATCGCACGTTCCTTCGACTCCTGGTACGTGTAGAGCCGGTCGGGTTCGTCGGAGCGGATGACAGGCAGATGCGTGTCGACGGGGACGATCTCGAGGTTGTAGAACTCTCGCAGGTCATCGCCGACGGCCAGTGCGGTTCCCGTCATTCCGCAGACGGTCTCGTAACCGTGGATGAGCTCTTCGACGGTCATCTGGTCGAGGATCTCACCGCTTTCGGTGGTGCCGACTCCCTCCTTGGCCTCAACTGCCGCCTGCAGACCGTCGGGCCAGCGCTGCAGTTCGGCCACACGCCCCCGGGAGGCTGAGATGAGTTTGACCCGTCCGTCGACGATGAGATAGTCAACATCACGCTTGACCAGTGATTTCGCGTACAGTGCGAGATTGACGGCGGCGAGTTCGGACGCGTCTTCACCGAAAAGTTCGACGCCGAGCTCGGCTTCGACCCGGTTGATTCCCGCGTCTGTGAGGGAGACCGCCTGGTGATCCTGGCTGATCTCGTAGTCGATATCGGGGCTGAGCGTTTCGACGAGCACCGCGATCTGGGCATTGGCGTCTTCGACGCTGGCGGATCCGGCGAGGACGAGCGGGACGCGGGCCTCGTCGATGAGCACCGAATCGGCTTCGTCGACGATGACGACGTCACGGTCCGGGATGCGGATCTGGTCGTCATCGGTGACGAACCGGTCGCGCAGGACGTCGAAGCCGACCTCCGTCACCGAGGCGTAGAGGACTTCGGCGCCGTAGGCCTCCCGCCGTTCGGCCTCGGTCTGGGCTCCGGAGATGGATGCCGACTGCACACCGAGGAGGTCGAAGACCGGCTTCATCCAGGTCCGGTCACGCACAGCCAGATAGTCGTTGACGCTGACCACGTGGACCCGTCGACCCTGCAGCGCATATCCCGCGGCCGCCAGAGCGCCGACGAGGGTCTTGCCCTCACCGGTGGCCATCTGCACGACGCTGGCCTGCAGGAGCCCGACGAGCCCCTTGAGCTGCGTGTCATAGGCCCTCTCATCCAGGACGCGGTCCGCGGCTTCGCGCGCCAGGGCACAGTAGCGGACGAGGTTGTCCTGCACAGAGCCCGTCGTGAAGATCTCGGCCGCGGCCTCCGTCAGATCGCGGTCATCCAGCTCCGCGAACTCACGGCTCGCGGCCGCCAGATCGTCGGCGGCCCTGTCGAACCATCCCGTGGCTTTGTCAGCCTGAGCGCCGGGTCGGTTGAGCAGACGGGAAAAGAAACCCATTATCGTCCTTCGTCGAGTGATGGTCGCAGTTGATTCTAACGTTCAGGACAGGGGCCAGGCATCATCGACGATCGCCTCGGCGTTGCCCTTGCTGCGCAGCCAGGCCTGCAGATCAGCGGCCTGGACGCGTTTCCAGTCGCCCTGTGCCGCCATGATCTCGTCCCGAGTGAGGCTCGCGATCTCCGGCGCATTCTCGGCCAATGCCCGGGCAATGTCCAGCGCGGCCAGAGCGTCCGCGGCAGCATCGTGGGCATCGAGCAGACTCACCTTCCACCGTTTCGCGGTCTCGACCAGGGTCCTCTTGCCTCGCCGGAACTTCTCGACGCGTTTGTCCAGGACGAAAGTGTCGACGATCGTGGGCAGCAGCGCGACGAGGTCGATGTGGGGGTGGTGCCGGGTGACCTCGGCGGCCATGACGCTGAGGTCGTAGACGATGTTGTGACCGACGACGACCGCACCTTCGGACCTGAGCTCGTCGAGGACCGTGCAGAGTTCGCCCACCACATCGGCGGCCGGCGCACCGTTGGCCTGGGCGAACTCGGTGGTGATCCCGTGGACTGCCCTGGCCGGTTCGGGGATCTCGACTCCCGGGTCGGCCAGCCAGGTGCGGACCTTGTCGGCGGATTCGACGAAGGCAGCGGTCACGATCCTCGCGGTGGCCGGGTCGACCCCGGTGGTCTCCAGGTCGAATCCGACCAGTCGTGACCGTGACCAGGGAGCGGCAGCGGCCGCCTCCGGCCGCTGCGCAGGTGCAGGCGCCGGAGTCCGGTCCGCGTCGATGGGCGCCGATCGCTGCAGGGGAGCGGAGCGAGTCAGGGGTGCGGAAGCGTCGGCGGACGGTTCGCCACCGGCCGTCTCGAGCGCGGTCAGGAGGTTGTCCACGGAACGCCGCACGTTCTGCCCTCGCACCGCGGCCTCCACCGAGGTGCGGTCGAGCGGCCCGGGCACGGTTTCGAGATCGAGTCCGTGGGCGACATCGGTCAGGCAGCGCATGACCTCGATCGTCTTGTGCAGTGTCTCCTCTTCTGCGATCAACGTGTTCGCCCGCTTGGGGCTGAGCCCACCGGTCTTCACGCCTGCCTTGGCGGCCTTGACGATCGATTCGAGGGACCCGAAATTCGTCAGCAGCGTCGCCGCGGTCTTCTCACCGATGCCGGGCGCACCGGGAAGTCCGTCGGAGGGATCGCCGCGCATGGCGGCGAGCTCACGGTAGCGGGTGCCGTCGGGCACACCATAGGCTTCGGGCAGTTCGGCTTGAGTGATGGCTTCCCACTCCCCGCCCTTGCGCGGACGGAGCACGCTGACATCGGAGGCCGAGTCGATGAGCGCGAGAAGGTCACGGTCGGGGGAGACGATGACCACAGGGGATGTGGACTCCGCGGCCATGGTGGCGATCACGTCATCCGCCTCGGTGCCGTCCACCTCGGCGATGGGGATGCCTGCAGCGCTGAGGACCCGGGTCATGATGGGCAGCTGCACCGCCAGCTCGGGCGGGATCTCCGTGCCCGCCTCGGTGTCCCTGACGCGGGCTGCCTTGTACTCGGGCATGATCGCGGTGCGGAACGCCGGGCGCCAATCGGCGTCCATGGTGGCGACGACGCGGGGTGAGTCGAAGCGGCGGACCATCTGTGCGATCGCGTCGAGGACGCCGCGCACGGCATTGACCGGCTGGCCTTCGTCGTTGACGATCGAATCGGGCACCGAATAGAAGGCACGGTAGTACAGGGCTGGCGTGTCGATCAGAACCAAGGGCTTCACACTCGATGACGATACCCGACGCCGCTGACGCGAGTGCAAAGACTCGGAACTGGGAGGTGTAGCCTGTCGGCTGTGACTATGTACTTTGGTGGAGATGTGTACAGCAGTGTCGACCCCTTTGCGACTGCCCTGGGTACGAAGGACGGGAAGGTCTCGTTCATCGGATCGGATGAGGCGGCGCAGGCGCTCGACCCCGATGCGATCGACCTCGACGGGGACTTCCTCACCCCCGGCTTCGTGCATGCTGGGCTGCGCCTCGGCGCCGACGCGCCCAGCGGGGACCGACTGATCGAGCTCGGATTCACCCACGTGCACATCCTCGGCAGCTCCGAGGCGGTCGAACGGTTCCGTGCACACGCGCCGCAGAGTCTGACGGTCATCGCCTACCCGACGATCGAAGTCTCGTCGACGGATTCCTCATCGCCCGAATCGAGGCCGAGCAGGGCGAGCATCACCGCCGACGACTTCCTCAACGCCGACGCGATGCCCGAGACATCCCTCTACATCGATGTCGACTCGAACCGGCGCCTCGCCGAGGTGCTCGACCGGCTCGAGGACAACGCCGCGTCGGCCCAGCGCAACGGCTATCGGCTCCTGTTGGATTTCGGCGTCGATGATGAACTCGTGACGCGTCTCGGCCACTCGGGGATTGCGATCACGCTCGACCCCGCACTGCCGCAGCCTGCGGCCGAGATGCTGTCGGCCGGGGCCCAGGTGTCCTGGACCCATTCCCAGGAATCACCCTGGGCCAGCGTTCGCTCGGCGGTCGTCGGCGAACACGGAATCGGCGCCCGGGCGGCATTCAACGCGGCGACCCGATTCGCTCATCGAGCTGCCGGAGATCCTGACGGGGGAGTGCTGGCACCCGGAGCAGAAGCGGACTTCGTCCGTTGGCAGGTCGAACGACTCGTCGTCCAGGTCGCCGACCCGCGTGTCGCAGCCTGGAGCACCGACCCGCGGTCGGGCACACCCGGACTGCCGGAGCTCTCACCCGAGGTGGCCCTGCCCACCCGCATCCCGGTTGACGAAGACGACTGAATGCCGAACAGGCAGTCGCCCAGGGGGCCGCTGAGATCAAGACGACACGCCGAAAATCAGGATTTTTCTTGGCTCTGCCTCGCGCCTGACCTGCAGATTTGAACATATTCCCAGGTCAGGGTCATTTTGCAAAGTGTGCAGCTGCCACTAGATTCTCTGTTGACATCCCACACCAGCTGGGATGGAGTCGGCACCCCCGTCATTAGATAACTCGTTTCGCAACGTGGTCCGAAGGCGGGGGTGTCGGCTCATATTTTCACCCTGGCGCGGCGTAATGTGGTGGCCGTGGTTTCCAAGACACTGGTGGTCATCCCGACCTACAACGAACGCCTCGCTCTGCCCGTGACGCTGTCCGGACTGTTCGAAAATCAGCCCGAGGTCGACGTCCTCGTCGTCGATGACGGGTCGCCCGACGGAACCGGGGAATGGGTCGAAGAGCAGTCCCGCACCGATCCGCGTCTGCACGTTCTTCATCGCAGCGCGAAGTCGGGTCTGGGTATGGCCTACATCGCCGGATTCGAATGGGCGCTGGAGCGCGAATACGACATCGTCTGCGAATTCGACGCCGACGGATCGCATCGTCCGCTCGACCTCGGGCAGGTCTTGGCCGTCGCCCGGTCCGGTCGCGCCGATCTCGTCATCGGCTCCCGATGGGTCAGAGGCGGGGCGATCGTCGACTGGCCGCGGTCGCGGTTCCTGCTCTCCCGGGGCGCCAACATCTACGTCAACGCGGTGATGGGCCTCGGGGTCAAGGACGCGACAGCGGGGTTCCGTGCCTATTCGCGCAGAGTGTTGGAGGCCCTCGACCTCTCTGGTGTGCAGTCCCAGGGGTACTGCTTTCAGATCGACATGACCTACCGCACCGTGGAGGCGGGCTTCCATGTGGCCGAGGTCCCCATCGTCTTCGTCGAGCGCGAACTGGGGGAGTCGAAGATGAGCGGTTCGATCATCTCCGAAGCGTTCACGAAGGTCGCGGGGTGGGGATTGGTCAGGCGACGGAGGCAGGCGCGAGACGTGCTCGCGCGGATCGCCGCGCGCCGGTCGGCGACATGACAAGCTCGTCGGTCACCTGATGCGGAGACGAAGAGCGGGGTGCAGGTCCGATGACCTGCACCCCGCTGGCTGAAGCTCGAAGCTTCGGCCGATCGGTTCTCAGCCCTGGGCGGGAACCTCACCGCGGCGCACCGCGAGGCGCTCGTCGAGCAGAACCTGGAGCTCGTCGAAGGACCGGCGCTCGAGCAGCATGTCCCAGTGGGACCGCACGTGCTTTCCGGGCTCACCGTCGGCTTCGTTCACACCTACGCGGACCCCGATGCCGTGGAGGCCGGAGTCCCAAGTGGAGGGCACCTCGGCCTCGATCGAGAAGGGAACCTTGAATTTGGTCCCGTCCTCGCATTCGAATTCGACCATCTGACGAGGCGCCGGCTCGACGCCCTCTTCCGATTCCAGGCTGCGCGAGCCCAACTGTGTTCCGCGGAGACTGCGTTCGCTCATATCTCTGACCTTCCGACTCGACTGCAGACGTCTGCTACGGATCAACAGTCTACCGTGTGCGGCTATTCCCGGCACTCAGGTCCGTGCCGCGGCTTCCCGGAGCCCCAGCGCGACGTCATCGGTGACGATGGCATCGACACCGCGCTCGAGGAGCGCACGCATGTCCTGAGCCTCGTTGATGGTCCACACGTGCACCTGCAGCCCCGCCCGATGAGCCCGCGATACGAGCTCCCGGGAGGCGACCGGGACTCCCTTGTACGACATGGGCACCTGCAGTGCGTCCACGCCCGGAGGCGGGGGACAGGCGCCGGATCCGGCCGGGGCGAGCAGGCCGCCGAGGACGAACAGCGCGGTCTCGGACACTCCCGTCGAAGTCCGCACTCCCGGCAGCCCCGAGCGCAGCCTCCGCAGAGTCGACGAGGAGAATGAGGCGAGGCGGATCCGGTCCTCAGCGCCGAGCATGCGCACGACCCGGATCATCGGGCCTATGCTGTGGGCGGCCTTGACGTCGATGTTCCACCGCGCCTGCGGAAGACGCTCGAAGAGGTCGGTCAGGCGCGGCAGGCGTCCACCGGCGATCAGCTCGACGGAATCGAGTTCGTCGGCACTGAGATCCCTGATGCGGTGGGGGCGGCCGGCGATGCGGTCGAGGTCAGCATCATGGGCGGCGAAGAGGATGCCGTCGGCCGAGGCATGGACATCCGTCTCCATCCACTCCACGCCCGCCCGGTGCGCGGCGGCGAAGGCCTCGAAGGTGTTCTCGCTCATGCCGGGCCACAGTCCGCCTCTGTGCGCGATGATGTCTGCCTGGGAATTCATGGTCCAATCCTATGTTGCTGTTGACCTGGCGGGCCGGGTCGACAACGATGGTGTCATGAGCCGAACACACGATCCGATCGAACCCGACTACGTCATCGATTCCACGAAGAGGACGCCGACCGAGAAGGTGCGCTCCGCTGCCACGAAGGCATACGGTGCCGCCAGCAGCAGCGTGAAGAGCGCACGCGAGGCGACATCGGGTCCGCGACTCATCGAGGCCACGGAGTCGACCGTGAAGAAGGCGCTGGGCAATGTCTCCCATGCGATCGACGATGCCGTGCGCAGCGGCAAGGTCGAACGTGCCTTCGACAAGGCGCAGGACACCGTGACCACCGGTGCCGACGGCATGCGCAGGTGGGTCACCCGCAAGTCGGAGTGATCGTCTTCCCACCGCTGCGGCGCACTCTGGCGAGTGTGCCGCATTGCATTTGTAACAGTTCCTTAATTAGACTGTGTTCAGGTAACGATCCGATAACTTGGAGCCGACGGTGAGCTGCTGACGTTCAATGCCGCTCCGTGTTGCCGAGAACTCTGACTACGAGGACTGACAGTGGGAAAACATTCTTCACCCCGTTCGAAAACGACGGGCTCGCTCTTCTCTGCGCTCAAAGCACCGAAGAGGAAATCCGGACGGCATTCTCCGCAGCGAGCGGTGAACACGGCCGGGGGAGTGCTCTCATCGGTGCGCTCTCGCCCGGTCCTCTCCGCATTCATCGTGCCCACCGTCGCAACGGCCGCGGTCGTCGCGTCGAGCCTGGCGATGGTTCCCGACAGCACGAGCGGCGGCCAGCAGGTGGTTGCAGAGTCCCCGGTCGTCTCCGAAGCAGAGGTGACGCAGTCATCGGATGAGTTCCTCGCCAAAGCGAAGAAGCAGGCGAAGGAGAAACCGGGCGAAATGTCGATCGAGACGAAGACCGAGACCCCGAGCCCCAAACCCGCCGAGTCCGAGAACAAGGACTCTTCTTCCGAGAAGGCCTCGACCGACGGCTCCGACACGACGAATTCGAACGACAGCGATGAGCCCTCCAAGTCCGGGGACTCCGCGGGCCAGTCCGGGTCGTGCCCCATGTCCTACTACGGTGGTGGGGACGGCTTCGACGGACAGCAGACAGCCAATGGCGAGACCTTCGACACCAACAAACTGACCGCGGCCCACAAGACGCTGCCCTTCGGCTCGAAGGTGAAGATCACCAACGAGGCCAACGGCAAATCCGTGACGGTGCGCGTCAACGACCGTGGACCGTACCACGGCAACCGCTGCTTCGATCTGTCCAAGGCGGCCATGGAAGCCGTCGGAGGCGTCGGCACCGGCCAGATCACCGGCAGCTACGAAGTCCAGTGACGCCGTCGACCGGCGATCAGGGCGGATTCGACGACGGGACCTGACGTGCGACCTCGGACGCTTCCATCGACTGCTCCTCGGAACACGTAAGCGGACGCTGACAGACCGGATGGAGCGTTCGAACTCGCACCTGGGAACGGGGCGAACACTACGACGTCGACGATATCGATGGGCCTCGGCCCGATTCCTGGTCATTCATGGCGGCGAAGAAGGCCGACCCGGGCGCGGACGCGCGGGACTTCCGCTGAAACCGGATTCGCATCGGACCCACTCCTCGCAGTTTCACCTTGGCAGGCCGCCGATCCCTGGCTACGGTGATCACACAGGTGGAACTTTCGAAGGAGTGCAGCATGTCCGATCTCGCATGCGATGTCGTCATCGTCGGAGCCGGCCCGACCGGCTTGAGCGCCGCTCGCAGGCTCAAAGCCGAAGGCAGGGAGGTCCTCGTCCTCGAAGCCAGGGATCGTGTCGGCGGTCGGACATGGACCGATCGCATCGATGGCCAGATGTACGAAATCGGTGGCCAGTGGATCTCACCCGACCAGTCGGCACTTCTCGAACTCGTCGATGAACTCGGCAAAGAGACGTATCAGCGTCACCGTGACGGTGACAGCGTCTACATCGCTCCCGACGGCACACGCACCGTCTACAGCGGCGACATGTTCCCGGTAGGGGAGTCGACCCAGACCGAGATGGAACGTCTGATCACCCAATTGGACGAACTCGCCGCCCGCATCGGCCCCACCGCGCCCTGGGAGGCCGAAGACGCCGCCGAACTCGACTCGGTGTCATTCCACCATTGGCTGCGGCAGCAGTCCCACGACGATCTCGCCTGCGCCAACATCGGCATGTTCATCGCCGGCGGGATGCTGACGAAGCCGGCGACCGCCTTCTCAGCGCTGCAGGCGATCCTCATGGCCGCCTCGGCGGGATCCTTCTCGAATCTCATCGACGACCATTTCATCCTCGACCGTCGCGTCGTCGGCGGAATGCAGTCGGTGTCCGAGCAGATGGCCGAAGAGCTCGGCGAGGGCGTCGTCCACCTCAGCAGCCCGGTCCGCACGATCGAATGGAGCGACGACCGCGTTGTGGTCGGCACCGACACGATGACCGTCAGGGCCGGTCACGCCATCGTGGCCGTCCCACCCAACCTGTATTCGCGCATCACGTACACGCCCCATCTGCCGCGACTGCAGCAGATCTTCCACCAACACCAGTCGATGGGACTGGTGATCAAGGTCCACGCGACGTATCCGACTCCGTTCTGGCGTGAGGACGGTCTGTGCGGCACGGGATTCGGTGCCGGGCAGCTGGTGCAGGAGGTCTATGACAACACGAACCACGGGGAGGACCAGGGGACCCTCGTCGGATTCATCTCCGACGTCAATGCCGATGCCATGTTCGCTCTCGACGAGCACACACGAAAGCAGCACATCCTCGAATCACTCGCCGACTTCCTCGGCCCGAAGGCCTTGGACCCGTCGGTGTTCTACCTCTCGGACTTCGGGGCCGAAGAATGGACCAGAGGCGCCTACGCGACGAGCTATGACCTCGGGGGCCTCCACCGCTGGGGACGTTTCCAGAACGACCCGGTCGGACCCATCCACTTCGCGAGTTCGGACATCGCCGCACACGGCTACCAGCACGTCGACGGTGCGATCAGGATCGGCCGGGACACCGCCGAGAAGATCCTCAGTGCCTGAGATCACGCCTGAAGGGAAGAGCTGATGGCCTCGGGGCTGAGCTCCAAGGGACTGTCCGCGGGAAAGATCGGTGCGATCGGCGGCGCCATCATCGGCGTCTCCTGCATCGCTCCCGCCTACACACTGACCTCTGGCCTCGGGCCGACGATCTCGCAGGTCGGAGTGCACACTCCCGCGATTCTGCTCATCGGCTTCGTCCCGATGCTCCTCGTCGTCTTCGGCTACCGCGAACTCAACACGGCCATGCCCGATTCGGGCACTACCTTCACCTGGGCGACGCGAGCGTTCGGGCCCTGGCTCGGCTGGATGGGAGGGTGGGGACTGATCTCGGCCACAGTCCTCGTGCTGTCGAACCTCGCCGCCGTGGCCGTGGACTTCCTGTTCCTGCTGCTGGCCCAGATCTTCGGTGACCCGGGCATCGCCGACCTCACCCGAGTGCTGTGGATCAACATCCCGGTCACCATCGTGCTCACTGCCGCCGCCGCTTGGATCTCCTACCGCGGGGTCGAGGCCACCGAGAAGATCCAGGTGTGGCTGGTCGCATTCCAAGTTCTCGCTCTCGGATGGTTCGTCGTCGCGTCCCTCGTCCACGTGTCCAATGGGACGGCCTTCGATCCCACACCCGTCGAAATCGGCTGGTTCAACCCGGCAGAGGCCGGAGACTTCTCGACGATCGCGGCGGCGGTGTCCCTGTCGATCTTCCTGTTTTGGGGCTGGGACACGGTCATCACGATGAACGAAGAGGCGAAGAACCCGGAGAAGACGCCTGGCCGCGCCGCGATACTCACAATCATCGCGATCGTCATCATCTACATCGCGTGCACCGTCGCGGTCATCTCATTCGCCGGTGTCGGCACCGAGGGACTGGGCGCAGGAAACCCGGAGAACCAGGAATCGATCTTCGCGGCTCTGGCAGGGCCCGTGATGGGCCCCTTCGCCGTCCTCGTCTCCATCGCCGTCCTGTCGAGTTCGCTGGCCTCGCTGCAGTCGACGATGGTCTCGCCCTCGCGCACGATCCTGGCCATGGGCCACTACGGTGCCCTGCCGAAGAGGTACGGCAACATCTCGCCCCGCTACAAATCGCCCTCGGTGGCCACGATCACCTCGGCGGCGGCCGCGATCATCTTCTACGTCGTCATGCGGCTGCTGTCGGAGAACGCACTGTGGGACACGATCACCGCGCTGGGCCTCATGGTCTGCTTCTACTACGGCGTGACCGGTCTGGCCTGCATCTGGTACTTCCGACGGTCACTGTTGGCAGGACCGAAGAACTTCTTCTTCAGATTCCTGTTCCCGCTCGTCGGGGGAGTGACCCTGTTGGTCATCTTCGTCACCACCGCGATCGACTCCTTGGACCCGGACTACGGATCGGGATCCTCCGTGTTCGGCATCGGTCTCGTCTTCGTCCTCGGCATCGGAGTCCTTCTCCTCGGTGTGCTCGTGATGATCGTCCAATCTCGCAGGCATCCCGACTACTTCCGGGGCGAGACCCTCGCACAGGGGGTCGACCCAGGGTGAGCGCATCGGGCAGCGACCGGGTACCGGTGCGCCAGCTGGTGGTTCTGCGACGTGTCCGCGACCGGATCGACCGGGAATTCGACCTGCCCCTCAACGTCGAGAAGCTCGCGGCCGGGGTGCACATGTCGGCCGGTCACCTGAGTCGTCAGTTCCGGGCCGCCTATGGCGAATCGCCGTACTCGTATCTCATGACCAGGCGGATCGAACGGTCCATGGCGCTGATCCGCCGCGGTGATCTCTCGATCACCGAAATCTGCTTCTCCGTCGGATTCTCGTCGCTGGGCACGTTCAGCACTCGATTCAGCGAACTCGTCGGGCTCTCGCCTTCTCGCTATCGTGCCGGCGTGACCGAAGGCGACCATGATCTGCCCACATTCATCGTCAAGAATGTGCTGCGTCCCGTCAGGAATCGAGAAGTCCCACACGACGGCCCGCAGTAGGATGACGATCATGAATGTCTCCATCAACGCCAGTTTCCTGCCCCACACGGACGCCGAATCCTCTCTCGCCTTCTACCGCGATGTCCTCGGGTTCGAAGTCCGCCTCGATGTCGGATCCGGCCAGATGAGGTGGCTGACCGTGGGACCGGAGGATCAACCCGACACCTCGATCGTGCTCACTCCCGCCATCACCGACCCGACCGTCAGCGACGCCGAGCGCACAGCCATCGAATCGCTCATGGCCAAGGGCAGCTACGCGGCCGTCGTGCTCGCCAGCACAGACGTCGATGAGGCCTTCGCCGAGGTGGAAGCCAGGGGAGCGGACATCGTGCAGGAGCCGATGGACCAGCCCTACGGACTGCGCGACTTCGCGCTGCGCGACCCGGCCGGCAATATGATCCGCGTCCAGCAGCGAGCCTGAGCGCCGTGGAGCACCGAGCCGACGCCCACGAGCTGATACGCGTCCGTGGAGCCCGCGAGAACAACCTGCACGACATCTCCGTCGACATCCCGAAACGACGACTCACGGTCTTCACCGGCGTCTCCGGATCCGGCAAGTCCTCGCTGGTCTTCTCCACGATCGCCGCCGAGTCCCAGCGTCTGATCAACGAGACCTACAGCGCCTTCGTCCAGGGCTTCATGCCGGCGATGGCACGGCCCGAGGTGGACGTCCTCGAAGGACTGACCACAGCAATCATCGTCGACCAGGAGCGGATCGGAGCCAACCCTCGCTCCACCGTCGGCACGGTCAGCGACATCAACGCAAAGCTGCGGACGCTGTTCTCCAGGCTGGCCCAGCCCCATCTCGGATCGACCAACGCCTATTCCTTCAACATCGCCACGATCAGCGGCAAGGGGGCCGTGACGATCGAGAAGGGAGTCGACAAGCAGGTCGAGCGGCGGACGTTCACCGTCAACGGCGGAATGTGCCCGCACTGCGAGGGGATGGGCACCGCCACTGACATCGACATCGCCGAGGTCGTCGACGAGTCGAAGTCCCTCAATGAGGGTGCGATCACCATTCCCGGGTACAAGCCGGGTGGCTGGAACGTGCGCTTCTACTCGGAATCGGGATATTTCGACCCGGACAAGCCGATCGGTCGATACACCGAAGATGAGAGGCACACCCTCCTCTTCGCGGAGGGCGAGAAGATCGTCATCAACGGCACGAACATGACCTTCGACGGCCTCATCCCTCGCATCCGCCGCTCGTTCCTGTCGAAGGACCGCGACGCGATGCAGAAGCACGTCCGCGAGTTCGTCGACCGAGCCGTCGTCTACGCGCAGTGCCCCGAGTGCGAGGGCACAAGGCTCAACGCCGCAGCACGAGGATCGAAGCTGGCCGGACTGTCCATCGCCGAGGTGTGTGCGATGCAGATCTCCGACCTCCTCGACTGGCTCACACAGATCGAGTACGAAGGAGCCCGCCCGCTCGTGGCATCCCTGACCGCGGATGTGCAGGCGTTCGTGACCATCGGACTCGGCTACCTGTCCCTCGACCGCTCGGCCGGGTCCCTTTCCGGGGGTGAGGCACAGCGGATCAAGCTCGTGCGCCACCTCGGCTCCTCGCTGACCGATGTCACCTACGTCTTCGACGAGCCCACGATCGGACTGCACCCTCACGATATCGAGGCGATGAACGGACTGCTGATCGAGCTGCGTGACAAAGGCAACACCGTCCTCGTCGTCGAGCACAAACCGGAGACGATCAGGATCGCCGACCACATCATCGACTTGGGGCCGGGAGCCGGCACCGACGGCGGACGGATCTGCTTCACCGGCAGCGTCGACGAACTCACGGCAAGTCCCACGCTGACCGGTGCGCACTTCAACGATCGTGCGCTGCTGAAGGCGGCCACTCGCGAGCCCACCGGGCGGCTGCCGATCAGGGGAGCGAGCAGCCACAATCTCCGCGATGTCGACGTCGACGTCCCGACGGGTGTGATCACCGCGATCACCGGAGTCGCCGGTTCGGGCAAGAGCACACTGATCGAAGGCGCGCTGCGCGATCGCGACGGCGTGATCATGATCGATCAGGCGGCCATCAAGGGATCCAAGCGCAGCAACCCGGCCACCTACACGGGCATGCTCGAGCCCATTCGCAAGGCCTTCGCGAAGGCCAACGGGGTCAAACCCGCATTGTTCAGCGCCAACTCCGAAGGGGCCTGCCCGGTGTGCAACGGGTCCGGGATCATCTATTCCGACCTGGGCATGATGGCCGGGATGTCGGCACCCTGTGATGTCTGCGAAGGCAAGGGCTTCCAAGCCGAAGTCCTTGAGTACACCCTGGGCGGCAAGAACATCCGCGAGGTCCTCGATCTGCCCGTGACCGCGGCCATCGAGCATTTCGGTACGGGGGAGTCTCGCCTACCTGCGGTGGCCAGGATCATCGGCAACCTCGCCGAGGTGGGACTGGGGTATCTCAGTCTGGGCCAACCGCTGACGACCTTGTCGGGCGGCGAGCGGCAGCGGCTGAAACTGGCCACGCATCTCTCGGCCAAGACAGCCGACGCGGCGCCCGTGATCATCCTCGACGAGCCGACGACAGGGCTGCATCTGGCCGATGTGGAGAACCTGCTCGACCTCCTCGACCGTCTCGCCGACTCGGGAAGGACCGTCATCGTCATCGAGCACCATCAGGCTGTGATGGCCCACTCCGACTGGATCATCGACCTCGGCCCGGGCGCCGGTCACGACGGTGGTCGAATCGTCTTCGAAGGTTCCCCGCAGCAGTTGGTCGAATCGGCTGGAGGCTCCGCCGCGACCCTGACCGCCAGACATCTGGCGGCCTATGTCGGGGGAGGAGCGCCCAGTTCGTGTTGAGAGTACTGTAAGTCGACTATGAGTGAAGTGCTGTTGATTTGGGTTCACTCGAAGCAACAGATCCGTTACAGTGTATAACGGCTCGGTAACGACCGGGTTACAAAACCGAAATGCAGTCGTATTACGGAGATGAGACAGTGAACCTCTACAGCACAAGCCTCCGCAAGGTCGCACTCGTTGCCGGGGCAGGCGCGGTCGCCGCGGCCGGTCTGACGGGAATGAGCGGGCCGGCCCAGGCCTCAACCGGGGCTCAGTCCTCAGGGGGAGTCTGGGACAAGGTCGCCGAGTGCGAGTCCGGCGGTGACTGGCACATCAACACCGGCAACGGCTACTACGGCGGCCTTCAGTTCTCCCAGCAGACGTGGGAGGCCTTCGGCGGTGAGGGAATGCCTCACAAAGCCAGCAAGGCTGAGCAGATCGATGTCGCCCAGAAGACGCTCAAGGAACAGGGCCCGGGCGCATGGCCGTCCTGCGGTGACGAGGCCGGCCTGACGAAGGCCAACGGCGCCGCGGACGACGGCGGCGGATCCGGGGATGACGGCGGATCCGACGATGGCAAGGTCGGGCTCGGCGGCAGCTGAGTCGAACTCTGACTCACAGGCAGCACATGACGGCCGCGATCGGCAGGATGCCTTTCGCGGCCGTTGCTGTGTCCGCTCCCGGGCCTTGCGTCTAACGCCGATAATATACATTATGTTAAGTAAAGACATTCGCGACCACTCCTCTCGCTCACCCGGATCGGCTCGGCGGCCGACCTGACGCTTCGGCGGCCGAGGTGCACCGACGAATCAGTGTCGCCTGCGGGACTCGAGGTGCCATCGGTCGCTGCCGTGCCTCATCGGCCTCCGGGGTGATTTGCTTCGGCGCACCCGTCGACTGAAGCGCTTGTGAGGCGATTGACAATTCTATCGAACGTTCAATATTGTCTATGTGATCGTCCACACAAACTCAGGTTCGATTGTCACGATAGTCGCCACGACGCAAGGAAGCATCATGGTCCCATCCAAGCTCACCTCTCCCCCGGCCGCAGCTGTTGCACCTGGCACCGAGTCCCGACGCAAGGCGTGGTCCCTGACCGCGCTGCTCGTCGTCCTGTACGTGGTCAATTACGGAGACAAGGCCGCATTCGGCATCATCGCTCAGTCCCTCAAGGACGAACTGGGGATCAGTGCAGCTCAGATCGGGCTCGTGGGCAGCCTGTTCTTCTTCGCATTCACCATCGGCGGATTCTTCGCAGGAGCACTGAACAGATGGCTGTCCCTGCGCTCTGTTCTCATCGTCCTGTCTCTCGTGTGGGCACTGGCGATGCTGCCGTTGGTATTCTCGGCCACCTTTGCGGTCCTGGTCGGGTCCAGAATGCTCCTCGGGTTCGCCGAAGGACCCAGCTCGGCCCTCATCCACACGGCCACCTACTCATGGCACACCCCGCAGAAACGCGGATTCCCGGGAGCCCTGCTGGCCAGCGCCGCATCCATCTCCAAGATCGGTCTGGCTCCGCTGCTCGCCTACCTGTCGGTGACGTTCGGATGGCGCAGTGCGCTCGTCACGATGGCCGTCATCGGTGTCGTATGGTGCTTCTTCTGGATGCGGTATTGGGAAGTCGGCCCCTATATTCCGGCCAAGGCTGCGAAAAACGCAGTCGATCCGCATGAAGAACCGCGAGTCCCCTGGCACACGATCCTCCTGACCAAAACGTTCATCAGCGGTGCACTGCTGGTCGCCAGCATCTACGCGTTGGTGACCGTGGTCCTCACCTGGCTGCCGTCGTATTTCGAAGTCGGTCTCGGATACAGCCGCCTCCAGTCCGGTTCCATGTTGGCCATTCCCTCGATTGCCGGTCTGATCAGCCTCCTCGGCGGAACTCTGCTCTCTGATCGGCTGCTGGCAAGAGGCTGGTCGTCCAGGTTCGTGAGAATCATCGCGCCTTCAGCCTGTGTGGTCGTCGGCGGAGGAATTCTCTGCTTCCTCCCGACGATCTCGAACTCTCCCGGTGCGGTTGCCATCGTGTCCATCGGATATGGCGTCGGCGTCGTGGTTCTGCCCCTGTGCAACGCTGCCGTCTCGGAGATCTGCCCACCCCGGCAGACTGCAGGAACACTGGGCATCTTCCTGGCGCTCATGGCCGCGGGAGGACTCATCGGTCCCTATGTGACCGGCCTCATCGTCGATGCGGCCGCAACACCGGGCCTCGGCTACGCCAAAGCGTTTCAGGCACTGGGAGTCGCCTCTGCCGTCTGTGCGACGATCACCCTCATCTTCGCCGACCCCGAGAGGGACAAGGCGCTCGTTCGCACCGAGTCTCAGGCTTCATGACACATGGGCCTACTTCATCACACAGGGGGCGAGCAAAGCCGCTGGCGGGAATCTCTGACCTCCGCGACTGTTACTGTGGAGTAATCTAGTCCATGACCAGGGAACGATCCGCGGTGGGCCCGATGTCACAGAAACCGTCTGCCCGGACGATCGAAAGGACGATTCCATGACCGTCGACACCGCAGCCTCGGGAAAGATCTTCCAGATCTGGCAGAAACTGCAGGAAGTGCCATTCGGCAACTGGCTGTTCACTCGAGCCGTGTGCTTCAAGGCCCCCTATTTCCGCACGGTTCATCCGCTCATCCACGAGCTGCGGCCCGGACTGTGCCGTGTGAGCGCCCCGAATCGTCGCGGAGTGCACAATCACCTCGGCACCTACCATGCAATCGCATCATGCAATATGGCAGAGATCGCCGGTGGCATGATGACCGAGGCGACCGTTCCGTCCACGCATCGCTGGATTCCTGTCGGCATGACTGTCGAGTATAGAGCGAAGGCCACCACGGGGGTCACCTCGATCGCTCGGCTTGACACGATCCCGGAGTTCGGCGGCGAGCCGATAGAACTGATCGTACCGGTCGACGTCCTCGACGCTGACGGGAATGTGTTCGTCTCTGCAGAGATCACCATGAAGGTCTCCGAGAAGCAGACGCGGTAGACAGGAGCCAAGGATGAGCCGGCCAGCGTCAGCACTCGCTGCGCATGTGAGGCACCTGCTCGTCGAGTTCGCACTCCCCCTCCCTGCACCATCACCCAACAAGGCGCTGCCCGGTCGAGATTGAGATCGATGCGCGGGTCGTCCATTGTTCGAGTCGGACGGCATACTCATTGACGATGCTCATCGAATTCGTTGATGGCCGACATTGAGAAGTCTCTTCTCGCCAATCGGGAAGTCATGCCGAAGATCGCCGCTGAAGGCCCGTGTCGGGATACGTTACTGACACGGGCGATTCGGGCCACATCGCAGTGGGACGGTCGTCGTGTGCAACTCCGACAAGGAAGTGAGGAGCCACGTCATGGTGATGGCAAGTGAAACGGCCGACTACATCGGCCTCGCGAACGCCCCAGTCCTCTGGATCTTGGCGATGGCGGTCATGGCCGTCGTCGTCGTGCAGTCGCTCATCTACATGGGTGCGGTGAAGAAGAACGCCGAATCGGCGGGCATGAGCCAGAAGGACGTCAAGACCGCGTTCAGGGCCGGCGGCGTCGCGGCCATCGGACCATCGCTGTCCGTTGTTCTGGTTGCCATCGCGCTGCTCCCGCTCTTCGGCACTCCCCCGGTCGTCGTCCGTGTCGGACTCATCGGATCCGCGGCCACAGAGGTGGCCTCCGCCTCGATCGCAGCGGGGACGATGGGGGCGAACCTCGGCGATGAGACGTTCACCCGAGGCGTCTTCATCGTCGCCCTCATGGCCATGAGCCTCTCGGGCGCCGGATGGATGATCTCCACCCTGATCCTGACTCCGATCTTCAAGCGCAGCTCCCACAAACTGGAGAAGGTCAACCCGGCGCTGATGTCGATCATCCCCGGTGCCGCACTGCTCGCGGCCTTCGCCGCGCTGTCATTCCGCGAGATCCCGAAATCTCCGACGCATGTCGTCGCCGTCCTCGTGTCTGCCGTGGTGATGGCGATCTGCCTCTCCTTGGCGAAGGCCCTCAAAATGCCGTGGCTGAAGGAATGGGGCCTGGGAATCTCACTCCTGGTGGGGCTCGTCGCGGCCTACTTCGCCCATTATGCCGGCCTCGGCGCCCCGGAAGAATGAGGAGAACATCATGTCGAACATCGTCACATCCCCCTCCCACGCGGCATTCGAGAGGACGACGACCAAGTGGGGATCGATCACCCTGTTCATCGGGTTCCTCATCGCCACCTCGGTGCCCTTCTACCTTCTCTTCGTCGCGGATGCCGCCATCGACTTCGGCGACATCCTCACGGGCTTCCTCGCGGTCTTCGCCGTCTACGGGGTCTTCTACATCGTCGAGCCGCTGACCTATTTCCCGATCCTGGGTCCGGCCGGCATGTATCAGGCGTTCATGATCGGCAATGTGTCGAACAAGCTGCTGCCGTCGGCCATCGTCGCACAGGACACGATCGGAGCGAAGCCGGGCACGCGCAGAGGCGAATACGCCGCAACCATGGCCATCTGCGGTGCGGCTCTGATCCACGTGTTCTCCATGGTGCTGTTCGTCGGCATCCTCGGCACATGGCTGGTCACCTTCATTCCCGACCCGGTGACGCTCATCGCCAAGCTCTACATCCTCCCTGCCATCCTCGGCGGAGTCACGGTCCAGCTCATCGCCTCGCTCAAACAGGTCAAGTCCACCCTCATCGCCCTGGGTGCCGCTGCCGCGGTCATCCTCGTCCTCATCCCCCTCGTCCCGGTCCTCGCCTCCGGTGACGTCGCCATCGTGGTGATATTGACCATCGCCATCACATGGTTCACCCGCAACAGGGCCGTCACCGACCAGAAGAGATCCGGAGGCGACGACAACGTCGGAATCAACTGACGAACACCTCCCCCGCAGAACCCCGATGTCTGAGAGCATCGAAGACAACCACCACGAAAGGACATCATGTCGCTTGACACCAGTCTCCGGGACGCGATTGCGGCCGATCTCGCTGAGACCGTCTCAGATTACGAAGACTTCCACCGCAGCCCCGAGCTGTCTATGCAGGAGACGCAGACGGCCGCAACCATCGCGGCGAAGCTGCAGGGTCTCGGTCTCGACACGCACGCCTTCGGCGGGACCGGCATCGTCGCGGTCATCGAGAACGGTCAGGGTCCGGTCGTGGCCTACCGTGCAGACACCGACGGCCTCCCGATCGCCGAGGACACCGGATACGATTACGCATCGGCAGCGGAAGGCACACTGCCCGACGGCTCGACGACGAAGGTGATGCACGGCTGCGGCCACGACACGCACATCACGGTCGGCCTCAGCCTCGCCCGCTATCTCGTCGACCACAAAGACCTGTGGCAGGGCACCGTCGTGATGATCTTTCAACCTGGTGAGGAGACCGGCGAGGGCGCTCGGGCCATGCTCGACGATGGACTCTGGGACTCCATTGCGAGGCCGGAGGTCGTCTACGGCCAGCATGTGTGGCCGGGCAGGGCCGGTCACATCTATGTGGCCAAGGGAACAGCGATGGCGATGTCCGACTGCCTCAAGGTCACGGTCACAGGCAAACAGGCCCATGGTTCGCAGCCGGAGAACTCCGTCGACCCCATCGTTCTCGGCGCCTATATGATCACTCGGCTGCAGAGCATCGTGTCCCGCGAGATCTCGGGCCGAGAAATGGCAGTGGTGACCGTGGGCACGTTCCACGGCGGGCTGAAGGAGAACATCATCCCGGATTCCGCCGAATTCAAACTCAACATCCGCACCTTCAACGAGGAAGTCCGTGCTGTCGTCCTCGACCGCATCGAACGGATCATCGTTGCCGAGGCACAGGCTTCGGGAGCTCCGGAGCCGATGATCGAAGAGATGTATCGCTTTCCACGCTGCTACAACGATCCGGCCACGACCGATCGCCTCCTCGAGGTGTTCGGGGCCGAACTCGGCGAGGACCAAGTGCATCTGGATCAGCCCGTGACCGGAAGCGAGGACTTCGGAGCCTTCGGCGACGACATCGACGTTCCCTACGTCTATTGGTTCTTCGGTGGGTACTCCCCCGCCAAGTTCGACGGTGACGAACCACCGGCCGGCAACCACTCCCCGTTCTTCGCCCCCGATGACGTCGAGACCACCCTGGAGACGGGAATCCGCGCAGCACTCACCGCAGTCCTCAGCTCGGTCGGGAAGTGAGACGATGAACGAAGAACTGCGCTGGCTCTCGACACGCGAACTGGCTGCCGGAATCGCAGCCCAGGAGATATCGGCCCGGGAGGCGCTGAGCGATCACCTGGAGCGCATCGATGCGCTCAACCCGGCCATCAACGCCGTTGTGACCAGAGACGACGAAGCAGCGATGGTGCGGGCACATGCCGCCGATGAGGCCGTGGCCAAAGGCGAGGAGATCGGGCCGCTCCACGGGGTGCCCATGACCCACAAGGACACTCACGACACCGCGGGCATGCGTACGACCTGGGGCTCGCCCATCATGGCCGATCGCGTCCCGGACGCCGATGCACTCATCGTCTCCAGGCTGAAGAGGGCGGGGGTCAATACGACGGGCAAGACGAATGTGCCGGAATTCGCGGCGGGGTCGCACACCTTCAACCCCGTCTTCGGCACAACGGTCAACCCCTATGACACGAGCAAATCGGCGTCGGGGTCATCGGGAGGAGTCGGTGCTGTGCTGGCCGCGGGCATCCAGGCGTCCGGAGACGGTTCGGACATGGGCGGATCCCTGCGCTCTCCTGCCTCGTTCAACAACGTCGTCGGCTTCCGTCCGTCGAACGGTCGGGTTCCGCACACGCTTCCGGGAAATCCGTTCGCATGGCTGGCCCAGAGTGGGTTCATGGCCCGGACGGTCTCCGATGTGGCATTGACGATGCAGGCGACGGCCGGGCCGCAGCCCGGTGGCCCCCGCTCGATCGACGAGCCGGGCAGTGTCTTCGATCTGCCCGAGTTCGCGCTCGGATCCCGTAGTGAGCCTGATCTGCACGGTGCCAGAGTCGGATTCTGCCCGGACTTGAACGGTCTGCTGCCCGTCGAGGGTGAAGTCAAGGAGATCGTAGCTGGCGCCGCGAACGTGCTGACCTCGCTCGGTGCTCAGGTGACCGACACGATCCCCGATCTCGCCGACGCCGACGAGGTCTTCAACGTTCGACGCGCGCTCGACTTCGTCCATTCCTGGGGGCCTCTGCTCGAGAGACATCCGGACCAGATCAAGGACTCTGTGGTCTGGAACATCGAGATGGGGCTGAAGCTGACCGGCGCGGATGTGGTCTCTGCCGACCGTGCTCGTGCGCGTCTGCACGGGGAGGTCGAACGGTTCTTCGGCGATCACGATCTGCTCGTGCTCACCACCTGCCAGGTGCTGCCCTTCGACGCGACGCTCGAGTACCCTGCGGAGATCAATGGGTTAGCGCTCGAGAACTATCTCGATTGGATGCGTTCCCTGTGTCTGATCTCAGCCACGGGATGTCCGGCGATCTCCGTACCTGCCGGATTCTCGTCGTCCGGGCTGCCCGTGGGCGTCCAGTTCGTCGCCAAGCCGGGCGCAGATGTGTCACTGCTGCGCATGGCTCACGCGTTCGAAGCCGCGACGCAGTTCCATCTGCGCCGTCCTCAGCTGTCGGCGTCGATGCCCTGATCCTTCGCGATCCGCGAGATCTCCTCGGCCAGGTCGATGTCCTTGTCGGTGATCGAGCCGGCGTCATGCGTCGTCAGCGAGATGTCGACGTGGGGGAACCGCAGGTCCACATCGGGGTGGTGGCCTGCGGCCTCAGCGGCGTCGGCGATCGCGTTGATGAACGTCACGCCGCTGACGAAGGATCCTGTGAGGAAGCGCGCGTGGAGAGCGTCGTCAGCTGATTGCCAGTGGGTGAGTCTGTCGATTCTGTCCTGCATGGTCCCAGCCTCGCACCGGAATCAGCGCGGTGTCTATAGACAGGGCATCGACATTCCCGTCGAATCGGCTGGGTCCGATCCGAGTGATCGGGCCCAGCCGGCCGCCATCGGGCGAGTGCAGGTATGCCATACCTCATCATTGTTTGCCGAGCCTTCCCACACTGGAACCGTTCTAGAAAAGGTGTCAGGCTATTGTCTATGAAGGCGGAACGAATCCGCCTCGTATCGCGAAGGAGAAACACATGCAGTTGAGCCCCGCTATGCAGAAGGTCCTCGGCGAACAGGTCACCCTTGAGCTCGAAGCGTCGATGGTCTACCTTCAGCTGTCCATCCAGCTCGATGCTCTCGACCTCCCCGGAATGACACGCTGGATGCGTGCACAGTCCGAAGAGGAGCAGGTCCATGCAGCGAAATTCATCCAGCACTGCCAGGATCGTGACTTCGCTCCGCAGGTCGGAGACATCGCGGCTCCCAAGGTGTCGGGCTCACAGCCCGTCGACTTCTTCAAGGCAGCCCTGGCGCACGAGGAGAAGGTCTCCGAATCGATCCGCAATCTCTACCGCACCGCGCAGGAAGAGGGCGACATCGACGTCCTGCCGCTGCTGCACTGGTTCATCGACGAGCAGGTCGAAGAGGAATCGACCATCTCGGAGATCATCGGTCGTCTCGAGCATGTGGCAGACAGCGGGTCCGGACTGCTCCGGATCGACTCGGAGCTCGGGTCCCGTCACCCTGACATCAAGGCTGACAGCGAGTGATCTCGACGCTGTGAGCATCACCGGATGACCACAGGTCACCGAACGCAGGCGAGCGGCCGGGCCCCAGGCAGGGGCCGGCCGCTCGCCTGTGCTCAGAGGCCGAGCACAGCCTGCGCACCGAGCAGGACGAGTGGAGATGTCAGGAGCATGAGGACGGTCTGGGCCGCGATGAGGGCGGCCATCAGGTCCGCATTGCCGCCCAGCTGCCGGGCCATGACGTAACCGGAGCTGGCCGTCGCGATCGACTGGAAGACGATGGCGATCAGAGCCGCCGTGGCCGGGATGTCGAGCAGCACGAGGGCGGCCAGCGTCAACGCCGGCAGGAGGACGAGCTTGGCGAGGCTCGAATACACCATCGCCACGGCGTGCGTCCGCAGAGAGATCCGCCGCAGTCCGGCGCCGACGCACAGAAGACCGACCGGCAGGGCGGCGGCCGCCAGAGGAGACAGGACCGAGTCGAGGAGCGCGGGCATCGGCGCGCCGGTGAGGTTGAACAGTCCCCCGGCGGCACAGCCGAGGACCAGGGGATTCGTCACGACGACACGCAGGATTCCGACAACGGAGCTCGGTCCCGTGCGGAGGAATTCGAACCCGAGGCTGGAGACGATATTGACGGTGGGAACGAGCACGGCGGCCACGATCGCGGCGAGAGCGCTGCCTTCGGCGCCGAACAGGCTTCCCGAGATCGACAGCCCGATGTACGTGTTGAAGCGAATTCCTCCCTGCAGAACCGAGGTGAATGAGGAGAGATCACCGGCGATGACCCGACGCAGAAGGATGATGAGGATCGACACGAGAACCGTTGGTGCGATGAGCGCCACCGCCAGGCGGCCCAACGGCACATGCGCAACGCTGACCTCGGCGACGGAGGAGAACAGCAGCACCGGCAGCAGACAGAAGTACGCGAGCTTCTCCGCCCCCGACCAGAACTCCGGGCTCGTGAACCCCGGCAGTCGTTTCAGTCCGACTCCGAACAGGATCAGAGCGGCGACGGGCACCAGCGCCAGGAGGACCGGAATGAGGCTCACGAGACTGAGAATTTCATGAGACGGGAATCAAATCAAAGTTGAGTGTGTTTGACTCAATGTAACGACGTAACGAAAGGAAGCTCATGGCTACACGTTTTGACCCTATCCGTGACCTCGATCGATTCTTCTCGGAGGTGACGCGCACACCCAACTCCACATCGCTTCCCATGGATCTCTATCGCGATGGCGAGGTCTTCGTCGCCCGCATCGACATGCCGGGCGTCGACCCGTCGAGCATCGATGTCGACGTCGAGGATCGGACCTTGACCGTCCGTGCTCAGCGCCGGTCCGACATTGAGGACAAGGACGTCAAGTGGTTGACCCGGGAGCGGACGACCGGCACGTACGCCCGTCAGCTGACCTTGGGCAACAGGGTCGCCCTCGACCGGATTCGGGCCGACTACCAAGATGGAGTGCTGACGCTGACGATTCCGGTGGCCGAGGAGGCACGACCACGCAAGATCAATGTCTCACATGCCTCACCGGCCACGGCCACCGAGGTTGTCGAGCCCTCTCCCGCCCAGGACGAGGACCCGGTCGGGACCTGATCGAAGGCTCATTCCGGGAAGCGGGTCGTGCCAGAGGGTGCGGCCCGCTTCGCCTATCTCGCGGCCGAAAGCGCCCCACGACTGGTGGGGCCCGTGCTCAATCTCCGAGCCGGAGCAGGTGGGCCAGGCACATATAGGGCAGTTCGAATTCCCCTTCGACTTGGAGTTCGCGGCAGAGGTAGTCCCGCAGATTCGCCTCGACCCGGTTCCGGGTCGCCGGGCTCGACCGCAGCCAGTAGGACCGGGTCCTGGTCAGGTCGACGACGCCGTCGACGGTGCTCGGTGTGGAGAACTCGACAAGTCGATGGCCCACACGGTCGAAGCCGACGGGGGCCGGTCTGTACCCGGGGCGATAGACGTCGCCGGCGTGCATGATCCGACTCAGACGCAGAACCCAGGCGACGCGAACGTCGAGCTGATTGATGAGGATGAGCAGGTGGCCGCCCGGGCGAAGGATGCGAGAGATCTCTGCCGCGGCTGCGCCTTCGTCGAACCAGTGCCAAGCCTGTGCCACGGTGACGACGTCGACGGAATCGGATGGAAGGCCGGTGTCCTCAGCGCTGCCGAGGATGCTCTCGGCAGGGTTGCTCGCCAGCGCCGCCTCATCCGGGTCGACCGCGATGACGTGCGTGCCGCGGTCGAGCAGTGCACGGCTGAGTATGCCCGTTCCGGCGCCGAGGTCGCAGACGTCGAGACCGGCCCATTGGGTGGGCACCAGGTCGACGGCGGCGATGGGGTACCCCGGCCGCACATCGTCGTAGAGCTGGGCCAGGCTGCCGAAACTGCGTCCGTGGGCCGATTGCGCACGTGGTCTCACAGTTCGCCCACCTTGCCTCATGGAGTTGATCGATCGGGGACAACTCTAGTCCGCCGGGCATATCGCCCGCACCTGCGCACGCGGACTGCGAAGTGATTAGGATGGACATAACGGTCGAACAACAGTGACAAGGAGCATCGATGTCCCGCACGTCAGAGCTGCAGGCAGAGTTGGAGAAGGCGTCCACCACCTACGAGGAATTCGCTGCCAGAGGGTTGAAGCTCGATATCACCCGAGGCAAGCCCGCGAGCGAACAGCTCGACCTCGCTGCCGATCTGCTGACCGCGGTGACCGGCGACGATGCGAGCACTCCCAGCGGCGTCGACACTCGCAACTACGGGGGTCTGGACGGGATCATCGAGCTGCGTGAGCTCTTCTCCCCTCTGCTCAAGGTCCCTTCCGACCAGTTGATGGCCGGTGGCAATGCCTCGCTGACCCTCATGGCCCAGGCGCTGACGTTCGCCCTCCTGCACGGGACCGCCGTCGACTCGCGCCCCTGGGGACAGGGGCCGCACAAGATCATCTGCCCCGTACCCGGCTATGACCGGCACTTCACCCTGGCCGAATCTCTGGGCTTCGAACTCCTCAGCATTCCCATGGACTCGGACGGTCCGGTCGTCGCCGAGGCGCAGCGTCTGGCCGAGGACGAAACGGTCAAGGGCATGTGGTTGGTACCCATGTACTCGAATCCGACGGGCGTCACGATCACCGAGGAGCGGGCCCGAGAGCTCGCCGCGATGCCCGCAGCCTCGGCCGACTTCACACTGCTGTGGGACAACGCCTACGGCCTGCACCACCTGCGCGAGCACCATCCCGAGGTCCTCGACATCCTTCGCATCTGCGCCGAGGCGGGGCATCCGGAACGGCCATGGATATTCGCATCGACGTCGAAGATCACCCATGCGGGCGCCGGGGTCTCATTCTTCGGTGCGGGGCCGGAGACGATGAGCTGGTTCCATGCGAACCTGGCAAAGATCTCGATCGGGCCCGACAAGGTCAACCAGCTGCGTCACCTGCGCTTCTTCAAAGATCCGGCCGGTGTCGAAGAGCATATGCGCAGGCACGCCGCGATCATCGCCCCGAAGTTCGATGCCGTTCTCGACACCCTTGAACGGGAACTCGGCGGGACCGACCTGGCACGGTGGACCCACCCGGACGGTGGGTACTTCATCACCCTGACCACCCTGGAGGGCACGGCGGACCGAATCGTGAAGTTGGCCGCCGAGGCGGGGGTGAAGCTGACTCCGGCAGGTGCCACGCACCCCTATGGTCTGGATCCGGCCAACAACGTCATCCGCATCGCACCGACCATGCCGACGGCCGAGGACGTGGAGCTGGCAGCCCAGGGACTCGTCGCCTGTGTGAAGTTGGCCAGCTACGAGAAGCTTCTGGCCGGCTGAGCTCGGCTCGAGAGGCCGCCAGGCCCTGGTACGAGAAGAACTCCCGGTCGGTCGCGATGACCTGACCGGGAGTTCTTCCCATATGCGGTGCGGGGAGCGGATCAGTAGTCGTAGAACCCGCGGCCCGACTTCACTCCGAGCAGCCCGGCATCGACCATGCGTGAGAGCAGAACCGGAGGTTGGGTGGCCGGATCACCCGTCTCCGCGTACATGCTCTGAGCCGCGTACAGACACGTGTCGAGGCCGACGAGGTCGACGAGCGAGATCGGTCCCATCGGGTGGGCGCAGCCGCCGACCATTCCGGCGTCGATGTCCTCCTTCGTCGCGAACCCGGACTCGAGCATGCGGACCGCACTGCACAGGTACGGGATGAGCAGGGCGTTGACGATGAACCCCGGACGATCCTGGGCCTGAATCGGATTCTTGCCCAGCACCTCGGCGACGAACCCGGTGACCGTGTCACGGACCGAGTCGGCCGTGGTCACCGAGGAGACGATCTCGACAAGCGGCTGAACCGGAGCCGGATTGAAGAAGTGGACCCCCAGGACCCGTTCCGGTCGTGAGGTCGACTGTGCGAAACGGATGATCGGCATCGAGGAGGTGTTCGAGGCGAGGATCGCTTCGGGATCGGTGACGACCTCATCAAGTTCCGAGAAGATCGACTTCTTGATGTCCTCGTTCTCGCTGGCGGCCTCGATGACCAGTTGGCGGTCGGAGAGGTCTGTGATGTCGGTCGTGAAGCTCAGTCGTCCCAGGGCCGCATCGCGGGCCGCGGCATCCAGCTTGCCTTTGTCCACGGCCTTTGCGAGGGACTTCTCGATCCGGCGCCGCCCAGCGGCGGAAGCTTCATCGTTGATCTCGCGGACGATGACGTCGAGTCCCGCCTTCGCCAGCACCTCGGCGATGCCGGCGCCCATGAGTCCGCTTCCGATGACGGCGGTGCGTTGAATGCTCATCTGCTGCTCCTTCTACTGTCTCTGTGTCTGTGTTCGTCCATGCTCACGGCTGTTTGGCCAGGAACCAATCCGAACCGCGGATGGCCTTCATCGCTTCTCGACGGCGGTCCGTGGGCAGGGTCTGGATGTAGACCTGACCGTCGAGGTGGGCGACCTCGTGCTGGAGCATCTGCGCGAAGACCTCCGTGCCGGAGATCTCGACCGGGGAGTTGTCCGCATCCACACCGCGCACACGGGCGAACTCGTAGCGCGGTGTGGGGAAGAACAGGCCCGGCACTGACAGGCACCCTTCCTCGATGTCACGTAGCGCTCCGCCGACCTCGACGACTTCGGGGTTGATGACGTACCCCGTACGGCCGTCGAGGTCGAAACCGAACGCCCGGACTCCGACTCCGATCTGTGGCGCCGCCACGGCAGCCCGTCCCTCTGGCAGAGACGTGTCCACGAGGTCCTGGGCCAAAGACTCCAGGCCCTCGTCGAAGACGGTGACCGGTGCGCACGGGCTGCGCAGCACCGGATCACCCCACAGTCGGATGTCGCGTTCAGCCATCGATGACCACCACGAGGTCGCCTCCCTCGAGCTGCTGGACGTCGCCGATCGCGACTCGGGTGACCGTGCCCGCGCTCTGGGTGGTGATGGAGGCTTCCATCTTCATGGCCTCGATCGTCGCAACCGCTGCACCGGCTTCGACCCGGTCGCCCTCTTTGACCTGCAACGTGACGACTCCGGCGAAGGGGCTGGCCACATGGCCGGAGTTCGACGGATCCGCTTTCTCCGCGGTCTTGACTTCGCTTTCGACGGAATGGTCTCTGACCTGCAGAGGACGCAGCTGACCGTTGAGGGTGAACATCACCGACCGCATTCCCCGTTCGTCGGTGCCGCTGATCGCCTGCACCCCGATGAGGAGGTCCTTGCCCTTCGCGAGTTCGACCGCGTGCTCTTCGCCTGCGGTCAGACCGTAGAGGTATTCGGAGGTCTCGACGACGGAGAGATCGCCGTAGTTGGCCCGCATCGACTCGAATTCCCTCGTCGGTCCGGGGAACAGGAGAGAGTTGAGCTTCGCCTGTCGTTCAGCGCCCGGTGTCTCCAGCGCCGCAGCATCCTCGGGATCGAGGTCTTCGGACACGGCTTTGTGCGCGCGCCCGGCCAGAGCCTTCGAACGGAACGGCTCGGGCCAACCGCCGGGGGGATCGCCGAGGTCGCCGTTGAGGAAGCCGATCACCGAATCCGGAATGTCGAACCTGTCAGGGTTCTCAGCGAACTCCTCCGGATCGACGCCGGCTCCGACGAGATGGAGAGCGAGGTCGCCGACGACTTTCGACGACGGGGTGACCTTGACCAGGTGGCCGAGGATCGAATCGGCCGCAGCGTACATGCGCTCGATCTCCTCGAACCGCTCCCCCAGGCCCAGCGCCACGGCCTGCTGGCGCAGGTTCGACAGCTGGCCGCCCGGAATCTCGTGCCGGTAGACGCGCCCCGTCGGTCCCGCCAATCCCGATTCGAATGGTGCATAGACCTTGCGCACCGATTCCCAGTACGGCTCGAGGTCGCTGACGGCGTCGAGGCTGATGCCCGTATCGCGTTCGGTGTTCTCGAACGCCGCGACCAGGGCCGACAGGCTCGGCTGGCTGGTGGTGCCGGCCATGGCGGCAGAGGCACCGTCGACTGCATCGGCACCCGCGGCCGCTGCGGCGCACAGAGTCGCCAACTGACCACCGGCGGTGTCGTGGGTATGGACGTGGACGGGCAGATCGAAGTTCTCCCGCAGCGCCGTGACGAGTTTCGTCGCGGCGGCCGGGCGGAGCAGGCCGGCCATGTCCTTGATCGCGAGTACATGGGCACCGGCGTCGACGATCTGCTCGGCCAGATTCAGGTAGTAGTCGAGCGTGTACAGCTCTTCGCTCGGATCGAGGATGTCCGAGGTGTAGCACAAGGCGACCTCGGCGATCGTGGTGTTCGTGGCCCTGACGGCGTCGATGGCCGGACGCATCTGCGAAACGTCGTTGAGGGCATCGAAGATGCGGAAGATGTCGATGCCCGTACGAGCGGCCTCGTCGACGAAGGCGTCGGTGACCTGAGTCGGGTACGGGGTGTAGCCGACGGTGTTGCGCCCGCGCAGGAGCATCTGCAGATTGATGTTGGGCACGGCCGTCCGCAGTGCCGCCAGCCGTTCCCAGGGATCCTCGCCGAGGAAGCGCAGTGCCACATCATAGGTGGCACCGCCCCAGGCCTCGATGCTCAGCAGCTCGGGCGTCATCCGGGACACGTGGCCGGCGACGGCCAGAAGATCACGGGTGCGCACGCGAGTGGCCAGCAGAGACTGATGGGCGTCGCGGAATGTGGTGTCGGTGACCGCCAGAGGGGTCTGGTTCCGCAGAGACTGAGCGAAGCCGACCGGTCCGGCCTCGAGGAGATGATCGCGGCTTCCCGGCCTCGGGTCCGTGCCGAGGTCGATATCGGGCAGCTTCTCGCCCGGGCGGATCCGGACGGTGGGCTCCCCATTGGGTCGGTTGACCGTGACGTCGGCGAGGTAGTCGAGGATCTTCGAACCGCGGTCCGCGCTCACACGAGCGTCGAGGAGATGCGGACGTTCCTCGATGAAGGAGGTGGCGAGGTCACCGGCGATGAACGAGTCATCCTCGAGCACCGCCCGCAGGAATCCGATGTTCGATGACACGCCACGGATGCGGAACTCTGCCAGAGCCCGTCGTGCGCGGGAGATCGCCTGACCGAAGTCGCGCCCACGGCACGTGAGTTTGACCAACATGGAATCGAAGTGGGCGCTGACCGAAGCACCGGCATGGACGGTTCCGCCGTCGAGACGCACGCCGGCTCCGCCTGCAGAGCGATAGGCGGTGATGGTCCCCGTGTCGGGCCGAAAGGCGTTGGCCGGATCTTCGGTGGTGATGCGGCACTGCAGGGCGGCGCCCTTGATCCGCATCTCGTCCTGGGTCAGACCGATCTCAGCCAGGGTGTCGCCCGAAGCGACGCGCATCTGGGATGCGACGAGGTCGATGTCCGTGATCTCCTCGGTGACGGTGTGCTCGACCTGGATGCGGGGGTTCATCTCGATGAAGACGTGCTGGCCCTTGCGCGGCCCATCGGTCTCGAGGAGGAACTCGACGGTTCCCGCGTTCTGGTACCCGAGTGCCTCGGCGAACTTCAGCGCATCTGTGTGAAGCGCATCGGCGATTGCCGGATCGAGATTGGGAGCCGGGGCGATCTCAACGACCTTCTGGTGGCGGCGCTGGACCGAGCAGTCGCGTTCGAAGAGATGAATCGCATTCGAATCGTTGTCGGCAAGGACCTGGACCTCGATGTGACGGGGACGCTGCACGGCCTGTTCGATGAAGACCGTCGGGTCGCCGAAGGCGCCCTCGGCTTCGCGCATCGCCGCCTTGAGAGCGTCTTCGAGCTGCGAGGATTCGGCCACGCGTCGCATTCCGCGACCACCGCCGCCTGCGACCGCCTTGACGAAGAGCGGATATTCCATGGATTCCGCGTCCGCGAGCAGCTGTGCGACGTCGGCAGAGGGACGGGTGGAGTCGAGTACGGGAATTCCGGCGCTGCGTGCGGCCGCCAGGGCCTGCACCTTGTTGCCGGCGAGCTCGAGGACATCGGCCTCGGGGCCGACGAAGGTGATTCCCGCCTCGTGACACGCACGTGCCAGATCGGGGTTCTCCGACAGGAAGCCGTAGCCGGGGTAGATGGCGTCCGCCCCGCACTCCCCGGCGACGCGAAGCATCTCCTCGACGCTGAGATAGGCACGCACGGGGTGCCCCTCCTCGCCGATCATGTAGGCCTCGTCGGCCTTCATCCTGTGTTCGGAGTTCCGATCCTCGTAGGGGAAAACAGCGACAGTGGAGGCACCGAGTTCGTACGCTGCACGGAACGCACGAACGGCGATCTCTCCACGATTTGCCACAAGAACTTTAGAGAACATCTGTGTCTCTCACTTCTGTATCGATCGCTCTTCGGCGATGTTCGACGGGCTGTCGAGGAACCACTCTACTCAGTGACCTGGAGCACTCTGATGCAGGGGGTCCCATTTCCGGTCGACTGCCACGCCCGGCGTGGTCGTGACGGCTCAGCCGCGCCCGATACGTTAACGTAGGAGGGTGCTTGTCCTAAGTATCAGCAGCCTCAAAGGCGGAGTCGGTAAGACGTCCGTGACACTCGGTCTTGCCTCGGCCGCTTACAACCGAGGAATTCCGACCTTGGCCGTCGACATAGATCCGCAAGCGGATTCGTCGACCGGCCTGGACGTCCCGACCTCGACACGGGTCGATATCGCCGATGTGCTCGCTGCCCCCAAGTCGGAGAAGATCCTGTCCGAGGCGATCATCCCCTCGGGGTGGGTGGGCGACAAGCTCGGTCATCTCGACGTGATCTCCGGCTCCCCCAGGGTCGCGGAATTCGATAGGCCCTCTTTGTCCGAGCGCTACCTTCGACGTCTCGAAGACGCTCTGAGCCGCGTGGCCAAGGGCTATCGCCTCGTACTCATCGACTGCCCGCCCAGCCTCAACGGACTCACACGAACCGCCTGGACGGCCAGCAACCGCGTCGCGGTGGTGACTGAGCCCAGCCTGTTCTCAGTGGCGGCGGCGGACCGTGCGCTCCGAGCGGCGGATGAGCTCCGCCAGCGGGGCACTTCGGAGATTCAACCGTTGGGACTCGTCATCAACCGGGTCCGTTCCGGATCCAATGAACACGACTATCGGATCGGTGAGATGCGGGAGATGTTCGGGCCGCTGGTCCTCAACCCTCCTCTGGCCGAACGTGCAGTGATGCAGCAGGCGCAGGGCTCGGCTCGCCCCATCCACTCCTGGCCGGGAAAACCGGCCGAGGAAGTGGCGACGTCTTTCGACACACTGCTCGAACGCGCCCTGCGCTCGGAGAACATCCGTTCACGCAAGGACACGAACCAATAAGTTCTGCCGGCTGGCAGAGACCCTGCCGGAATGCGCTGGTGCTGAATACGTTGATGGCCCGTCCGTTCGGACGGGCCATCAATTTCAGTCCCCCACTGCGTCCCATCAGGGACTGCCCTGACTTCGGGCGACGGTCGGTCAGCCGAGCTTCTGTGCCCTTCGCTGAGCGAGTTCGTCCATCTCCACGACGGTGGAGTCGTCTTCGGGGATGCGTTCGCTCGGCAGTTCCGAGAGGCTTCCCTCGACTTCGTTCCAGACGCGTCCGACGGCGATGCCGAAGACACCCTGTCCGCCCTGCAGAAGGTCGACGACCTCATCGGGCGAAGTGCATTCGAACACGCTGGCCCCATCCGACATGAGAGTGATCTGTGAGAGATCGCGGACACCGCGTGATCGCAGATGGTCGACCGCTGTGCGGATCGACTGCAGACCGACGCCGGTGTCGAGGAGCCGCTTGACGATCTTGAGGACGAGGATGTCACGGAAGCTGTAGAGCCGCTGACTGCCCGATCCCGTTGCATTGCGGATAGACGGAGCCACCAGGTCGGTGCGTGCCCAGTAGTCGAGGCGACGGTAGCTGATGCCGACGACATTGCACACGGTCGGACCACGGTAACCCGCCTCTTCGTCGAGGACGGGCAGATCGTCGTCGAACAGCAGTCCTTGGGCGGCTGGCGGTATCGGCGTCGTCTCGACGCTTTCATGACTTGAGCGGTTCACACCGACTCCTCCTTATAGTCCCTGGGGGAAGCGAGGTCGCTTTGAAGGGCAGAGAACATATCCATTCTAGCTCTCTTCTCAGCGAACCTACAGTGGGATTCAACAACTCCAAGCTATTCTCCCCGTCCGTCCAGGACAAACACCTCAAGGTAACGATTTGTGCGTGTCGCTGTTATCGCAGTATTCGAACAGAGCGATGGCGGAACCGGGACACTGCGAAAGCGCGGAAGAGAGTCCTCAGTCGGACTCGTCAGGGGCCTCATCGGCGCCCTCGGCGGTGGACCCCTTCTTCCGCTGATCGGCAGGCTTCGACCCCTCGGTCCTCTTCGGCTTGGAGCTCGTGAGCAGCTTCGTTTTGACGCTCGACGCGTATTTGTCCACGTATTCCTGGCCCGAGAGCCTCATGATCTCGTACATGATCTCGTCGGTGACCGAACGCAACAGGAACCTGTCCGCCGGCAGGCCCTCGTACTTCGAGAAGTCCATCGCGGAACCGAAGACGATTCCGACGCGCCGGAATTTCGGGATGAGTCGACCCGGGGGCTGGATCTTGTCGGTGCCGATGATCGCCACAGGGATCACAGGGGCGCCGGATTCGAGAACGAGGCGGGCGACGCCGGTGCGTCCACGGTAGAGCTTGCCGTCCGGTGAACGTGTCCCCTCTGGGTAGATCCCGAGGGAATTCCCCTCCCCGAGCACCTTGAGACCGGACTCCAAGGACGCCTGGGATCCGGTTCCGCCAGCTCTGTCCATCGGCAGCTGATTGTTGAGCTTGAAGAACCAACGGGTGACAGCGCCCTTGAGGCCGCGTCCCGTGAAGTAGTCCTTCTTGGCCAGATAGACCACCGGGCGAGGAGCGAGTAGGGGAACGAAGATCGAGTCCATGAAGTGGTTGTGGTTTCCGGCGATGATCGCGGGCCCGTCGGAGGGGAGGTTGTCCAGTCCCCGAACCCAGGGCCGGAAGAGCATCCGCAGTATGGGTCCGGCCAGGACTCGCTTGAGAAACCAGTAGAACACGAGCACCCTTCCCTGTCACGACTCTTTGTCGTCCTCGGACATCATATATCGACACCATAGGTGCGGATTCATGCCATGCTGAAGCTATGGAGATCGACTACTCACCGCAATCGGTGCCCACTGCACCTTACCGGCAGATGGCTGAGGAGTCAGACACTGCAGTGCTGTTTCTCCACGGGATCACCGGGTCGCCCGCCGCCTGGTTCCCCATCGCCCGAGCTCTCAGCGTTCGCCGACTCAGCGTCAGCGCGCCGCTGCTGCCGGGCCATGGCACTCGCTGGCAGGATCTCAACGCCACGACATGGTCCGACTGGCTGGAAGCGGCGAGGGTCGAGTTCGACGCCCTCTCGCGCGAGCACTCACGCGTCGTCGTGTCAGGACTGTCCATGGGCGGGGCTCTCGCACTGGCGCTCGGTGCCGGGGACTCGTCCCCTGCCGAACTGGTCCTGGTGAATCCGGCGCTGCACATCGACTCTCCTCTCACTCCCTTCCTGCCCGTTCTCAAGCACGTCGTGTCGTCGGTGCCGGCGATCGCCGGAGACATCGCCCATCCTGACCGATGCGAGTACGCCTACGACCGCACCCCCGTCGCGGCCATCGCCTCGTTCGCCTCTGCGCAGAGAAGGCTGTGCGAGGACCTGTGGCACGTCGAGTGCCCCGTCACCCTCCTCGTCTCCGGCCGCGATGGCGTCGTCGGCCCACGTACTCTGAGGACCCTGCGTGCCCACCTGCCCCGACGTCCTGAGATCGTGTCCTTGCGACGCTCCCAGCACGTGGCCACCTTGGACAATGATGCAGAGCTGATCGCCGAGGTGATCCTGACGAAGGCGAGGCCCTCCACTGCCGCACCGGAGGGCACCGCGGAGCACAGGGAATAGAGTCACCGAAGAGATTGCTGATAGAGGACATGGACGACGAGAAGAACGAGGACTGGCGCAACCAGGTTCCCGAGTCCGAACGGCTCGGCGATTCGTCGCGCGTCAGTGACCGTGATTGGGAGGACCTCGTCAATCAGATCGCCGAACCCAGCGCCATGATGGGCGACATGCCCGTCGATGAGGTCCGGGAACGCCTTGAAGAGGAGGAGCGGTGGGAGCCGGGGCCTGCAGAACCGATCGGTTGGCGCACCGCTTCACCGACCCTCGTGCTTTCAGTGATCGCGACCTTCGGAGCCGTCCTGCTGCTCCTCATCGGCACCGTCTTCTTCCGTCCGCTGCCAGGATGGTTCCTCCTGGTGGGCATCGCCGTCGGCCTCGGCGGGGCGGTGGGGCTCTTCTTCCATCTTCCCTCCAGTCGCTCGGGCGACGGTGACAACGGCGCCTCCGTGTGATGACACAGCCTCCGTGTGATGACACAGACCGGCGCCACGCCTTCTGCCGCGATGTCAGAGCCGGGTGACAGACTGTAGCCCATGTCCATCCCATTCGACCGAGCGCCCACAGCAACAACGGATACCCAACTGTCATTCGACAGCCTCGGCGCCCCGTTGCACGAGGTCACCTTCGTCATCGTCGACCTCGAGACGACCGGTACCAGCGCCGGAAAGTCGGAGATCACCGAGATCGGCGCCGTCAAGACCCGCGGGGGCGAGGTCCTCGGTGAGTTCCAGTCCCTGGTCAAGCCCGAGGAATCGGTGATCAGCCCGTTCGTGGCACGGCTGACCGGCATCACTCACGCCATGGTCGATGACGCGCCGTCGATTCGCTCGGTCCTGCCGAGCTTTCTGGAGTTCTCGCTCGGCTCGGTCCTGGTCGCCCACAATGCGCCCTTCGACATCGGCTTCCTCCGCTCGGCGTGTGAGAGGCTCGACTACCACTGGCCCCAGCCGACCGTCCTCGACACGGTCACCCTGTCCCGACGAGTCGTGGGCCGCGACGAGGTCCGCAACCACAAGCTGTCGACTCTCGCCGCCCATTTCGGAACCGAAGTCTCACCCGACCACCGAGCACTCTCCGACGCCCGGGCGACCGGCGAGCTGCTCCATCGTCTGCTCGAGCGCTTCGGCGGATACGGGATCACGACGCTCGAAGATCTGGCCGCGGTCAGACAAGCCGGGTGGGCGAAGCGGCAGGCCAAATCGCATCTGGCGAAGGGAGTGCCGGCCGAGCCCGGTGTGTACATGTTCCTCGATGGAACCAGGCGGGTTCTCTACATCGGAAAGTCGGGAAACATGGCCCGCCGTGTCCGTGGCTACTTCAATGCGTCGGAGAATCGCGGACGGATGGCTGAGATGATCACGGCAGCCCAGGAGGTCAGCTGCTTGCCGTGCGCCCATGCGCTCGAGGCCGAGGTTAGGGAGATCCGCCTGATCGGGGAACTCGCACCGCCGTACAATCGCCGGTCGAAGAATCCCGAACGCAATTCCTGGATCGTTCTCAGCGATGAGGAGTACCCGCGTCTGTCGGTCGTACGCTCGACCACGGCCCTTGAGAAGTCATCGGCCATACCCCTGGGCCCGTTCCGATCCCGCAAATCGGCCCAGGCGGTCAAGGAGCTCCTCGATACTCTCTACCCCGTCAAACGCTGCACGGCCAGGGTCACAGCTGCGACGCTCGCCGCGCACCGTCCATGCGTGAGTTCACAGGTCGGTCAGTGCGGAGGCCCCTGCGCAGGCGTGACCGACAGGCAGACGTACCTGTCCGGCATCGCGGATCTCTTCGACGCCATGGGCGGAGACTTCTCCTCGCTGCGCAGACTGTGCACCCAGCGCATGACCAGGCTGGCGTCCGAAGCCAGATATGAAACCGCCGCCGAAGTTCGAGACGCGATGCGCTCGGCCATGTCGACGGCGGCACGAGCCGAGTCCGCTCAAGCGCTGAGGGCCGTGCCCGAGATCCTTGCCCACTCCCCCGGGCCCGACGGCGGACTCGACCTCGCCGTCATCCGCCACGGCAAGCTGGCCGCCGCCTCGCACGTCCGTGGTTCTCGGGCAGTCGCGGATTCATCGGCGGCGATACGGGCGACCGCGGAATGGGTGCCTGCACCCGGTCCGTTCCCGGCGGACACCGATTCCCTGCCGGAGGAGACGCGCGTCCTGTCGCAGTGGCTGCAGACGGCCACCCTGATCACCGAGCAGGGAGCGTGGTCGCTCCCACGCTCCGGTGCCAACTTCCATGCACAGGAGTCAGGAACGGTTCGTCTCGGCGACGCGGTGTGAGACGGCGATGAGCTGATCGAGCTTCTGGGCACCCAGCCCCGCCTCGACCGTCTCCTCCGCGACGGTCAGTTTCGACGCCATCCGCTCGGTCAGCGTCCCCACGGCGGACTCGTCGGCGGCGACAAGCGCGGCTGCGGTGTTGATGAGGACGATATCGCGGACAGCGGACCTCTCGCCGTTGAGGACCGAACGGGTGATCGCCGCGTTGTCCTCGGGTCCACCGCCGCGCAGATCGTCCTTCGTTGCACGGGCGAAGCCGAGGTCCAGCGCATCGAAGGTCGTGTGTTCGACCTCGCCGTGACGAATCTCCCAGACGTCGTTGACATCGGTGTTGCTCAACTCGTCCAATCCGTCGCGGGAACGGAACACGACCGCCTGGTGTCCCCTCTTCGCCAGTGTGCCGACGACCAGCGGCGCCATCTGCGCATCGGCAACTCCGATCGCGGTGTGGCGGGCACGAGCAGGGTTCGTCAGGGGGCCGAGGATGTTGAAGGCGGTCGGGACGCTGATCTGTCGTCGAACCGCGGCAACGAACTGCATCGACGGATGGAAGACATTGGCGAAGCAGAACGCCAGACCGACCTCCTTCGCGATGATGCCCGTCTGTTCCGGCGTGATGTCGAACCGCACGCCGAGGGCCTCGAGGACGTCGGCCGAGCCCGAAGCGGAGGATGTCGCTCGATTGCCGTGTTTGACGACGCACTGACCGCTGGCGGAGATGATCATCGCAGCCGTCGAGGAGATGTTGGCCGTCTTGGCCCGGTCCCCTCCTGTGCCGACGATGTCGACGGAGTCCTCAAGACCCGGCAGCTTCACGGCATGGTCCATCATCGCGGAGACCAGACCTGCGATCTCCGCCACGGTCTCACCCTTGGTGTGGTGTGCGGCGAGAAATGCGGCCATTGTCACATCGGGCGTCTGACCGGACATGATCTGATCCATCGCCCATGACGCGGCGGACTCTTCAAGGTCCTGCTGATGCATCAGCGACATCAACAGCTCGGGCCAACTGTAGGTGGTGCCCTCAGGTGAGGTTCGGGACCCGGAAGCCGGTGCTTCCGGGGCTGTCGTGCGCGGTGTCTCCGTCATCCGAATGAACTCTCCTTATGAGCTGCCGCCACCCCCGACTGCGAGGTGGAACTTACCTGCGGCATCCTATCCTGTCTTCGACACGCGGATGCACGATGGAGAGAATACGAGACTCCGGCACCAAATCAAGGATTTCGCTACACGATGTAGAAAAATATTCACCGATTGCTGGGCAAAAGATGAAAACTCACCCCGAGACGAGTAATAATGGGGGTGTGTCAACTGCCACTGCATCTCAAACAGCGCCAGCACATCCGGTTGTCAATCGTCCGAATGTGACCACGGTGGGCTTCATCGTGTTCCTCGCGAGCGACCTGATGTTCTTTGCCGCGCTCTTCGCCATGTACTTCACCATTCGATCGGTCGTGCCGGAACTATGGGAGACTCAGACTCAGCTCCACGATATTCCCTATGCGCTCGGCAACACGCTGATTCTGGTGTCGTCTTCGTTCACATGCCAGCTTGGCGTCTTCGCGGCAGAGAGGTTCCGGCCGCGCCGGACAGGCTCTCTGTTCAACATCTCCAAATGGGGAATGGTTGAGTGGCTGTACCTCACATTCCTGCTGGGCGCGGTCTTCGTCGCCGGCCAGGTCATGGAGTACGCCACTCTGGTCAGTGAGGGCCTCTCCATCAACACGGATGGTTACGGCTCGGTCTTCTACCTGACAACCGGCTTCCACGGTATCCACGTGACCATCGGGCTCATCTGCTTCCTGCTCGTGATCGGACGCGCATACGGAGCCAAGAAGTTCGGTCATCACGAAGCCACATTCGCGATCTGCGTGTCCTACTACTGGCACTTCGTCGACGTTGTCTGGGTCGGCCTCTTCGGAGTCATCTATCTGCTCCAGTAGTCGGCTCGAGATGCTCGGCCCTTCGGACTCACAATATTTCAAGCAAAGGACGATCACGTGAAGCTTTTAGCAGATCGCCGCAGGCACCCCATGGCACTGGTTGTGCTGCTTCTGGTGGGCTTGCTGCTCACCGGCGGAGCTTATGCTCTCTTCACCCAGACTTCGAGCGCAAAGGCCGAGACAGCCAGTGCTTCGGACATCGACGCGGGCAAGAAGCTGTTCGCCGCCAACTGCGCAACATGTCACGGTCTCAACGGCGAGGGGTCGAAGTCAGGACCGGGCCTCGTCGGTGTCGGTGCCGCTGCCGTGGACTTCCAGGTCGGCACCGGCCGTATGCCCCTGCAGGCCAACGGTCCGCAGGCGCGCGCCAAAGAACCGCAGTTCGATGAGGAGCAGACCGCGCAGCTCGCCGCGTACGTCGCTTCCTTGGGGCCCGGACCAGCGATTCCAGAGGACGAGAACCTCGACGCTTCCAAGGGCGACCCTGCTGCGGGCGGCAGCCTGTTCCGCACCAACTGTGCGATGTGCCACAACGTGGTCGGTGCCGGCGGCGCTCTGACGCGAGGCAAATACGCTCCGAATCTGTCGGAAGTGTCCGACAAGCACCTCTACGAGGCAATGCAGACCGGACCGCAGAACATGCCGATCTTCAACGACGCGAACCTGACACCCGACGACAAACGCGATGTGATCGCCTACGTCAACGAGGTCACCGGAAAGCCCTCTCCCGGCGGATTCAAGCTCGGATCGCTGGGGCCAGTGGCCGAGGGCCTCTTCATCTGGTTCTTCGGACTCAGCGCGGTCATCGGACTGACAGTGTGGCTGTCATCCAGGTCGAAGTGAGTCTGTCAATGTCGTTCAGTAACCACCACGAGAAAAGACGGGGAATTCAATGACCTCGAAAGACCACTTCGGCGGCGGCAGCCAGCTCGAGGAATTGAATGGGTTCACGAACCCGGGGCTGCCAGAACACAAGCCGCGGATCGCCGACAAGGATCCGAAGGCTGCGAAGGTCGCCGAACGCCAGGTGGCGTTGTGGTTCGTCCTGTCGATGGTCGGAACCATCTGGTTCATCGTCTCCTACTTCCTGTTCACCCCGGGCGAGACGATGCAGAGCATCCGACTGCACAACACCTCGGTGGGTCTCGGTGCCGCCGTGGCGATGTTCTCCATCGGTGCAGGCGCTGTGCTGTGGGCGAAGAACCTCATGAGCGACCACGAGGGCATCGACGAACGCCATGACATCGGCGGCAGTGAAGAGGATCAGGCAGTTGCACTCGAGATCCTCCATCAGGCCAAGGAGGAGTCGGGAATCGCTCGCCGCCCTCTCCTGCGCAATACCCTGATCGCCGCACTGGCCATCGCACCCCTGCCCGCTGTCCTCGTCTTCCGCGACCTGGGCCCGCTGCCCGGCGACAAGATGTTCACTACGCTGTGGGACAAAGGTGTGCGCCTGATTCAGGACCCGGGCGGGGTTCCGTCTGCCGAATCCGAACGCCCCATCAAAGCGGACGACGTCACCATCGGCTCTGCCTACCATGTGCTGCCTTCGGGCATCGGCGATGAAGAGGCCAGCGAGCACCCGCTCAATGAGAAGGCCAAGGCCGCAGTTCTCCTCATGCGCATTGACCCCAAGGAACTCCACGAGGATCCGGATCGCAAGGATTGGTCTCACGACGGCATCGTCGCGTACTCCAAGATCTGCACCCACGTCGGTTGCCCTGTCGCACTGTATGAGCACCAGACGCACCACCTGCTCTGCCCATGCCACCAGTCGACATTCGATGTGACCGAACACTGCAAGGTCATCTTCGGCCCGGCCAAGCGTCCATTGCCACAGCTGCCCATCTCGGTCGACGGCGAAGGCTACCTGGTCGCACAGTCGGACTTCCCTGAGCCCGTCGGACCTACGTTCTGGGAGATCAATCACCCATGAGTACTACACAACCCACAACTACAGTCGGGAAGGCCGCGAACTTCACCGAAACACGAGTCGGGGCTTCGGTCCTGGTGCGCGAATTCGGGCGGAAGATCTTTCCCTCCCACTGGTCGTTCATGCTCGGTGAGGTTGCCCTCTACAGCTTCGTCATCGTCATTCTCTCCGGAACGTTCCTGACCTTCTTCTTCACTCCAGCAATGGGCGAGATGCATTATGAGGGACCGTGGGCACCGCTGCGCGGTGTCGAGATCTCGGAAGCATACAATTCGACCCTCGCGATCTCGTTCGAGATCCGCGGAGGCCTGTTCATCCGCCAGATGCACCACTGGGGCGCACTTCTGTTCGTGGCCGCGCTGAGCATTCACATGCTGCGTGTCTTCTTCACCGGCGCCTTTCGCCGTCCCCGCGAACTCAACTGGATCGTCGGCGTACTCTTGGTCATCATGGGCATGGCTGCCGGTTTCACGGGCTATTCGCTGCCCGACGACCTGCTGTCAGGAAATGGCCTGCGAATCATCGACGGCATCGTCAAATCGTTGCCCTTGGTCGGCACGTACCTTTCGTTCTTCATCTTCGGCGGAGAGTTCCCGGGCACCGACATCGTCGCACGGCTCTATTCGCTGCACATCATGATCGTTCCTGCGCTGCTGATCGCTCTGATCGGCATTCACCTGGTGTTCGTGGTCGTTCACAAGCACACGCAGTATCCCGGAGCCGGCAACACCGAGAAGAACGTGGTGGGAGAGCCGGTTATGCCGACGTTCGCCGCCAAGGGCGGAGGATTCTTCTTCCTCATCTTCGGTCTCATCTCACTGATCTCGGCCCTGTTCACGATCAACCCGATCTGGAACTACGGTCCCTACGATCCATCACCTGTGTCGGCAGGCACCCAGCCCGACTGGTACATCGGCTGGGCGGACGGGTTCCTGCGCATCGTTCCGGGCTGGCTCGAGTTCTACATCGCCGGATGGCCGATCTCGCTGAATATCAACAGTGCCGTCATCGTCATGGGTGGCCTCTTCGCCGTGATGTTCGTCTATCCGTTCTTCGAGTCCTGGCTGCTCAAGGACAAACGCGAACATCACATCCTGGATCGTCCGCGCAACAACCCGACGCGCACGGCCATCGGAGTCGCAGGAGTCATCTTCTATTGCAACATGTGGGCTGCGGCCTCGGGCGACATCATCGCTGTCTTCTTCCAGATGTCACTCAACGACATGATCTACATCTTCCGTGCCGTGTTCTTCCTCGGGCCGATCATCGGCTACCTGATCACGAAGCGCATGTGCATCGCTCTGCAGCGCAAGGATCGCGAAATCGCCCTGCACGGACGAGAGACGGCGAACATCATCCGACTCCCCCATGGCGAGTTCCTGGAGCGTCACGAGGCACTGCCTCCGCACAAGCTCTGGAAGCTGACCGCATTCGAATCGCCGACCTACACTCCGGCCGAGCCGAACGCCGAAGGCAAGATCACCGGTTTGGAGAAGTTCCGAGCGCGACTGTCGAAGTTCTTCTTCGAAGATCGCGTGGCGCCTGTGACCAAACAGGAGCTCGAAGCCTCGCATCATGACCATGACTCCGTCGAGAGTGGCGGTCAGGGCCAGCTCGGATACTGATCATGTGATTGTTCAGGCTCGATTCCTGAGCACGCGCCATTGAGCCTGAGGGCCCAGCAGATTCTGCTGGGCCCTCAGTGCTGGCAGATCTCCCCTGGCACACGATGGGCATGGTGATGTGTGGTTTCCCGAAATGGCCTGTGGGCACCAGCGCCGTTGTCTTTCGGTGTCACCGCACCCAGCACCGGTGCCACCACACCCCGTACGACCCCACTGTTAGCGGCCATGGAAAACTGCCCATAGGCGGACAGTAGAATCGCCCACTCCTGGCCAGTAGAACTGCCCAGTGGCGGCCATATTTTCTGCCCATCCGACTCACGAAGAAGCCCTTGTGACAAGGGCACGGCCCCGAACCGTTTCTCGGAGATGATGACGGTGTCTAATCGATCAGCATCACCACGGGAGGGGCCGGGGCCGCATATGAAGTCTGACGGAGAAATCATGGAAATTCTAGAAGCGTTCGACACGACAGGGTCGTACCGGGCAGCCGCGGAACTGGCGGGATGCTCTCATCACACAGTCAAAGCCCACGTGCAGGCCCGTGACCGGGGCCGGCCCGTGGCAACACCAACCCGACGTGAGCGTGTCACCGATGCGTACATGGACAAGGTCATCGAACTCGTGACTCGTTCAGGAGGAAGAATCCGAGCCGATAAGGTCCACCAGCGACTGGTCAAGCTCGGCTACCCGGGGTCGGAGAGGTCGACGCGTCGGGCGGTCGCCGAAGCGAAACGCACCCATGAGAAGGCCGGGCGGCGGGTGCATCGGCCCTGGGTGGCAGAGCCCGGGCTATGGCTGCAATACGACTATGGTGACGGGCCTGTCGTCGCGGGAGTCAAGACGGTGTTATTCATCGCCTGGCTGGCGTTTTCGAGATTCCGAGTCGTGATCCCGTTGCGGGACAAGACGCTGCCATCGGTGTTCATGGCCCTGGACCGGACGTTTCGGCTCATCGGTGGCATCCCGACTTATGTCCTCACGGATAACGAGAAGACGGTCACGACGATGCACATCGCCGGGGTGCCGGTGCGCAATCGCGACACGGTTTCGTTCGCCAAGTACTACGGGGCCACGGTGCTTACGTGTGAACCGGCTGATCCCGCGTCGAAGGGCGGGGTCGAACGGTCAGTGCAGATCGCGAAGGCAGATCTGGTGCCCACAGCCACGAATCTCCTTCACGGCTACGATTCATTCGCCGAGCTCGAAGCCGCCTGCCAGGCATTCATGACCGAAGTCAATGGGAAAGAGCATCGGGTGACGAAGAGACGCCCGATCGATCTGGTCGATGATGAGCGGTCGGTGATGCATGCGGTGCCCGGGCGGGCACACACCATCGCGTTCGGCCTGTCGCGGAAAGTGCCGACCAATACGCCGATGGTGGCCTTCGAATCGGGCCAGTACTCGGTACCGCATGCGCTGATGGGCAGCGAGGTCTTCGTCCGGGTGCAGGGAGTCGCTGATGGTGAACAGATCGTCATCGTCGCACCAGGATCCGATGGGTTTGAGGAAGTGGCTCGCCACGGGCGAGCCCGGCCAGGATCGCCGAAGATCAATGACCGGCATTTCCCGACCGATGCCACCCAGAAAGTGCCGGGAGTCTACGCGATCAGGGCGAAGAATCAGGACGAAGAAGAGTTCCTGGCCATTGGGCATGGCGCGCATGAATGGTTGAGAGAGGCTGCCGCGGTTGGAGCATCGCGGATGCGGCAGAAGATGACAGAGGCGGTGGCGTTGTCCCGGTTGCACGGCGGTGACGTTGTCGACGAGGCGTTGGGCACTGCTGCCGCCTATGGACGATTCGCCACCGGTGATGTGGCATCACTGCTGGTCAACCGGGTCGATGCGCATGCCCGAAGTGCTGATGAAGAGTCCTCCCTGGCTCAGGGCACCGGCGGGTGGCAGGCGATGGGCAATCAGCGGGTCAGCGCCGATGGCGGGGAGGTGTGATGGCGATCATTCATGAAACGCCCGTGTTGGATGCTGAGGTCGAGGCGCTGATGCGGCGGCTGAAAATGCCGTATGCGCGCACCCTGGCCCCGGAGCTGCTGGCCACGGCGAAAGCTCAACGGTGGGAGCCTGTCGAAGTGGTGCGGGCCCTTCTGGTTGAGGAGTCTCGTGGCCGGTCGGCGGCGATGCTGGCCAACCGGCGCAAACAGGCCGGTTTCCCCACGGGCAAGACGTTTGAATCCTGGGATGAGGACGTGTCATCGATTCCGACACCGACGCAGCAGGCACTGTCGACACTGGAGTGGGTGGCCCGGAAGGAGAACCTGGCGGTGTGTGGGCCGGCCGGGACGGGTAAATCGTTCTTCCTGGAAGCGCTGGGGCACAAGATCATTGATGAGGGCGGGCGAGTGTCCTGGCTGAGGTTGGAGGACTTGGGCGCGCTGATCCGTGCTCATCGTCCCGATGATGCGGTGACGAAGACCGTGGAGCGGTTGCTGCGAGCCGATCTGGTCGTCGTTGACGATATCGGGTTGCTGCCGGTCAGCGAGGATGCTGCCGAGGGGCTGTATCGGCTTGTCGATGCTGCTTATGAGAAACGCTCGATCGCGATCTCATCGAATCTACATCCGGCGGCATTTGACCAGCTGATGCCCAAGACCGTAGCCACAGCCACCGTCGATCGCCTCCTTCATCATGCTCACCTGGTTCAGACCAGTGGCGAATCGATTCGGTTGAGCCAGGCTGTTTCTGGTGCGGGGGTGGTCGCCTTGAACTGAGGGTGATCGAGCCCGGTGGCCACGACCAGACACGAGTTTCGGATGGGCAGAAATCGTGGCCACCTATGGGCAGTTCTGCTGGCCGCCCATGGGCAATTCCCACTGGCCGTTGACACCCCACACGGGCCCTTCACATCTATGCTCTGCCGCCCACCGCCCCGGGGAGCCACTTCGGCGTTCCACAATGCTGCGTGAAGTTCCCAGGCGATGCGAACTGCATCTACACACGCTGGCTCAGCCACACGCGAAGGAAGCGGCGAGTCGGCAGTCCCCGATTCGGCGTAGCCCCGACAGTCTGCGCGGCGCACGGCAGCCTCCGCAACGGATCAACGCCCTGCCGCGGAGCGCCGCCTTGCCTCGGAGCTGTGCACAGCTCCGGGAGGCGTTCTCACAGTCCCCGGAAGCGTTCTGAAATGCCGTGGCCCCGCGCACACCATTGTCGACTACTTGTGAGGGCTACTGAACCCTCGACGCGCTGGTGCCGCAAGACGCGATCGGCGGACCCCAATGACGTGAATATTCACGGCCTTCGGGAATTGCCACGGCCTCCACGACACGTACCCGCTGTCGACCACCGAACTTGCCCACGAACGGCCACACACCCGTGCTGTACGACGGCGGGATCGCGGGCACCGTGAGCGGATTATGGGTGGCGACGGGCGCAGGTCCATCACCACACCAAGGCACCTGCAAGAGGCCCTGCACCAGTGTCCGAAGCCGAGACGACCGATGAGACTCCGCAACGACATCGCGCATGAATAGACCGCTGGCCCGGACTCAGATGAGTACGGGCCAGCGGTCTGTTATCTGGTGGAAGCCTCAGCTTCTCCGCGGATCAGTGGGCGTGGTCCCCACGGTCGTGTTCGAAGGCGAGGCCGACGAGGGCGACGAGCCCGAGAAGAGCACCGAAGGGGAAGATCCACCATCCCATGGCAATTCCGTAGAACGACACTGCGGCCGCTCCGGCACATGCAATCGGCCACCAGCTCCACGGGCTGAAGAAACCGTAGTCGGCATCGGCATCGGAGATCTCGGCATATTCAGCATCCTGAGGCTGGCGACCGACGCGACGGTCGGTCAGCCACAGGTAGACGCCGATCATGCCGGACATGAAGCCGGTGAGAAGCAGCGCAGGGAATCCGACCATCTCGGTGAACTCCGTGTAGAGACCGTAGATGAACGCCACGACGACGAAGAACACGGCATTGACCAGGAACAGGGTGATCGATGACTTCACTTGACGTTACCTCCGGCGAGTTGCGGTTCAGCGGTGCCATGCCCGGCGTATTCGAGCAGCTCCGGATGGTTCACGTCGAACGCCGGACGCTCCGAGCGGATGCGAGGCAGAGAGGTGAAGTTGTGGCGGGGAGGTGGGCAGGAAGTCGCCCATTCCAGAGAACCGCCATAGCCCCACGGATCATCGACTGTGACCTTCGGTGCATTGCGAGCCGTGATCCACACGTTCCAGAAGAACGGAACCATCGACAGACCCAGGATCATTGCGCCGACCGTGGAGACCTGGTTCATCCAGGTGAAGCCATCCTGCGGCAGGTAGTCCGCGTAACGACGCGGCATACCATCGACACCCAACCAGTGCTGAACGAGGAAAGTGCCATGGAAGCCGATGAACAGCATCCAGAAGTGGATGTGTCCGAGCTTCTCGTTGAGCATCCTTCCGGTCCACTTCGGCCACCAGAAGTAGAAACCGGCGAACATCGCGAACACGACGGTGCCGAAGACCACGTAGTGGAAGTGCGCAACGACGAAGTAGGTGTCGGAGACCTGCATATCAAGTGCGGGGCTGGCCAAGATGACACCGGTGAGACCGCCGAACAGGAAGGTGACGAGGAAGCCGAGGGACCAGACCATCGGGGTCTCGAAAGTGATCGACCCTCGCCACATCGTGCCGATCCAGTTGAAGAACTTCACTCCCGTCGGAATGGCGATCAACATCGTCATGAACGCGAAGAACGGAAGAGCGACGACACCGGTGACGTACATGTGGTGAGCCCACACTGTTACGGACAGGGCGGCGATCGCAATCGTAGCGAAGACCAGCTCCTTGTAGCCGAAGACCGGCTTCCGGCTGAAGACAGGGAAGATCTCGGTGACGATGCCGAAGAACGGCAGGGCGATGACATAGACCTCAGGGTGACCGAAGAACCAGAACAAGTGCTGCCAGAGGATCGGTCCCCCATTGCCGGGGCTGAATACATGCGATCCCAGTATTCGGTCCGATCCCAGGACGAGCAGAGCCGCCGCGAGGGGCTGGAAGGCCATGAGGACCAGAATGCCGGTGATGAGCACGTTCCAGGTGAAGATGGGCATCCGGAACATGGTCATACCAGGGGCACGCATCGTGATCACGGTGGTGATGAAGTTGACCGAACCGAGGATCGTTCCGATTCCCTGCAGGGCCAAGCCGAGAACCCAGAGGTTGCCGCCGGCACCCGGTGTGAACGTCGTATTGCTCAGCGGCGCGTACGCAGTCCAACCGAACGACGCCGCACCCTGAGGAGTGAGGAAGCCGGAGAGGGCGATGAGCGAGCCGAAGAGGAACATCCAGAAGGCGAAGGCATTCAGACGTGGGAATGCCACGTCCGGGGCACCGATCTGCAGAGGCATGATGACGTTGGCGAAACCGGCGAACAGAGGAGTCGCAAACATCAGCAGCATCAGAGTGCCGTGCATCGTGAACAGCTGGTTGTACTGCTCCTTGGTCTCAATGATCTGCATGCCCGGGTCGAAGAGCTCGAGACGGATGATGAGCGCCATGACGCCGCCGACACAGAAGAAGATGAACGACGCGATGAGGTACAGGTACCCGATCGTCTTATGGTCGGTCGACGTGATCCAGTCGACGATGATCTTTCCCTTGCTCCGCGGAACGACCGGGGCGTCAAGGGCCGACTGATTCATCGTTGCGGTCATTTTTCAGCACCTTCTTTCGGGTACCAGTTGCGATCGTACTCAGGACCGAGCTGACCGGTGTTGCCTTGGTCGGCGAGTGACTGGGTGTAGTCCTCGAACTCCTCCTGGGAGACGACCTTCACATTGAAGAGCATCTCGGAGTGGTATTCACCGCAGAGCTCGGCGCACTTGCCCACGTACTCGCCTTCCTTCTCCGCGCGCAGATGCAGACTCTGGTCGTGACCAGGAATCATGTCGCGCTTCTCGAGGAATGCGGGCACCCAGAACGAGTGGATGACATCGCGTGAATGCAGTTTGATCTCGAGGTCGGTGTCGACGGGGAGGTAGAGGGTCGGTGCCTTCTCCCCCGGCTCCTCGCTGCCGTTGAGGTGGACCTGTGTTCCAGCGAAGTACACATCTTGATTGACGTAGTTGAAGTCCCATGCCCACTGTTTG